>CAYYFX010000050.1:12285-27754 GCA_964471155.1 uncultured Gemmatimonadota bacterium | reverse complement strand
GGACGCGACCCTCGATCGTGTTGGTGGCCACGAAGTTGAAGATCAGGCAGTCCTTGCGCTGGCCGTAGCGGTGGATCCGGCCCATGCGCTGCTCGAGCCGGTTCGGATTCCAGGGGATGTCATAGTTGAACAGGACGTTGCAGACCTGCAGGTTGATGCCCTCTCCCGCGGCCTCGGTGGCCACGAGGACCTGGATGCCGCCCTCGCGGAACTGCTGCTCGGCGTGGAGACGCGTGCCGGGTTCGTCCCGGGACCCTGACTTCATGCCACCGTGGATGCACCCGACGCGGAACCCCCAGGCCTCCAAGCGCTCCACCAGGTAGTCCAGCGTGTCCTTGAACTCCGTGAAGAGCAGGAGCCGTTGCTCGGGGTGGTCGAAGAAGCCCTCCCGGTGCATGAGCTCTTTGAGCTGCGAGAGCTTGGCTTCCTTGCCCGCCTCCTCGACCGCCTGGGCCTGGGCTGCCAAGCGCCGCAGCTCCTGGACTTCCTGGCGGAGTTGATCCGCACTGCCGGCCAGCGAGATGGCATCCAGCATCCGCTCGAGGCGCTCGCGCTCCCCCTCCTCCATTTCCTCCAGTTCCTCTGCATCGGGGAGGTCCGGAGGCGTCTGACGGGCCAGATCCTGCGCGCGCTTCAGGCCGTCCTCCAAGCGCCGTGCGCGGTTCTCCAGCGAACGGCGCATGGCGTACGTGCTGGAGGCGAGGCGGCGTTGGTAGAGGGACATCAGGAAGCCGATCGCACGGGCGCGGGGATCCTCGCCCGCAGCAGCCGCCCGGGCGCTCTCGCGCTTCACGAAGCGCGTCACGTCTCGATACAGCTCGAACTCCGGACCGTCGATCTGGAAGTCGACCGTGTGGGGGATGCGCTTGGTGAAGATGGGCTCGGCCGCCCACGTTCCATCGTCGCGGCGCTCCGGGAAGTAGACCATCGCCTCCTTTGTGCGTCGGAGATAGAACGGCGCTCGGCGGCGGTTCATCGCCTCGCGGATGGACTTCACGTCGGCATAGGCGTCCGCGTCGAGCAACTGCAGGAACAGGCTGAAGTTCTGCGGGTCGCCCTTGTGGGGTGTGGCGGTCAGCAGGAGCATGTGATCCGAGCTGTCGCGGAGGAGTTCGCCGAGGCGATAGCGCAGGCTCTTGTGGGACTCGTCGGCCGCCGACATCCGGTGCGCTTCGTCCACGATGACGAGGTCCCAGTGCACCTGGCGCAGGCCGGGCAGGATCTCTTCACGCTTGGCCAGGTCCAGGGACGTGATGACGCGCCGGTGCTCGATCCACTGATTCACACCGAACTGTTCGCGAAGGTCCTGCCCCTTCATTACGAGAAACTTGGAGTCGAACTTCTCCTTGAGCTCCCGCTGCCATTGGAAGGCGAGATTCGCCGGGCAGACGATCAGGATGCGTTCGGCGAGGCCGCGCAGCTCCAGCTCCCGGATGAGCAGCCCGGACATGATCGTCTTGCCGGCCCCCGCGTCATCGGCGAGCAGGAAGCGAACCCGGGCCAGCTTGAGGAGGTGGTCGTACACCGCCTCGAGCTGGTGCGGCAGCGGGTCGACCCGGGAGATGGACAGGCCGAAGTACGGGTCGAACTCGTATGCGATGCCGAGGGCGTAGGCCTGGAGGCCGAGGCGGAGAAGGCGCCCGTCCCCGTCGAAGGTGCTGCTGGGCTGGACGACCGTGAGGGTAGCGAGGTCCGAATCGGTCAAAGTGACCCTACGGAAACGCTCCGACTGGGTGCCAACCAGGCCCACGACCCAGCTCATCGGCCCGTTCTGCTGAACGGTCTCGACTCGCATCGGTTCGCGGAAGAGCGGGCCGCTGAGAACGTGCCCTGGCTGGATGGTGGGCGGTGAAGTCATCGTCCCTCAGCAGGTGGCCGATCTGGTCCAAACGTCCCTGGACGAAGCGAGCCTGTACTCAGGCTACAGCTCGACCAAGGACTGCCAAGTGCGGGCTTCGGCTCGGGAACGGAGTCCCGGACGTGCTCACAGCCCGCTGCCCGTTGGGCCGGGTCCGCCGACTTCGCCGTCCTCCGGCTCCAAGAGCCCCTGGAGTTCCCTTGGGTGTCCGCCGTAGCCGAGCGCCATGAGTCGTGCGGTGCCGTCGAAGTAGATCCACTGCGACTGCTCCTCGTGGTGGAGGTCACGATACCGCATCTCGAAGAAGCCGCGGCCTCCCTTCACGACGTTGAGGACAACCCGCTCTCCGGGGCTCCAGACAGGCCGTGAGAACGCCGCCAAGCGAAGCTCGCCTTGCACTTCGCCGAGCAAAACGTCGCTGATGTGCGGGCCAGTGATCTGCAAGCGAAGCGTCCACGCCGGACCGGAGCGCGTTACCCCGGCACTGTGAAAGGCGGGCTGTGCCTGTGCCGTTGCTCGCCGCGCATCCGAGGCGGCGGCATCCGCGAGGGACCGGGTCGCCTGCACTTGCGCCGTCAGCTCCGCAACCTGGAGACGGAGCTCACTGGCCTGCTGCAGGTACGCGACAATGATCCAGATGAACGCCAGCGGGGCGAAGACTCCCGCAAGGAAGTCTCCGAACTCGTTCGGACGTAGATCGAGCAGGTCCGTCTTGAGCGACGCGAGGTAGACGCCAAGGAGCGCCATCCAGGCGAGCGTACGCCACAAGCCGACGCGACCGGGCGTGGAAGATGCTTCCAACTGCTCACCTCCCGGACGGAAGATGTTCCCTACTCTACCGAACCGACGTGCCGTGGTGACTCTAGCGCAATACGACACGACCTATCCGCGCGAGTTGCCGCCGGTGCACCAGGTCGTGCGCGGCCAGGAGGCGCAGCATCTTCTGCACGCTCTCGGCCCCGCGCTCCGCGTGCTCGCCCCACCGCTCCATGTCCGCGGCTTCGAGCCCCCGGTACAGCCGCAGGTTCATGCGCCTCAGGGTGCCGAGATCGCCGAGCAGCTCCTCCATCGGCGCGGTGCCCGCCGCGGCCCGCCGCTCCCACGCGCCCGCCCACCGGTCCTGGTCGTACCCCGGCACGCGCGGCTCGTCCTCCGCGAGCACGAGCCGCACGCGGTACCCGTACACGATCTCCGTGTCCACGAGATGCCCCACCACCTGCAGCAGGGACCACTTCCCCGGCGCCTCCGCCACGCGCAGCTTCGCCTCCGTCACGCCCGCCACCATCTCCCGCACCGCGCCCTCCAGCTCCTCCATCACGTCGAGAGGATCGCGCGTCCCCAGCAGGTCCAGCAGCGCCTTCACGTACGCCGCCGCCGCATCCTTCGCGCCGGCCGCCGGGTTCGAGAACGTCACGCGGCACCTCCCATCAGGCCCTCCAGCCGTTCCTTCACGGCGGGCCACTCGCTGTCCAGGATGCTGAAGTACACGGAGTGGCGATACCGGCCGCTCCGTGTCGTCATGTGGTTGCGCAGCGTCCCCTCCTCCACCGCGCCGAGGCGGCGGATGGCGGCGCGGGACTTCTCGTTGAGCGAATCCGTCTTGAACTCCACGCGGATGCAGCCCCAGGTCTCGAACGCGTGGCGCAGCATCAGGTACTTCGCCTCGGTATTCGCGGCGGTGCGCTGGTGCCCCACGCCGAGCCACGTCCAGCCGATCTCGACGCGGCGGTTCACCGTGTCGATGCTCGCGAAGCGCGTGCTGCCGATCACGGCCGGCGCGCCGCCGTCGCCCTTCGCGCACGTGGCGAACGGCACCGCCGTCCCGGCGCGCTGCGACGCGAGCGCGGTCTCCACGTAGCGGCGCACGTCCGCTTCGCTCTCCAGCGGCTCCGGGCTCCAGCGCCAGATCTCCGCGTCCAGCCCGACCGCCGCGAGCCCCGCCACGTGCGCGAGGCTCAGCGGCTCCAGCCGGACGCTCCGACCCTCCAGGACCACCGGTTCCACGTGCACTGCGTACCTCGCGACGGGGGGTGGCGTTCCCGCGGCGTCGCCGCGCGCCTCGCTACGGCGCCGGCGGCCCCGCGGGCGGAATCGGCTGCGGCACCGCGTTCTCGACGGGCGGGACCGTCTGCAGGTATGCCCAGATCGCCTTCACATCGTCGTCCGTGAACGCCCGGTATGCCGACATGGGCATCGGCGGGAGGACGAGCCGTCCCTTGCCGAAGTGCTGTCCCGTGCGGAACGACTGCACGAAGAGCTCCTCCGTGAGGTTCCCCAGCCCCGTCGCGTGCGGCGTGAGGTTCGCGGAGAAGCTGACGCCCCACGGCCCCTGGTGCGCGGTGTTGGTGACGTTCGAGATCATCATCCAGCCCTCGGGCATCTCGACGGGCGTGACCGGCAGGTCCGCGGGATGCCCGGACAGCAGCCGGGTCGCGTCCGGCGCGGGACCGTTCTCGCCCATGATCCACGGCGTGTGGCAGTCGCCACAGGCGCCCGTGGTGACGAGGTAGCGGCCCCGCTCCACGGGATCCGGGGCGGGAGCGGCGGCCGTGGCGCCGGCGTCCCCGGCGGGAGCACCGGATCCCTGGCAGCCGGCCAGCGCCGAGCCGAGCACGAAGGGAACCCAGACGGAGCGGCGGGTCGGACGACGCACGGCACGATGGAACATGGGGGAAGCCTCGCAGGGGGCGGGAAACGGAAGGCGGCCCGCCCGCGGACCGGAGAAGTGCGGGCGGACCCTCCCGAGGGGCGCGAATCTAGAGCCTGCGCGCGCGCATTGGCAACCGGTGCGGGACCCTCCGCTGTCTCCGGGCTTCCGGGCCGTAACGGCCGTGCCTTCAGTCCCCCGGCTCCGCAAGGAGCCACTCGTACGTCGGCTGGATCGTCACCCCCCGCGCCCCCGACCGGGGGAGGTCGTCCTGCCCCATCACGAGGATCCGGCGTTCGGCCCGCCGGTAACAGTCTCTTATGGGGCCTGGCGGCGATCGGCTTGGACCGGAGCCTCCCCCAGATCCTCCGGCTCCGTGGAGCTGAACGTGTACGACGCCACCTTGCCGTCCGCCCCGAAGCGCACCACGAGGTCCCGCGTGCGGTCCGCGCCGAAGAGCGAGTAGCGGTAGTGTCCGTAGGTCCACGTCTCGCGCCCGTCCTCCAGCCCCGTGCGCCACGGCGCGCCGAACATCTGCACCACGTCCGACCGCGACGTCTTCCCGATCTCCAGGTTCCGCACGTTCTCCACCGCGAAGGGCGCGCCGATCGTGGCGCACCCGGCCGAGAGCGCGACGGTCGCGAGCATCGCCGCGAACGCCACCGCCTTCGTCCGTCTGCTCATCGTCCCCCTCCCGAATCGGCGCGCAGCTTGCGCACGTCGCCGTCGCGGCGCGTGACCCGCAGCGCATCGAAGTGCTCCAGCATGGGCACCGCGTACTTCCGCGAGATGCCCAGCGCATCGCGGAACGCGCCCACCGTGATCTCGCCGTCGCGCGCCTGGATCTCCGCCAGCGCCTTCCGCGCGGAGTCCATCGCCTCGCGGTGCAGGTAGATCTCCTCCGTCACCTTCGCCAGCGTCCCCGCGTCGGCGAGCGCGCGCACCACGTCCTCGGTCAGCCGCCCGCCCTCGGCCAGCACGGTCTTCAGCTCCGGCGGCTGGTGCGCGGTCTTGCGGTAGATCGACTCCACGCGGTCCCGCTCCGCCGCCGCCGCGCCGTCGAACACCACGTCGCCGCCGCCCACGCGCACCTTGTCCCCGGAGAGCGCCACCTCGCCGGCCGCGGCCAGCTCGTCCAGGATCTCGCCCATCAGGGCCGGCGATGCCGCGGACGCCACGGCCGCGCGCAGCTCCTCGCGCGTCGGCCCCCAGCGCAGGGGATGCCGCTCGTGGAACTGCTCCGCGCGCGCCACGATCGCGCGCGCCGCCACGCGCCACGCGTCCGCCGCCACCACGCGCCCGCCCGCGGTCACGCGCAGGTTCCCCGCGTCCACCTCGCGCCGCACGTGCTCGTCCACCTCCGCCGCGGTCATCGACGCGGCCGTGGCGAGATCGCGCGGCTTCACGCCGGCCAGCCCGGCCGCTCCCGCCTTCTCCAGCAGCAGCGCCACCGGCCCGCCGCCCTCGCGGCGCGCCATCGCGTCCAGATCGGACTTGCGTCCGCGCCGGTGCTTCGCCGGATGCGGGTCCACGATCACGCCGCCGGCCATGGCATGCGCGGGCGAGTACGATCGCAACACGAACCGGTCCCCCGCTGCCGGCACCACGGGGCTTTCCATCCGGATCTGCGCCAGGCAGTCCTCTCCCGGTTTCAATTCGTCCCGGTCCAGGAGGATCACGCGTCCCAGGTCCTCGGACGCCGCCAGGTGGAACCGCACGCGCTCGCGGTTCCTCACCGGCCGCACCCAGCGCGGCGACACGCGCAGCCGCACGTCCACCATGCTCGACACGGACAGCGACCCCGGCGACACGAGCTGGTCCCCGCGCTCCACGTCCTCCTTCGCCACGCCGTGCAGCGCGAGCGCCGTGCGCTGCCCCGGGCCGCCCACCTCCGCGTCCTTCCCGTGCACCTGCACGCGCCGCACGCGCACGTCCATGCCGCGCGGCAGGAGCGAGAGCTTGTCCCCCACGCGCACGCTGCCGGTGAAGCCCGTGCCGGTCACCACCGTGCCGAAGCCCTCCATCACGAAGCTGCGATCCACCGGCAGCCGGTACGGGCCCGTGTCCGTGCGTGCCGGCACGCCCTTCGCCAGCTCCCGCAGCTTCGCCTTCAGGGCATCCAGCCCGTCCCCGGTGGCGCCGCTCACCGGCAGCACGTCCACGCCAGCCAAGGTGGTCCCCTCCAGCGCGTCGGCCACGTCCAGCGCGGCGATCTCGCGCGTCTCCTCGTCCACGAGATCCGTCTTCGTCAGCGCCACGACGCCGCGCGTGACGCCGAGGAAGTCGATCACGTCCAGGTGCTCGCGGGTCTGCGGCATGACGCCCTCGTCCGCCGCCACCACGAGCACCACGAGGTCGATCCCGCCGGCCCCCGCCAGCATGGTCTTCACGAAGCGCTCGTGCCCCGGGACGTCCACGATGCCGAAGCGGACATCGCCCACGTCCAGCCGCGCGAACCCCAGCTCGATGGAGATCCCGCGCTCCCGCTCCTCGGGGAGGCGGTCCGTGTCCACGCCGGTGAGGGCCTTCACCAGCGTGGTCTTGCCGTGGTCGATGTGGCCCGCGGTGCCGAGGATGACCGAGCGCACGCCCGTCAGGACCCGCCGAACCAGGCGCGGAAGAGGTACCAGGCCACCACGCCGCCCGCGGCCCCGGTCACCACCCAGGCGGCCGCGGTCTCGAAGCGGGTGGGGCGGTAGGAGCTCTTCTCCTTGAGGAATCCCATGCGCACCTCGGGGCGTGGACGCGGTACCATGACACAGGCGCCGGGCCGCGACAACGCCCTGCCCCGCTCATCCCGGATCCCGGAGACCCCATGCCGCGCCGTCGCGTCGCCGCGCTTCTCCTGCTGCCTTGCCTGGCCGCCCCGGTCCCGGCCCGCGCCGTGCTGGACGTGGAGTGCACGGAGGTGGACCGCCTGCTCCAGGTCGCCCGCGAGGGCACGTACCCCGACGGCCGGGCCGCCCTCTCCGCGCGCACCATCACCTGCAACGTGGGCGACGTGCCGGTCCCCTGGGAGGGGCCGATGGCGGAGACGCACCCGTTCGTGGGGCTCTCCCTGTATCGCCTCGAGGACGGGACGCTCGAGATGATCGGCACGAGCTGGATCAAGCACGCGTTCTTCGTGACCGCGGACGACTGCGGCCCCGGATGCCCCGGCGTCCCGGGCATCGTGCTGCAGCCGGAGTGCTCGGACACGTACACCGCCACGAACAACGCGTCGCAGTACTACCTGGGCCCGCGCGACGAGGTGAACCCGTTCACCGCGTCCTGGGAGGCATGCGGCTCCTTCTTCGACGAGCCCGACGGTCCGGACGCGGACTGCGACCGGGACTGGAACGGCGTGGGCGCGGACCCGCTGGACCAGCGCCTGACGGTGGCGGACGCGGACCTCGCGCGCCCCGGCGCCACCTTCCTGCTGGAGGGGCAGTACGTGATCGCGGACGACGTGGACCACGAGAACCAGATCGCGTGGCGCGAGGTGGAGCCGATCTGGATCGGGAGCACGTGGACCTTCCAGTCGCCGCTGAGCGACGATCTCCACCTCGGACCCGTCGCGGAGAGCTGGGGCGACGTCTCCGCGCGGGTGGCCGCCGGCCCGGACGACGGGGAGCTCGTCCTGTCGATGCGCGCGGTGGATCTGGGCGCCGGGACCTGGCGCTACGAGTACGCGTTGTTCAACTGGCGCTCGCACCGGCAGGCCGCCGCGCTGTCCATCCCGCTCGGCGGCGCGATGTCGTCCGCCGCCACGTTCCATGACGGCGACGCGGATGCCGGGAACGACTGGACCGTCGCGAACGAGCCGGACGCGGTGACCTGGAGCACCGCCGCGCGTCCGCTCGTCTTCCAGAGCCTGTTCACGTTCACCTTCGAGGCGGACGCGCCCCCCGGGGACGCCACGGCGCGCGTGGACCTGTTCCGGCCGGGCTCGCCCGCGAGCGTGATGATCCCCACCCGCGGACCGCAGGCGCCGGCCACGTCCGTGCCGGAGCCCGGTCGGCTGGCGCTGGCCTGCGCGCCGAATCCCTTCGTGAACGGCGCGAACGTGCGCTTCGCGCTCCCGGCCGCGGGCCCGGCGCGCGTCACGGTGCTGGACGTCACCGGACGCGTCGTCGGATTGCTCCTGGACACGCCGCGCGCCACCGCGGGCGAGCACCGCGTCACGTGGCCGGGACGCGACCCGCAGGGCCGTCCCGCGGGCGCGGGCATCTACTTCTTCCGGCTCGAGACCGCGACCGGCACGCGCACCGTGAAGGGAATGCTGCTGCGATGATCCGGCGCCTCGCCGCGGCCACCGTCGCGTTCGCGGCGATCGCGGCGATCGCGACCGCGGCCGATCCCGGGTCGGGCGACGAGGGCGCGCTGCGGCAGCGCGCGGCGGACCTGTTCGAGAAGCGCGAACGCGCGCGCACCGAGGGCGGCATCTCCCTCGAGGACCTGGCGCGCGACCTCGGCGGCATCGCGCGGGAGCTGCGGGCGGCCGGGCTGGACTCCCTGGCGGCGCAGGCGCACCACCGCGCGGGCGGGGTGCTCGTGCGGCTGAACCGCGCGGAGGAAGCGCGTGCGGAACTGGAGGTGGCGGTCGCCGCCGCCCGCCGCGCCGGGGACGTGCGGCGCGAGCTGGGCGTGCGCTCGTACCTCGCGGACATCCTGGTGGACAACGACCCGAACGCCGCGCTGGACACCGTGCGCGCGCTGATCCCGAAGTTCCGCGCGCTGCGGGACGAGACGGAGCTCGGCGCGGCGCGCTCCACCGAGGCGCGGGCGTGGATGGCGCTGGGCCGCGCGCGGGAGGCGCTGGCGGCCTCGCGGCGCGCGGTCAGGCACTACCGGAAGGCGGACCGTCCCTCCCAGGAGGCCTTCGCCCTGGGCCAGGCCGCCCAGGCGCTGCGGTTCCTCGACCGCCACGTCGAGGCCCTCGCGCTGGCGGACAGCATCCTCGCGCTGGGGGAGCGCGCGGAGATCGGCCGCTCAATGGCGCGCGGATGGCTGGAGCGCGCGTCGTGCCTGCGCACGCTCGGCCGCGAGGAGGAGGGGCTGGTCGCGGCGGACCGCGCGCTGGAGGTGGATCGCCGCCTCGGCGACGTCCGGCATCAGGCCATGGTCCGCGCGTTCCGCCTGCCCCTCCTGCTGGAGACGGACCGCTTCGCGCAGTGCCGGGCCGAGGCGGACAGCCTCCTCGCGGAGACCGACCCGCGCAACCTGAACCTCCGGCTCACCGCGGCGCTGCACGGCGTGGCCGCCGCGATGGCGATGGGCGAGGCCGCGGGCGCGGAGGAACGGCTGCTCCCGGAGATCGAGGCGTACGAGGAGTTCCGGCGTTCGCTCCCGCGGGAGGAGGATCACGCCTCCACGGCGGAGCACGGAAGCAGCGTGTACGCGGTGCTGGCGCGCGCGCTCCTGGCGCAGGGTCGCGCGGAGGACGCATGGCGCGCGGCGGAGCGGGGGCGCGCCTTCGCGCTGAAGCGGCGCCTCGACGCCCCCGACGTGCCGGACCTCGAGCCCGTCCTGCGGGACCTCCGCGAGTCCCGCGCGGCGCTGCTGCACTTCGAGGGGACGAGCGCGCGGTTCGGGACCGTGTTCGTGCTTGCGGACGGGCGCGTCGCGGCAGCGCCGCTGCGGCACGATGTCCGTTCCGCCGACGTGGACCTCGCCACCGAACTCCTGGCGTCCGGCGCCGCGCGAGCGCGCGACGATCCCGCGCTGCACCGGCTCGCGGACGCGCTGCTCGGCGACGCCCTGCCGCTCGTTCCAGCGGATGTCACACGGCTCGTGGTCGTCGCGCCGGTCGCCGCGCCCGCGCTGCCGCTGGAGGCGCTGCCCGCGGACGGCGGGACGCGCCTGGGCGACCGGTGGGCGGTGAGCTACGCCCCCTCGGCCGCGGTGCTGGGCGCGCTGGAGGGGCGGCGCACCCCGGGGGATGGGCTCCTCGCCCTCGCGGATCCCGCCGTGCAGGCCCGCGACGCCTCCCTCGCCGCGCTGGACGAGGGAATGCGCGGCCGGATCGCGCGCTCCCTCCCGGCCGCCCGGCGCGAGGCGCAGCAGTTGAAGCGGCGCGGCGCCACCGCGCTCCTCGGCCGGCAGGCGACCCTGGAGCGCTTGCGGTCCGCGCCGCGGCCGTCGGTGCTTCACTTCGCGACGCACGCGCTGGAGCACCCGCGCTTGGCGCCGCGCGGCGGGCTCGTGCTCGCGGGCGACCCGCCGCTGCTCACGGCCGCCGCCGTCGAGAGCCTCGCCGTGAGCGCGGACCTCGTCTCCCTGAGCGCCTGCCGGACGATGGGCTCCGTGGCGTACGCCGGCGAGGGATTCGGGCTGGCGCGCGCGTTCCTGGCGGCGGGCGCGCGCACGGTCGTGGCGACCCGCTGGGAAGTGGCCGACCGGGCCGCCGCGCGCATGATGGAGTCGTTCTACGAGGGTCTCCGTGCGGGCCTGGCCCGGGACGAGGCCCTCGCGCGGGCCGGGCGCGCGATCGAGCGCGAGGGCTTCCCCCCGCGCGACCGGTGGGGTTTCCTCCTCCTCGGCGTGGGCGACGCCCCGAGCCCTCTCCCGGAGCGTTGACGGGCGGGACGGCGGCGGGCGGGAGATGCGGAGGGCTGGCCAAATGAACCCGGCGTCCGAGAACGACGCGCACGGCCCCGGCACCTGGCCGGGCGAGCTGCGCGCCCGTCTCCTGTCGGTCGCGCGGCGGCGCGTGCCCGACGCGGTCGCCGAGGATCTCGTGCAGGACGCGCTGCGCATCGTGCTGGAGAAGGGCGTCGCCGGCCCGGGTTCGCTCGGACCCGGCGGGGTGCCGGGACTCGCGTTCGCGTTCCGTGTTCTGCGCAACGTGATCGGCAACCACTACCAGCGCGAACGCGTGCGCGAGCGGGCGCGCGGTCCGGTCGCGGCGGCGCGGACGGTGGCCGACTCCGCGCCGACCCCGCTGGAGGCCCTGGCCTCCGGCGAGGCGGCGCGCCTCCTGCACGAGGGCCTGGCCCAGGTGGCGGTGTCCGATCCCGCGTGCGCGCGCTGCCTCACGCGTCTTCTGGACGGGCTCACGCCCCGCGAGCTCGCCCGCGAGGAGGGCGTGGAGGAAGCGGTGCTGTACCGGCGCATGTATCGCTGTCGCCGGAAGCTGCGCGAGGTGCTGGAGGAACGGGGGATGCTGTCGTGAGCGGGCGGCCCGTCCTGTCGCCGGAAGCCGAGGAGCGTCTGGCCCGCTATCGCGCGGGCGCCATGACCACTGAGGAGCGGCGCGCCTTCGAGATGGCCGCGCTCGCCGACGACACCCTGGCCGAGGCGCTGTACTTCGAGGAAGCGTGGGACGCGGCCCTGACGCCCGCGCCGCGGGTGGCGGACGCGCGCCCGGCGCTGGCCCGGCGCGGCCTCGGATGGTGGCTCCCCCGCGTGGCCCTCCCCGCCGCGGCGTGCGTGGCCGTCCTCGCCGGCCTCCTGCACTTCGCGCAGCAGGGCCGCGCGCCCCAGGACGATCCGCTTCGCGGCGGCGGCGCCGGCGCACGGCCGCTCGCGCCGGTCGGGGACGTGACGTCCCGGCCGGAGGCGTTCACCTGGTCCAAGGACGCGGGGGCGGCGGCGTACCGGGTGGATCTCTTCGCGCCCGACGGGACGCGCCTCGCCACGGTGGTCACCGCCGACACCACCCTGGCCGCCTCGGCGCTCACGCCCCGGCCGCTGGGGGGCGGTGCGTGGCGGGTGGTCCCGCTGGGTCCGGACGGTCTGGAGCGCGCGGCCGAGCCGCGGGTGCCCTTCCGCGTCGAATCCCGCTGATCGCGGCGGGAGATTCCCCGCGCTTCCCAAACGAAGGAGCACACCTTCGTCCGGGAGCCGATCCATGCCCGTCCTCTCTCTCTGCACGATCCGGCGCGGCGCGGCCGCGCTGGCGCTTCTCGCCACGACCGCCGCGCCGTCGGCCGCCCAGGAACTCCGTCGCGACCTCTGGATGGCCGACGGCGGCTTCGTCCACGCGCTCGCCCTCTCCGGGAGCACGCTCTACCTGGGCGGCACGTTCTCCCGCGTCGAGCCGTACACCGGCGGCGCGGCGCCGCTGGATCCCGTCACCGGCCTCGCGATCGGCGCCCCGCCCGTGGTCGAAGGCGTGGTGTACGACGTGGCGTCCGACGGCGCCGGCGGCTGGTTCCTCGGCGGCGACTTCACCGCCGTCGGCGGCCAGCCACGCAGCGGCCTCGCGCACGTCCTCGCCGACGGCAGCGTGTCGCCCTGGGCGCCGCAGGTGGGCGGCGACGTGTACACGATCCTGCGCGTGGGCGGCACGCTGTACGTGGGGGGCAGCTTCTTCGGCATCGACGCGGACTTCCGCTGGAACCTCGGCGCGGTGGACGCGGGCACCGGCGCGGTGACGGCCTTCGACCCCCAGCCCACGAGCTACGTGAGCTGTCTGGCGTCCGACGGGACCACGCTGTACGCGGGCGGGATGTTCACGACGATCGCGGGGCAGCCGCGCGCGCGCATCGCGTCCTTCGACGTCGGCACCGGAGCGCTGAACGCGTGGGACCCCGGCGCGGACAACCAGGTGAGCGACATCGAGGTGTCCGGCGGCACCGTGTACCTGGGCGGCCGCTTCCTCAACGCCGGCGGGCAGCCGCGCAACCGGCTGGCCGCCGTGGACGCCGCCACCGGCGCGGCGCTGCCGTGGAATCCGGACGCGAACAACGAGATCGCGGACCTGCTGCTCAGCGGCCCTCTGCTGTACGCGGCGGGCGCGTTCACGATGGTCGGCACGCAGACGTGCGGGCGCGTGGCCGCGATCGACGCCGCGACCGGCGTCCCCGCCGCGTGGGATCCGGCCGCGGACTTCCACGTCAGCGCGCTGGCGAAGATCGGGTCCACGGTGTACCTCGGCGGGTCCTTCGCCGACGTGGGCGGCGAGTACCGGCGCGGTCTCGCCGCGGTGGACAGCGCGACAGCGGCCCCGCTCCCGGGATGGGATCCGCAGGCGGACCTGGCGGTGTTCGCCCTGGCCACGGACGGGACGAGCGTGTGCGCCGGCGGGGACTTCTACACCGTGGGCGGCGTGGCGCGGACCCGCCTCGCCGCGATCGACCTCACGACCGGCCGCCCCACGGACTGGGCCCCCACGGCAAGCAGCACCGTGCGCGCGCTCCTGGTGGACGGCGGCACGGTGTACGCCGGCGGCCTGTTCACGAACGTGGGCGGCCTGGCGCGCAACCGGATCGCGGCCATCGACGCCGTCACCGGCGTGCCGACCGCGTGGAATCCGGGCGCCTCCTCCGAGGTGCGCGCGCTGCGCATGCACGGGGGCCTCCTGTACGCGTGCGGCTCGTTCACGAACATCGGCGGCGCGGGACGCAACCGCCTCGCGGCGCTGGACCCGTCGACGGGCGTGCCGACCGCGTGGAACCCGAACGCGAACAACACGGTGTACGACATCACGATCCTGGGCGGGCAGCTGTACGCCGCCGGCAACTTCACGACGATCGGCGGGCAGGCGCGCGGGCGCATGGCCGAAATCGACCTCGGCACGGGTGCGCCGTCCGCATTTGATCCGGCGGCGAACTTCGCCGTGTACGGCGTGGCCACCGACGGCGCGACGGTCTGGGCCGGCGGGCTCTTCACCTCCATCGGCGGCGCCGCGCGGAACCGGCTCGCGGCGATCGATGCATCCACCGGCGTGGCGACCGCCTGGGATCCGGCGCCGGACTTCACGGTCGACACGGTCGTCCTGCACGGCTCCGACCTGTGGGTGGGCGGCGGGTTCCAGACCCTCGCCGGCGCGACGCACGAGATGCTGGCGAAGTTCGACGCGTCCACCGGCGCGCTGGACCCCTTCGACACGGACATGCAGGGCGGCGATGTCTTCGCCATCGTGAACGACGGGACGACGGTGTACGCGGGCGGCAGCTTCATTTCCGCGTCCGGCGAGCTGCGCTACCGGCTGGCGGCGTACGCGGAAGGCGCAAGCACGGACGCCCCCGCGCCGTTCCTCCTGCCGTCCCCGCCCGCCGCGGTGCGCCTGGATCGCCCGCGCCCGCATCCGGTCCGGGAGGCCGCCACGCTGTCGCTCGAACTGCGCCGCGCCGGCGAGGTGTCCTGCGACCTGCTGGACGTGGCCGGCCGCCGCGTGGCGCGCGTCCTGGATGCGCAGCGCCTGGAGGCCGGGCGCCACGAGCTGCGCGTGCCGATGGAGTCGCTGGCTTCGGGCGTGTACTTCGCGCGGGTCACCACGGCGGACGGCTCGGACACGCAGCGGATCGTGCGGTTGCGCTGACGCGCCGCTTCGCGGATCAGCCCTTCGCGCCGGCCTCGCCCGCGGCGGCGCCGCTCTCGGCGGCCACCTGCATCTCGACCAGCGTGGCCGCGAACGTGCGGTAGCTGCGGGCGAGCCGGGATCCGGGGGAGTCCAGCACGACCGGCTCGCGGGCGTCGAGCGCGGAGGACATGGGCCGGTAGTCGTTCGGCAGCGACCAGAACACGCCGGCGCCCGCGGCCGCCTGCAGGTCCTCGTTCGAGATCCTGCCGTCCTGGTGCCGGTTCACCACGAGCCGGATCCGCGCGGCGTCCACCTCGAGGCGCTTCAACAGCTCCAGGGAGCGGCGCGTCGCGTAGACGGTGCCGGCGTCCAGTCCGGACACGAGGAAGATCTCGTCGGCCAGATCGAAGAGTTCGCGCACGCGCCCGTCCACGTGCCGGCCCACGTCCACCACGACGTCCTCGAACAGCGTGCTCAGCACGCCGTACAGCTCCGGTACCTGGTCCTTGCGCAGGCTGCGCGATTCCTCGGGCCGGTCGAACACGGTCAGCAGCCGCAGCCCGGTGCGATGCGACGCGAGCGTCTCGCGCACGAGGTCCTCGGTGAGCTCCCGCCCCGGCAGGATGCTCGCCAGCGACGGCGGGCCGTCCGCGTTCAGCATGAACGTGGCGTCGCCACCCTGCTGGTTCAGGTCCACGAGGGCCACGCGCCGCCGCGAGTGCACGGTGAGCGCGAG
>CAYYFX010000050.1:0-12185 GCA_964471155.1 uncultured Gemmatimonadota bacterium | reverse complement strand
AGCACGACGATCCCGCAGGAAGGCAGGTCCTCGCGCACCCCGGCCACGAGCTCCACGGAGGACTCCTGCGTCCGCCCGATCCCGAGCACGGCCAGGTCCGGCTGCAGGCTGCGTGCGAGGCGCAGGCCGGCCTTCGCGTCCCCGGCGTCGCCAAGCACGCGGCAGCCGCTCGACGCGAGGTGCCGCCGCAGCAGCGCCCGCGTGAACTCGTCCGGATTGACGATGACGACGCGAAGTTCCTCGCCGGGCGCGCGATCGCTCATCCGCATCCTCCTGCAACGACTCATCGGCAGGGGACCGCGAGGGATGAAGCCGATCCGGCGGGAGGACTTGCGCTTCCTGGGAGTCCTTCGCGGCCGTCAGCGCGGGTCCGGCACGTCGTGGCGGATGCGGGTCACGAGCACCGTGTCGAAGCGTGTCTCGAGGATGCCGCGCACCCGAGCGACCGAGCCGTCCCCGGCCTCGATCCCCCGGATCTCCCCGATCGCCCGGCGAACGACCGCCGCGTCCGTGGTGTCGCTCCGGGCCGCCAGGACGAAGGCCTCCGTGCCGGGCTCCCCGTCCAGCGTCCACTCCTCGGGCGCCTCCGGGAACGCGAGCGTCCCCGGCGGACGCGCCCGCACGGCCCCGGCATCGCGCGGCTCCAGGATCTCCACCCGACCGCGCGGATCCACGTGGACCAGGAGGACGAGCGAGGGGGCATGCAGCTCCGCCCGCAGCACGAAGGCGTCGCCACGGCGCCACCCGGCCCCGCCGCCGTCCTCCGGGCCGCCGCGCCGGCCGTCCGCGGGCACCGCGGAGAAGCCCTCCAGGACGGGCAGGGGCCGCAGCGGCGATCCCGGCAGCGCAAGCCACGCCGCCACGGCCAGCGCCGCGGCCGGCATCAGGATCCGCGGCGTGAGCCAGACCCGCCAGCCCGTGCGGCGCGGCGGCGGCGACGGCGGCGCGGCCGGCAGCGCGCGTCGCAGCAGCGCCTCGAGACTGCTCCGCGCGGCGGCCACGTCCCCGGCCGCCAGCGCGCCGTCCTCGGGAAGCTCCCCGACCGGCTCGGCCCGCTCCGCCTGCTGCACGACCTCCAGCAGCCGCCGCGCCCCGGGATTGCGCGCGAGCAGCGCATCCACGTGCGCGCGCTCCTCGCCCGTCAGCTCCTCGTGGGAGAGAACACGGTCCAGCCAGCCCGGCCCCTGCGTCACGACGGTCCCTCCTGCCCGGGAGAAGACGGCCCCGCATCCGGCGAAGGTTGCGGCAGGTCCAGCGCGACCGCCAGGCACTTCCGCACGGCGAGGCGCCCGCGCCGGATCCAGGCCCGCACCGTGTTGAGCGGCGCGCGCATCGTGGCGGCGACCGTCTCGTACGGATGGCCGGCCAGGAGGAACAGTTCCAGCGCACGCCGGTGATCCTCGTTCGGCAGCTTCGCGAGGCAGCCCTCCAGGGCCGCGCGCATCTCCACCCGCATCAGCTCCTGCAGCGGATCCGCGCCGCCGGACACGGCGCGCACCGCGTCGAGATCCGTCGTGTCACCCCCGGGGTGCTCGCGCTCGTGCACGCGCCGGGCGCGGCGGTACTCGTCCAGCAGCCGGAACCACGCGCGCTTGCGGAACCACCCCCAGAAGGAGCCGGCCGCGCGGTACTCGAAGCGCCCGCGCCGCAGGTCGTCCAGCACGCCGAGCAGCGTGTCGTGCGCCCAGTCGCGCCGCTGTCCCGGATCGCGCGTGAGGCGACACGCCATCAGGTACACGCGATCGTGCGTCCGCACCAGGAAGGTGCGTACGGCCTCCGCATCTCCGGTCGCGAGCCCCCGGGCCAGGGCCTCCTCCTCGGGATCCATCGGCGCAGGATAGCGCGAGGTGTTCCCGCCGGGGCGACCTGATATGCTCCGCCCGTGCGCCGGCTCCGTTCGTCCCTCGCGGTCCTCCTCCTCATCGTCCCGCTCGCCCCGGCGGTCCGCGCCGCGGACGCCGACGAAGAGCGCCGCCGGCTGCTGCTCCGGGGCGTCCCCGGGACGATCGCCGAGGAGTACGCGGACGTCCGCACCCGCATGCTGGCGGGGAAGTACGGCGACGCCGGTCGGGAGACGGCGGCGTTCCTCGCCGATGTCGAGCGCCGCTTCGGCCCCGCGTCCCTGGAGGCCGCGCTGGCCCTGGACATCGTGGTGGAGAACCGCGTGCGCGGCGCGGCGCGGTCCGATCCGGAGACGCGGGCGCTCGCGGAGCGCGCGCTGCGCATCAAGCGCGCGACCGTCGGCGACGCGTCCCCGCTCACGGCTCGCACGTTGCAGCTGCTCGGCTGGATCGCGCGCGACGGCGACCGCCGCGACGAGGCCGAGGCGCACCTGCGCCGTGCCGCGGAGATCGTGGAGGCCGCGTACGGCCCCGACGACCCCGACGTGGCGGTGGGGATGAACGACCTCGGCAACCTGATGATGGACTCCGGCCGGCTCGAGGAGTCCCGCACGTTCTACCTGCGCACGCTCGGGATCCTGGAGCGCGTCCACGGGCCGGACCACCCCGACAACGGCGTGGTCCTCAACAACCTCGCCCTCGTGGAGGAGCAGCTCGCGAACTTCGACGAGGCACGCCGCCTGCACCGCCGCGCGTTGGATCTTCGCCGGAGGAAGCACGGGGATCTGCACCCGGAGGTGGGGCAGAGCCTGTCGAACCTGGCGATCCTGGAGGTCGTGTCGGGGAACCTGCACGCGGGCATCCGCACCTTCCGCGAGGCCGTGGAGGTGTTCGAGCGCACGCTCCCGGCCGACCACCCCACCCTCGCGCAGAACTACTCGAACCTGGCGTTGACGCTCGTGGAGGCCGGGGACCTGCGGGAGGCACGCGCGCTCCTGGAGAAGTCGCTGGCGATCCACGAGCAGCACTTCGGGCGCGACCACACCATGACCGCGCACACGCGGTTCTCGCTGGGCTCGCTGCACCAGGAACTCGGGGACCCGGAGGAGGCCGACGCCGCCTTCCGCGAGGCGCTGCGCGTCCGCCGCGCCGCGCTGCCGCCGGATCATCCGGATGCGGCCCGCGCGGTGGCCGCCGTGGGCCAGGCGTCGCTGGCGCTCGGGCGACCCGGGGAGGCGTCGGAGCGGTTCGCGGAGGCGTTGGATATGTTCGAGCGATCGGTCGGGGTCGCTCACCCGGAGTACGCGGCGTGCCTGGAGCACGCGGGCACGGCCGCGCGCGAGGCGGGCGACGCGGCCACCGCGGAACGCCTGCACCGGCGCGCGCTCGCGCTGCGCGAGGAGGTTCTCGCGCCCGGGCACGCGGATCTCGCCGCGAGCCTGGGGGAGCTGGGCGTCACGCTGCAGCGATCCTCGCGCGCGGCCGAGGCGCTGCCGCTGCACGAGCGCGCGCTCGCGATCAAGCGCGAGGCGCTCGGTTCGCGCCACCCGGAGGTGGCGCGCGAGCTCGTACGGGTGGCGGACGCGCGCGCGGCCACGGGCGACCGGACGGGGGCGTTCGCCGCGGCGTGGGAGGCGGAGGAAGTGGGGCGCGCCCATGCCGCGGTCACCGCGCAGGGCCTCTCGGAGCGCGAAGCGCTGCGCTTCGTGGGAACGCGGGATACGGGTCTGTCGCGCGCACTGCTGCTGGCCGCGGACCCGGCGCGCACGCGCGACGAGGTCCGGCGCACCTGGGATGCCCTGGTCCGCTCCCGCGCGCTCGTGCTGGACGAGATGGCGCGCCGGCACCGCGCCGCGACGCGCGCGGCGGGCGGTGCGTTCGCGGCGGAGGTGGACTCCCTGGCGGCGGCACGGCGGCGGCTCGCGAACCTGGCCCGTCGCGGGCCCGGCGACGAGACCGCGGATCAGTACCGGCAACGGGTGGACGAGGCGCGCGCGGAGAAGGAGGCGCGCGAGCGGCGTCTCGCGGAGCTGTCGGCCGAGTTCGCGGCCTCCCGGGAGGCCGGCCTCGACGACGTGGCCCGCGCCCTGCCGGACGGCGCGGCGCTCGTGGCGTACGCTCGGATCGACGCGGGCGATCCCGCCTACGCGGCCTTCGTCCTTCCGCCCGGCGGCGCGGATCCGGTGCTGCGCCCGCTGGGGAGCACGGCGCGCCTCGAGGACGCGGTCGCCCGCTGGCACGAGGTGGCGGGGGCCGGGGCGGCGACGCCCCGGGGGATCCGGCGCGGGGAGGCGCCGCCGCCCGCTGCCGCCGCGGAGATCGCCGCGCGCGGCGCCCGGGTACGCGAGCTGCTGTGGGATCCGGTGCGGGCGGACCTCGACGGCGCGTCGCTCGTCTTCCTCGTGCCGGACGGGGCCGTGCACCTCGTGTGCTTCGACGTCCTTCCCGCCGCGGATGGCGGGAAGGGCACGGACAGCGCGGGCGGTGCCGGCGGCGCGTTCCTCGCGGAGGCCGCCCCGCTCCTGCACTACCTGTCCGCGGAGCGCGATCTCGTTTCCGCAGGCCGCGTCGGGCCGGCGGCGGCGCGCGGCGTGCTCGCCATCGGCGGGCCGGACTACGACCGCGACGCGGCGCGCGGTCGGGCGACGACCGTGGGCGCGGCTCCGCTCTGGGGACTCCGCGGCGACCACGCCGACTGCGCCCAGCTTCCCGAGCTGCGCTTCCCGCGGCTGGCGTGGGCGGCGGACGAGGTCAAGGACGTGGCCGGCGCGTGGCGATCCGGGAACCGGCGCGGATCCGTGGAACGGCTCGTGGGGGCGGACGCCACGGAGGCCGCGGTGAAGCGGCGCGCGCCGGGACACGAGGTGCTGCACTTCGCCACGCACGCGTACGCGCTCGGCGACGGGTGCGCGTCGCCGCTGCTGCGCTCCGGGCTGGCGCTCGCGGGCGCGAACCGGCGCGATCCCGGCGCCGGCGGGGAGGACGGCCTCCTCACCGCGGAGGAGATCGCCTCCCTCGACCTCGCCGGCACGCGCTGGGTCGTGCTCTCGGCGTGCGCCACGGGGCTCGGCGAGATCCGGACGGGCGAGGGCATCCTCGGCCTGCGCCGCGCGTTCGAGGTCTCCGGCGCGGGCACCCTCCTGTGCAGTCTCTGGGATGTGGAGGACCGCGCCGCGCGCGAGTGGATGCGGGCGCTGTACGACGCACGCTTCGCCGGTGGCCGTTCGACGCCGGAAGCCGTCCGGGCCGCGAACCTGGCGCGGCTGCGGGCGGCGCGCGCCGGCGGCGATCCGACCCCGGCCGCCTGGGGCGGCTTCGTGGCGGCCGGCGACTGGCGCTGAAGGCACCCTGCTGGGGGTGCAACCATCGGCGCGGGTCCCCCCTTTCCCCACCCCGGACCAACTCCGTATAATCTGGATCATTCAGTCTTGTTTGGCCCTTCGCGCCCGTCCTGCGCGTCGCGGTCGGCTCCTCGCACCCGGAGCGCATCATGGTCCCGTACCGCGTCCTTCCCGCGTTCCTCCTCGTCGCCGCGGCCCTGGCGTTCCCCGGCGGTCCCGCCGGCGCCGTCTCCTTCCACTCCACCGCCATCGACGTCACACCGGACGGCAACGAGATCTGGGTCGCCAACCCGGACCACGGATCCGTGTCCGTGCTGCGCGCGCGCACGCCGGGCGCGTTCACGATCCTCGCCGAGATCCCGGTCGGCCGCGACCCGTGGTGCCTGGACATCCATCCGACGAACGGGGAGGTCTGGGTGGCGAGCCATCGCGACGATCGCATCGACATCATCGACGGCCCCACCCGTGCGGTCGTCGCGTCGATCGACGCGGGCTTCGAGACCTTCGGAATCGCCTTCGCCCCGGCCGGCGACGTCGCGCTCGTGACCGCGAGCGGCTCGCGCCAGGTCTTCGCCGTGGACGTCGCCACCCGCACGATCACGCACACGTTCGACGCGTACCGCGCGCCCCGCGGCATCGCCTGGAGCGCCGACGGCACGAAGGCCTGGGTGTCCCATCTGCTGATGCCCGAGTACTTCGGGAAGCTCACCGTCGTGGATGCCGTGGCCTGGACGGCGTCCGAGATCAACCTCCTGCAGGTGTTCGGGACGAACCGCGCCGGCTACCCGTCCTCCATGCAGAACATCACGCTGGCGCCGGCCGGGGACTACCTCTGGATCCCCACGCACCTGATCAACTCCGCGAAGGGCGTGCTGAGCGGCGTGCCGCTCACGCCCACGAACATGTTCCATGCGGTGGTGCGCCCCGTGGACGTGCTCACCGGGACGGACCTGAACTGGAGCACCTACTTCCTGAGCGAGGGCGGCACGCCGGATTCCGGCTACGCCGGCGGCACCACGCCCGTGGGCGGCCCGATCGCGGTGGACTTCAAGAGCGGGCGCGCCTACATCGCGAACCTCAACAGCAACAACGTGACGATCCTGGACGACGACATCATGCACCCCGTGGAGCTGGGGGTGCTGCCGGCGGGCGCGGCGCCGATCGGCATCGTGACGCATCCGGACCTGCTGCGGGCCTACGTGGCGAACTGGCTGGGCCGGAGCATCACGGCCATCAACACGAACATGCAGACCGTGATCGGCGAGTACCCCACGACCACGACCGAGCCGCTCTCGCCGCGAGTGCTGCACGGCAAGCAGCTCTTCTACACGTCCACCGGCCGCATGTCGTTCGAGAACCGCAACTCGTGCACCGGCTGCCACGTGATGGGCCGCAACGACGCGCGGAACTGGGACCTCACGCAGACGGGCCTGCGCATCCGCGCCACGAAGAACACGCGCGGCGCCATGTTCACCGGACCGCACGGATGGACCTCCGGACAGGACGAGATCCAGGACAACGAGTGGAGCATCCGCGGGCTGCTGGGCGGCGTCGGGCTGATCGACGGGACGCCGAATCCGTCGCTGGGCGCCCCGAACGCCGGACTCAGCGACGACCTGGACGACCTCTCGCTCTTCGTGTCGTCCCAGCGGATCCGGCCGGACACGCCGTACCTCGCGCCGGACGGCTCCCTGACGCCGGACGCGGAGGCCGGGCGCGTGCTGTTCTTCGATCCGGTGGTCGGCTGCGGGACCTGCCACTCCGGCCCGTTCTACACCGACAGCTCGCTGCAGGAGACGCCGTTCCTCCTCCACGACGTGGGCACGGGCGATCCCGCGGACAGCACGACGGCGGGCGGCCTGGACACGCCCTCGCTCGTCGGCTGCTGGGACGACGCGCCGTACCTGCACAACCACGTCGCGAAGACCATGGTCGCCGTGCTCACGACGTTCAATCCGGACGACCTGCACGGCGTCACGTCGCATCTCACGGCGCTGGAGATCGACCAGCTCGCGGCCTTCGTGAACTCGATCGGGATGCCGGACTCCATCGGCCCGCCGGTCGGCGCCCCGGTTGTCGCCGCGCGGGAGGAAGGCTCGGCCGCGGTGGCGTACCCGAACCCGTTCCGCGCGGAGACGTCCCTGCGCTTCTCGCTGGCGTCGCCGGCGCGCGACGTCCGCGTGGACGTGTACGACGTGGCCGGCCGCCACGTCCGGTCCCTGCTGGCGCAGCCGCTCTCCCGCGGCACGCACATCGTGGGCTGGGACGGCCGCAACGCCGAGGGGCGCGCGGTGGCGACCGGCGCGTACTTCGCGCGCTGGTCGGTGGACGGCGCGGCGCGGCCGACCGCGCGCATGACCATCCTCCGGTAGCGGGCGGATTCATCGCGCTGCCCGGGAGACGGAACCCGGCTCCGACGCCGCGCGGCGGAGCATCGCGGACCCGGTGAACTGACTTCCGTCAGTTCGCGCCGGGTGCTCCATGGTGGTTCCGGCCTTCCCCGGTGGCCTACGGTGGATGCGGATTCGCGCCCCCGGAGCGGATCCGGGGAGGATCCGCCCATGCTACGCACCACTCCGAGTCGCCGGCTCGCCGTCGCGGCGCTGAGCGCGCCGATCGCGCTCCTCGCGGCGTTCCTCGCCGGTCCGGTCGCCGCGGCGCCGCCGTATCCGGCGGAGCCGGGCCTCATCGAGGTCATGTTCGCTCCCGACGCGCGCGTGCGCCTGCGCGGCGAGGAGCTGGTGGACCTGGCGGGCGACGCGCTCGCGGGTCTGGACGGCGCACTCGCGGACGTCGACGGCATCGCCTGGCAGCGCTTCTGCGACGTTCCGGAGTCGTTCCTGGACGATCTCGCGGCGCGCGGACGCGCGAACACGGGACGCGACATCTACGACCTGAACAACATCCACCGGCTGCGCTTCGACCCCGCGGGGAGCGCGTTCGACGTCTGGGCGCTGGCCGCCCGGCTCGAGGCGCTGCCCGGCATCCACCGGGCCCGGCCCGTGCCGCTGCCGATGCCGCTGCCGCTGCCGCCGGACTACGACCCGTCGCAGAACTACCACGACGCGGCGTCGTCCACCCCCACCGGCATCGACGCGCGCTACGCGTGGACGCAGACCGGCGGCGACGGTACGGGGATCACGATCTGCGATCTCGAGTACAGCTGGAACACGAACCACGCCGATCTCACGAAGTCCGCGGGATCGCAGATCAACACGAACGTCGCGGATCCGTTCTCGGACACGAACCACGGCACCGCGGTGCTCGGCGAGCTGGTCTCCGACGTCCAGTTCCCGAACTGGGGGACGATCGGCGGCGCGTTCGGCGCGTCGATCCTCACGTGCGGCACGTACTACGGTGTGCCGTCGCCGGCGTGGAACGTGCCGGGGGCCATCGCCGTGGCCATCGCGAACCTCAACCCCGGCGACATCATCCTGCTGGAGCAGCAGTGGGACCACACGGGCGGGAGCGGCTTCGTGCCGGTGGAGTGGTGGACGGACTACTCGCCGGCCGGGCAGAGCCTGAACGCCGTGTACGCCGCCATCCAGAACGCGGTGGCCGCGGGCATCCACGTGGTGGAGGCCGGCGGCAACGGCAACGTGGACACGGGGCTGCTGACGTGGTTCGGCGATTCCGGCGCGATCATCGTGGGCGCCGGCGGCGCGTACACGGGCGGCACGTACCCGCAGGGGAACCTGGAGCGGCTGTCGTTCTCGAGCTACGGCCCGCGGTTCGACCTGCAGGGCTGGGGCGAGAACGTCGTCACCACCGGCTACGGCACGCTCTACAACGCCATGGGCGTGAACTACTGGTACACGTCCTCGTTCAGCGGGACGTCGAGCGCGTCGCCGAACGTGGCGGCGGCGGTGGCTTGCTGCCAGGGCTACTGGCTGGCGAACCTGTCGGGGACGCCGATGCCACCGTCGGCCATGCGTTCGCTGCTCGCGAGCACGGGAACGCCGCAGGTGTTCGGTCTCTCGGGGAACGTCGGGCCGCGGCCCGACTGCAACGCGGCCATCGTCGCGATGCAGGCGCAGCAGACGCACGAGTTCGGGGACGCGCCGGAGGGGGCGGTGGCGTACCCGGCCACCGGAACGCCGGGCATGTTCCCGACGTGCACGGCGACCGGCGCGCCGGCCTCGTTCGTCCGGCACGGGAACCTCAGCCTGGCGTGGCTGGGGACGGGCCTGGACCACGAGACGGACGGCAACGCGGGCAACTGCCCGCTCTTCCCGCCGTACGACGCGGACGAGTGCTGGAACGACGGCGACGCGGGGCTTCTGTTCCCGCCCGCGTGGACGATCGACGCGGCGCTGAACGTGGTCCCGTGCAGCCCCGGCAACACGGGCTGCCTCGGGACGCCGTGCGCCACGCTGACGTGGGGCGTGGACCTGGACGTGCAGGTCGTGAGCGCCGGACCGCCCGCGATCCTGAACGTCCTCATGGACTGGGATCACAGCGGGACCTGGGGAGGGTCCTCCATGTGTCCGGGCGCCGCGGCGCCCGAGCACGTGCTGGCGAACTTCCCGATCCCGTCCGGCTACGCGGGACCGCTGTCAGGGCTCATGCCGCCGCCGTTCACGGCCGGGCCGCTGCCCGGTCCGGTGTGGACGCGCTTCACCATCAGCGACGTTCCGGTGGGCTCCGGCTGGGACGGCTCCGGCACGTTCGGGTTCGGCGAGACGTCGGACTACCTGCTGTGCCTGGACGAGGAGCAGTTCTCGGACCACGGCGACGCCCCCGAGGGCGC
Organism: uncultured Gemmatimonadota bacterium; assembly: GCA_964471155.1. Lineage (GTDB taxonomy): Bacteria > ARS69 > ARS69 > ARS69 > ARS69 > CAYYFX01. The sequence goes on along the minus strand of CAYYFX010000050.1, from coordinate 2,253 downwards.
CGTGGCGTACCCGGCCGCGGGCGTCCCGGGCGCGTTCCCCACGTGCGTCGCCGGCGGACCGGCCGGGTTCGTCGCGCACGCGAGCACGGGGAGCCTCTTCCTCGGACCGTCGGTGGATGTGGAGCCGGAGGGCAACGCCGGCAACTGCGCGCTCTTCCCGCCGTACGACGCGGACGAGTGCCAGCTCGACGGCGATGCCGGGCTCATCTTCCCGCCGGCATACACGATCGACGCGCTCCTCAACGTGGTCCCGTGCACGGGCGCCGCGGGTCCGCTCGGACTGACGTGCCGGACGGCCGTGTGGGGGGCGAACCTCGACCTGCAGGTGACGAACGTCACCTCGGCCGACGCGTTCGTGAACGTCCTCCTGGACTGGAACCAGGATGGCATCTGGGGCGGGGCGTCCCCCTGCCCGCAGGGCATCGCGCCCGAGCACGTGCTGATCGACTTCCTGGTGCCGCCGGGGTTCACCGGTCCGCTGTCCGCGCTGGGACCGCCGCCGTTCCGGATCGGCCCGCAATGGGACTTCGTCTGGTCGCGGTTCACGATCAGCGAGGTCCCCGTCGGCACGCCGTGGGACGGCTCCGGTTCGTTCGCGGACGGGGAGACATCGGACTACCTGCTGGAGGTGCAGCGCGACGTGTCGAGCGTGGACGACCCGGACGGGCCGGTGCTGGCCACGCGGCTGCTGCCCATCGAGCCGAACCCGTTCGGCGCGAGCGCCACCGTGCGCTTCGAGCTGCGGGACCCGAGCCCGGTGAAGCTGGCGGTGTACGACGTGACGGGCCGCCGCGTGCGCGCGCTCGCGAGCGGCGTGCGCCCGGCCGGGCGGCACGTGGTGATGTGGGACGGTCGTGACGAAGCGGGTCGCCGCGTGGCGAGCGGAACGTACTTCGTCCGGCTGGAGGCCGGCGGCAAGGGCTTCCACCGCGCGGTGGTGCGCCTGCACTGATCGACGCGCGGGTCCGCGAGTCGGACGCGGCGCCCCGGCCCCGGTCGGGGCGCCGCTTTCTCGCCGGCCGGCGTTGCCCTAGAATGGGCGCATGGGCCGCATCATCCGGATCGATCCCGGGCAACTGGAGTGGGGACGCGCGCTGGGCGTCGAGAATCGACTCCGCCAGGCGAACGCGGCCTTCCGCCTGTTCCACGCGCTGCACCGTCCGTTCGAGCGTCCGTTCCACCGCGGCTTCGACACGGTGGAGGAGTTCCACGCGTGGGAGAAGGAGCAGGCCGATTCCCGCTGATCTCGCGCACCCGGATCTCCCGACCCTTTGCGCGCACCTCACGAGCCGCGAGGTCGAGTACCTCGTCATCGGAGGCTGGGCGACCATCGCGCACGGGCTGCCGCGGACCACGCTGGACGTCGATCTGTTCGTGCGCCCGACGGCCGGGAACGTCGAGCGCCTCGTGGCCGCGCTGGGCGGGATCGGGTTCGGCACGGCGCGCGAACTCGATGCCGGCTCCATCCTGCGCCGGCACGTCTTCCTGTTCGCGGATCAGATCCGGATCGACATCTTCACCAAGCCCTGGGGGCTGCAGAGCTTCGACGACTGCTGGCCGCGACGCCACGAAGCGGAGCTCGACGGCGTCCGGATCCCCTTCCTGGGCCTCGACGACCTGATCCGCAGCAAGCGGACCGACCGGGAGCAGGATCGTCTCGACGTGGCCGCTCTGGAGCAGCTCCGCCGCCCGCGGGAGCCCGGCCCCTAGGCCTTCGCCTCCGCCGCCGCCGTCACGCGGAACGCCAGCACGCCGTCCGCCACGTCCACCTCCACGGCGCTTCCCTCGCCGACGCCGCCCTCCAGGACCTTCCGCGCGAGCGGCGTCTCCACCTCGCGCTGCAGGAAGCGCTTCAGTGGGCGCGCGCCGTACACGGGGTCGTAGCCCTCGCGCGCGACGAAGGCGCGGGCCGCGGACGTGAGCGCGAGCGATGCGCCGCGCTCCTCCAGCCGCTTGCGCAGGTCCGCCAGCAGCAGGTCCACGATGCGCTCGATCTCCGCGCGCGTGAGCGGCGTGAACAGCACGACGTCGTCGATGCGGTTCAGGAACTCCGGGCGGAAGTGCTGCCGCAGCTCCCCCATCACGCGTTCGCGCACGCCCTCGCGCACGGCGCCCTCCGCGTCGATGCCCTCGAGCAGGTGCGGCGAGCCCACGTTGCTGGTCAGGATGACCACCGTGTTCTTGAAGTCCACCGTGCGGCCCTGCGCGTCGGTGAGGCGGCCGTCGTCCAGGAGCTGCAGCAGCACGTGGAAG
>CAYYFX010000049.1:0-27815 GCA_964471155.1 uncultured Gemmatimonadota bacterium | reverse complement strand
CCTCGCGTCAGGCGGCGGCATCCCGCCGGGACAGCACATTCTCCGCACCACAACTACCAGATCTCGCGGCGGTCCGAGACGTTCCAGAAGGTGAGGGAGCCGGAGGACTCGCCCACGACGTCCAGGACGCCGTCGCCGTCCAGGTCGAACAGCGAGATGGGATACCCGAACCCGTCGGTGGCCCACTCGATGTTCAGCGTGGCGGTGTCGATGACGTATCCGTCGTTCGTGACGATCTCGGACACTTGGTCACCGTCCACGTCCGCGATGAGCATGGCGGAAGGCTCCACGAAGTCCCGGCCCTCCTTCTCCCGGAAGAACTCGACGCCGTCGTAGTAGACGATCTTGTTGTCCGCGCATACGACGATCTCGAGCGACGGATCCCGGTCCACGTCGGCGACCGCCATCGCGGAGAGGCTCTTGAACTTCTCCTCCACGGACTCCCAGAGCAGCTCGAACTTCTCCGTGCCCCACACGTAGATGCGGGCGGCCGTCGTGAAGGCGACGATCTCCTCGCGGCCGTCGCGGTCCAGGTCCTCCGCGAACAGCCCCTTCACCGTGCCCTCCAGGGGAAAGCTCTTCCACCGCTCCCGCAGGCCCTTGCCGTCCGACTCGTACAGGTGGACGACCCGCTTCGTGTCCGCGTAGACGAAGGCGGTCTCCCCCTTCGTCTCCGGGTTCGCGTACAGCGCGAACGACGGGAAGCGCGCGGACAGGCGGTGGATCTCCGAGACGAGCGTCTCGGCCGGGGTCTGGGCGAGGGACGCGCCGGGCGCGAACGCGACAACGGCCGCTCCCGCGAGCGCCGCGCGCAACCGGTTCCGGTTCATGGAATCTCCTGGGTAGGGGAGGGGATTTCCGTGCCCGATTCTACGGGCGACCCGCCCGGCCCGCCAGTCCCGGGTACATCCCCCGGTTGCGGGTCGGGCACCGGCACGCTGCCGGCATGTCCCGCCCGAGCACGGCCCGCGCGCACGTCACGCCGCGTCGAGCGCGGCGCGAAGGGCGCGCACGGCGGCCAGCGGATCCGGCGCGGCGGCCACGGCCGCCACGACCGCCACGCCGGCGGCACCGGCGCGGATCACCGCCGCGGCATTGGTCGCGTCGATGCCGCCGATGCCGACCACCGGAACGCCCACCGCCGCGGCGATCTCCCCCACCCGCCCGGGGCCGATCGGTGCGGGCAGCCCCGGCTTCGTGGCGGTCCCGTAGACCGGACCGACGCCGAGGTAGTCGCAGCCGTCGCGCACGAGGCGGCGCGCGATCTCGACGGTGCGTGCGGACCCGCCGAGGAGCAACGGCCGCGGCCAGCGGGCGCGCGCCTCGGCCGGGGGCAGGTCCTCCGGTCCGAGGTGCAGGCCGCCGGCGCCCGCGGCGATCGCCACGTCGAGGCGGTCGTCCACCACGAGGATCCCGCCGGCATCCCGCGCACACGCGACCAGTTCCGCCGCGATCGGGATGAGCGCCTCCGCCGTGCGCCGCTTGTCGCGGAGCTGGACGACGTCCGCGCCGCCGGCGAACGCGGCACGCGCCACATCCAGGTGCGTGCGGCCGGGGACGAACGTCTCGTCGGTGAGCACGTGCAACCAGGGGCGGTCCATGCCGGGAAGATCCCCGCCACGGGGCCCGCCGGCAAGGGCGCGCTTCGCGCGTCCCCCCGGTCCGGTTCGCGCGTCCCCCCGGTCCGGTTCGCGCGTCCCCCCGGTCCGGTTCGCGCGTCCCGGCCGTCCCCCCGGTCGGGTCCGCACGTCCCGGCAGTCCGGTTCGCACGCCGGTTCGCTTCGCGCTTCCCAAGGGCCGCGACGCGCCCGATCCTGCCCGCATGCGCCTCCTCTTCGCCACGAGCATCGCGACGTGGGGCGGCGGCGAGGCGTGGATGCTCGCCGCCGCGCAGGGGCTCGCGTCGCGGGGGCACGACGTCGTGCTGGCCGCCCGGGATCGCTCGGTGATCGCCACGCGCGCGCGGGTGAGCGGGATCCCGGTGGCGGCGATGCCCTTCGCGGCCGACGCGGACATCGTGTCGTTCGCGCGGGCCTGGCGGCTGTGCCGGCTGCGTCGCATCGAGGCCGCCGTCGTGAACATGGACCGGGTCCTGCGCACCGCGGGCGTGGCCGCGCGGCTGGCCGGCGTGCGCGTCGTGCTGCCGCGCCGCGGCAGCGAGTTCCCGCTGAAGCCGGGACCGCTGTACCGGCTCACCTACCGGCACGTGGCCACCGGGATGATCGTGAACTCCGCCGCCACCGCGCGCACGCTGCTGGAGCGCGTGCGCTGGCGCCCGGCCGGCGAGCTGACCGTGCTGCCGAACGGCGTGGACACGGACCGGTTCGCGAGCGGCCGCCCGCGCGCCGCGATGCGCGCCGGGCTCGGCATCCCGCCGGACGCCCTCGTCCTGCTCGTCGTCGGCGAGCTCACGACGCGCAAGAACCCCGTGCTCGTCCTCGATGCGCTGGCGCGGCTGGACGCGGGGGAGCGCGCGCCGGTCGCGCTGTTCGCCGGCGAGGGCGCGGAGCGCGCGACGCTGGAGCGGCGCATCGCCGCGGAAGGTCTCGCCGGTCGGGTGCGCCTGCTCGGCTTCCGGGACGACGTGCCGGACCTGCTCGCCGCGGCCGACCTGCTGGTCCACCCGTCGCGCGTGGAGGGCTTCGGCTACGCCGTGGCCGAGGCCATGGCGGCCGGGCTCCCCGTCGTCGCCACGCGCGCCAGCAGCCTTCCCGAGATCGTGGCCGAGGGCGAGACCGGGCTCCTCGTCCCCGTCGACGACGCGGACGCGCTCGCGCGGGCCGTCGCGGTGTACGCGGGCGACCCGGCGCGCCGCGCGCGGGACGGCGCCCGGGGACGCGAGCGCGTCGTCCGCGAGTTCTCGCGCGAGCGCCGCCTCGACGAGCTGGAGGCCCTGCTGCAACGGGCGATCGACGGGGCGCGCCCCCCGTCCTGAGTCACTCCGCGGCGTCGCGGGCCGACTCGCGCCACACCGCGCGCACGACGTCGGGGTCGCGCAGCGCCCCGCTGGGACGATCGCGGACCAGGTACAGCGCCGGCTCGTCCTCGAAGCGGACACCGAAGCGGCGGGCCGTCCCGGCGACGTCCCCCGGCGCCACCCAGCGGATGCGCAGGACCGGGCTGTGCACGGACAGCGCGGCGGCGAGGAGCCGCCGTCCCTCGTCTTCGCCCGGATCCGCGCGCAGCAGGAACACGGCCGGAGGCTCGTCCAGGCGGTAGGCCGCGCCGGCGAGCTCGCCGAGGCCGCGGCCGTCCGCGGGGGCGCGGTCCTTCCAGACCGCCACGCCGTCGCGCGCGCGCTCCAGCCACGCGCGCTCGCGCGTCACCGCGGCCAGCTCCACGAGGAACCGCAGCGCCTCGCCGTTCCACGCGGGATCGGGCGGCCGGTCCCGCACGAAGCGCGGGACGTCCGCGTCGTCCGCCACGCTCCGGAACACGCCGCCGTCCCCGTGATGCGCCACGAGCGCCTCCGCCACGCGCTCCGCCGCCGCGAGCGCGGCCGCCGAACCGGTCAGCGCGTGGATCGCGAGGAGACCGCGCCCGGCCTCCGCCTGGTCGATGAGGTTGCCCGGCCCCGGCGCGGCCAGGATCCGCCGCGCGCGGCCGTCGTCCTCCAGACCTTCCCGCATCAAGCGCGGTCCGGCGCGCCGGACGGCGTCGAGGATGCGATCGTCCCCGAACACCGCCGCGTACGTCGCGAAGGTGCTCATCGCCGCGAAGTTCCCGCCGGCGGGGACGGTGCCGGAGCGGGGCGGCACGTCCGCGGCGCGCGCCTCCGGGTCGCGCTTCGCGTAGTGCCCCCCGCCGGTCTCCACCAGCTCCCGCCGCGTCGGGTCGAAGACGTCCGCGGCCAGCGACGCGGCGTAGATCGGATCGACCGCGTCGCGCAGCTTCTCGTTCAGGAAGCGCAGCACGCCCAGGGCCTCGGCGCCGACCGGAAGGCTCTGCGTCCGGATGAACTGCAGGCAGAGCAGGCGCCCCAGGCGCAGGTTCCCGCGCAGCGTCTTCTCGTGGTGCGGCATGCTGTCCACGATCGCGTACGCCCGATGGAATCCCCCGTCGACCGGGTCCGCCAGGGGTCCGGTGCGCAGCGGGAACAGCTCGCGCGAGATCGTCTCCGCGCTGCGGCGCGGGAGATCGGGCATCGCGACCTCCGCCAGGAACAGGAGCGCCCCGGGATCGACGTCGCGGTGGACCGGCGCCACCGGCAGGTCCCCCCGCTCCGACAGCTCGATCAGCCGCTGCGCCGCCTGCCCGGCGAAGGACCCGACGATCGCCATCGCCGGACCGCCCGGCGCCGGCTCGGGCGCCGGCCGCGCCGTGGGGTCCCGCCACTGCTGCAGGCGGAGCGCCAGCACGTCCGGCGGCAGCGGCGCCGCGGAGGCGAACGGCGTCCCGTCCGCATCCAGGAAGTGGAAGGACGGCAGGAGGCCGCTCGGGATGGACCAGGCCTCGCGGAGCTCGGGATACGCCTCGGCGTCCGCGAGCACGGGAACCCAGTCCGCGGCCAGGAGCTGTTGCACGTCGGGATCCCGGAACACGCGGTCCGGCAGCAGGAAGTGGTCCCAGGTCCACGGCGCCGTGAGGACGAGGAAGACGGGACGGCCGGTCTCACCCGCCTCGCGGAAGGCGGCGCCGGAGTACGGCCGCCACGCCACGCCCGCGTCCGCCCAGTCCGCGCGGGTCGGCGCGGCCGCGAGCGACGCGAGGGCCGACAGGAGGGCCGGCACGAGGAGCGTCGGCGCCGGCAGGGCCGGCATGCGCACGGCCGGCATGCGCGGGGCCGGCATGCGCAGCGTCGGCGCGGGCCGGGCCGGCGCGGAAGGGCGGACCATCACGGGCGAGGACCCGCAGGGGAAGGTCAGAGGATGCCGAGCCAGGTGCCGAACAGGAACTCCAGCCGTCCGATGAGCAGGGAGATGCGCGCCATCACGGTGTACCCGAAGCTCGCGCCGAACGCGATCATCAGCACCCAGATCCCGGCCCGGGAGGCCTTCCCGAAGAGACCGGTGTGCTCCTTCGAGAAGAAGAAGTAGATGAGCCCGCAGATCACGCCGAGCACGATCACCAGGTGCGAGAAGGTGAACATCACGGCCGCCAGCGGGTTCGCCGCATCCACCACGAACAGCGGGAGCTCCAGCGTCTTCTTCACCTGCAGGATGAAGTCCGACACCAGGTACCGCGTGAGGTTCGATCCCGCGGTGTACCCGATGATGAACGCCATGGCCCACCGCGAGATCCACGCGATGGGCGTGATGAGCCGCATGAGCAGGATGATCCCGAGCGCGAGCGGGATCAGGTACACCCAGTTCGGCTCCTGCCCGCGCGCGGCGGGCACCAGGTCCGCGAAGGACGCCGGGAACAGCTTCGCGAGGAGATTCGGGACGATCTCCTGCCAGAATCCCTGCGTCATCCAGTACGCGGCGGACACGCCCACGAAGAGGTGCTCCGCGAACTTGTACAGCGGGTTGTCCTTCACGAGGAAGCTGAAGATCATCAGGGTCAGGAGGGCCCCGATCCACACCTGCAGGTCGGTCGACACGGGTCCCTCCTAGCGCCGGCGCACGCGGCCGCGCTGCGCGAAGTACGAGATGTTGCCCAGGATCACGAACGCCACGATCACCATGTGCGCGATCGTCTGCGGGAACATGCGCACGAGCGCCACTTGCGCCGCCTCGTGGAACTCCGGATGGTCGTCCAGGAGGAGCCGCTCGTATTCGGCGGCTCCCTGCAGCCCGCCGAGCAGCCCGCGCAGCTGCGTGGGGTAGTACGGGTACAGCAGCGGCGCCTCCACCGCCGTGACGCCGCCGCCCACCGGCACGCCCGTGGGGTCCCCCGCGAACTGCACCCACTCCTTCACGCCCGGGAAGCCGGACCCCACCGCGAGGATCATGGAGAAGTCCCGGACGGTGGTGATGGGAGCCATCATCGGGATGTCGCGCACGGAGCGCGACGGGATGTCCCCGTGGCCGGCGTCGGTGGTGTACTGGCCCTTGAAGTCCGACGTCAGCGACTGGATGAGGCCCTGGTTCCCCACCTTGTAGCCGAGGTTCACGAAGTCCTCGCCGTACACGAGGTCCGGGAAGTCCTGCTCGATGACGGTCTGGATGGCGTTCGCGATGAGCGGCGGACCCGTCGCCCAGATGGTGATGAGGTAGAGCTTCAGGTCCTTCTTCAGGACGTGCCGCACGAGGGCGTGCGCCATGGGATCGTTCTCGGGCACCGTGCTCGGGCCGTAATCCAGCGTCAGGAGCACGCGCGATCCCGGCGGCAGGGCGTCCACGGTCTCGTACAGGTCCACGACGATCGGGCTGGGGACGACGGGCGCCGGCCGCCGCAGGATCAGCGGCACGGTGACGGCCACCGCCACGAACAGGAAGATCCAGCGCCGGTCCAGCCGGCCCATCCGCTCGAGGAAGCCCACGTCAGTCCCCCCCGCCCAGGTGCGACCGCTCGATCCCGAGGATCAGCCGCAGCGAGTTCGAGATGATCCCGAGCGCGATGCCGATCTGGATCGTGCGCTGCCCCGCCAGGTTCGGCACGGACATGATCCACGCGGACAGGTTGGGGACGTGCAGGTAGTCGCTCCAGGGCTGCGGGATCCAGCTCGTCATCGCGACCCCGACCGGCGTCCGCCCCAGGAGGATCACGAAGGCCGCGATCAGCAGCACCGTGGCCTCCGGGGTCTTGGCGCGGAAGGCACGGTAGCTGGCGGAGGCCACGAAGAACGCGAGCAGGGAGAACATCGTGGCCTGGCACGGCACGAAGACGGCCTGGTACAGCCAGTCGTACCACAACCGCGAGTCCGCGAGCGGGAGCTTCAGGTCCCCGCCCGAGCCGAGCTTGCCGAGGCCGGCCACCAGCATGAGCACGAAGCCGCCGAGCGTGACGAGGGAGTAGCCCCACTCGTGGTCCCGCCGGGAGACGCGCGTCAGGTGCACCCGGAGCAGGTTCCCGGCGCCGAGCACGAAGGCGAACGCCGCGATGATGTTGAAGAAGTCCGGGACCCGCTCCTCGATCTCCCCGAAGGGCTCGCGCGGGATGAAGTACCCCGCGATGAGCAGCAGCCCCACGATGCCCGTGATGACGAGCGGGACGGTCCGCTTCAACGCCTGCTCCCCCCGTTCCGCGCGCTCAGTTCGCGCCCGACCAGAGCCACTGCAGCGCCCGGTTCACGCCCGCCACGGCGGGCGACGCCGACACCGCGGCGATCGACGCGAACAGGCTGCCGAGCGCCACGAAGACCATGGCCATGAGCTTGCCGAAGTCCTGCCCCTTCAGGGATCCCAGCATCTTCTCGTCCTGCGACAGGTACGCGCTGGCCGCGAACAGCTCCTCGCCGATCAGCGTGTAGTCGCACGCCGCGACGAAGAACGGCAGCTGCGTGGGCATGGCGGTCCCGGCCACCTGGATGGCGCCGATGGAGTTGCCCGTCTCGGCGAGGATCAAGGACTCCGCGAAGAAGGCACCCAGGTAGAAGCAGGTGGCCGGCTTCTTCCGGAGCATGAGCCCGTCCACGTGCGCCACGAAGCCGAACTGCTCGTCCGTGACGTAGTAGATGCTGTCCTCGCGGTAGGCGTCCGGTCGCCCGGCGGCCAGGTACGCCTCCTTCACCGTCTCCCGGGCGGTGGACATGACGAGCGAGCGGCTCGTGGGCATCAGCAGGCTGGTCTCGTACTCCGCCACCATCTTCGAGATCGACCCGAGGATCGTGATGCCGGCCACCGTCTGCACGTTGTCCATGTCCTGCAGGCCGGCCACGTACAGCACGGGCTGGCCCATCTCGGTGGCGCGCCCCACCGCCTCGGTGACGGCGTCCATGCCGGCGATCTTCCGGATGTAGAGCTTCTTGCCGGCCTGGGCGCGCAGGATGTTGATCCAGATGGCCGCGCACACGATCAGCATGACGACGAGCGTGGCGAGCCGGCCGCGGTTGAACCACTGCGCCTCGGCGTGCACGGGCGGCGAATCGGCGGACTCCCCCTCGCCGCCCGGCCCCACGGCCACGATGCGGTAGGTGTACTCGCGGTCCGGGTGGACCGACACGTCCCGCCAGTCCGCGGCGTCGGCGCCGAGGGCCACCTGCTCCTCGAACGCGCCGTCGCCCTCGGCGCGCAGGATGCGGTAGCCGGTCACGTCCCCGGTCGCCGCGCCCGGCGCCGGCGTCCAGCGCAGCAGCAGCACGTGTCCCGCGTCGTTGGGCGCGTCCTCCACCACGAAGCCCGCCGGCGGCGCCGGGGGCGGCAGGGCCGCGGGCGCATCGGCCGTGACGACCGCGGGGGCGTCGTCCTGGGCGGACGCCGGCGCCGCGGGCGCGAGCACGGAGGGGAGCGGGAGGACGAGGGCGAGGAGCGCCGGAAGAAGCCCGCGACGCGGGCGGAGACGGTCGATGCTCCCCATGGCCGCGCAGCCCTCCCCGGTTCGTCGTGCAGGCACCGGGCGGGCCCCGGCCTGGAATGAGGGCAGCCTGAATGCGATCGCCCCTCATGTCAAGCCGGCGGGGACGGCGGCGGTCCGGCCGGGACGGACGCGGTTGACCGCGGGACGCACCGCTGGCACGATCCGTCACCCTCACGGACGGAAACGATGCGCGTCATCCTCTTCGACATCGACGGCACGCTGCTGCTCACCGGCGGCGCGGGCCTCGCGGCCCTCACGAGCGCGTTCCAGGACCTGCACGCCGTGGAGAATGCCGCCGACGGCGTGGAGTTCCACGGGCGGACGGATCCCCTGATCCTGGACTCCATCGCCACCCGCGTGCTCGGACGCCCCCTGGCCCCCGCGGAGCTCGACGAGCTGTTCCGGCGGTACATGGCCCATCTCCCCGCCGCCCTCGCGGAGCGGCCGTACCGCGTGCTGCCCGGCGCGCGGGAGCTCGTGGAGGCGCTGCACGCGAGCGGCGAGGCCCTCCTGGGCCTGGCCACCGGGAACGTGGAGCCGGCGGCCTGGGCGAAGCTCGCGCGCGGCGGCCTCGACGGGTTCTTCACCTTCGGCGGCTTCGGCTCGGACAGCGCGGACCGCGCGGAGCTCACGCGGCTGGCCGTCGAGCGGGGCCGGGCGCGCGCCGGCGCCGACGCCGAGGTCCTGCTGGTCGGGGACACGGTGCACGACGTCCGCTGCGCCGCGGCGAGCGGCGTGCCGTGCTTGGCGGTGGCCACCGGGAACGCCTCCGAGGAGACCCTTGCCGCCGCCGGGGCGGCCCGGACCGTGGCAACCCTGGCCGACCCCCGGGCGGCGGAGTTCCTGGGGCTCCCGGCCGACAGCCCGCGCCGGGGCCGCGTTGACCCCCGCCCCTCGCGGTGCTAGAGTCTCCTCGTCCCGGTTCACCTCCCGATTCCCGGAGGCCCGCATGACGCGCATCCCGGTGGGCATCGCGGCGCTGCTCCTCTCCGCTCCGGTCCTCTTCGCGCCGGCCTCCGCTTCCGCCGCCACACACATCGTCGAGATGACCACGGTGGACGGCGAGCCGCGTTTCCTCCCCGCGGAAATCGCCGTGGAGCCGGGGGACACGATCCGCTGGATCAACACGGATCTCTACCTGGAGCACTCGGTGTGCTCGGGCTCGGGCTCCGCCGATCCGCGCTCCGGGTTCGAGTTCTCCTCCCCGCTGCTCCGCCTCGGGGAGTATTTCGAGCACACCTTCGCGTTCGCCGGGGACTACGAGTACTACAGCATCCCCCACGAGTACGAAGGCATGTTCGGCATCGTCCACGCCGGCTCCGCGACGCCCGTGCCCGAGATGGAGACCTCCACGTGGGCCAAGGTGAAGCAGCGCTTCTCGGATCTGCTGCCCCGCGAGTGAAGCGCCCCGGCCGCACCCGCACCGCCCCGTCCCGCCCGTCCCGCTCCGGCGCGTCGAAGACCGCTCCCGCGGCGAAGCGCCGGCCCGCGCCGGAGCCGGCGCACGCGCTGGCCGTCCTGAAGCGCCTGAAGCGGGAGTTCCCGGACGCGAAGTGCGCGCTGGACCACGAGACGCCGCACCAGCTGCTCGTCGCCACGATCCTCTCCGCGCAGTGCACCGACGCGCGCGTGAACCTCGTGACGAAGGACCTCTTCCGCAAGTACCCCACCCCCGCCGCCTTCGCCGCGGCGGACCTGGACGAGATGGAGCGGGACGTGAAGTCCACGGGGTTCTTCCGCATGAAGGCCCGCGCGGTGGTGGAGATGAGCCGCGACGTGATGACCCGGCACGGCGGCGAGGTCCCGCGCACGATGGAGGACCTGACCGCGCTGCGCGGCGTGGGCCGGAAGACGGCGAACGTCGTGCTCGGCAACGCGTTCGGCATCCCGGGCGTCGTGGTCGACACGCACGTGACCCGGCTGTCGCGGCGACTGGGCCTCACGACGGAGGAGGACCCGGTGAAGATCGAGCGCGACCTCGGCGCGCTGCTCCCGCGGAGCTGGTGGACGATCTCGTCGCACCTGCTCATCCTGCACGGCCGGCGCACGTGCAAGGCGCGCGGCCCCCGCTGCGGGGAGTGCGCGGTGCGCGATCTCTGCCCGAGCGCGGACGCCGTCTGATCCGCCGGATCCGTGTGGACCGTCCGTGGGATCCATGTGATCCATGTGATCCGTGTGATCCGTGCGATCCGTGCGATCCGTGCGATCCGTGCGATCCGCCCGGACCGTGCCGGCCGCCGGCGCGTGTCCGCGTGCCCGCGCGCCTTGCCGCGCCCACGCGCCTCGCCTAGAATCGCGCCCCCGCGTCCGACCCCCCGGCCCGAGGAGGCGCTCCCGTCATGCCCGTGCACCTGGGCATCACCTGCTCCCGCTTCATCCACAACGAGCAGCGGCAGTTCCCGCAGGCGACGGGCGAGTTCTCGGAGATCCTGACCCAGATCGTGCTGGCGGCGAAGATCGTCAGTCGCGAGGTGAACAAGGCCGGGCTGGCGAAGGTGCTGGGCACCACCGGGCACACGAACGTGCAGGGCGAGGAGGTCCAGAAGCTGGACGTGTACGCGAACGAGCAGTTCATCGGGGCGCTCTCGGACAACTGCCACGTGTCGCTGATCGCCTCGGAGGAGAACGAGGACGTCATCCACCCCGACCACTCCCTGTTCAACCGCCCGGGCAAGTACGCGGTGGCGCTGGACCCGCTGGACGGCAGCTCCAACATCGACGTGAACGTGTCCATCGGGACGATCTGGTCCATCCACAAGCGCGTGACCGACGGGGCGCTGGGCGAGAGGATCGATTTGCTGCAGCCGGGCTCGCGGCAGCTCGCGGCGGGCTACGTGCTCTACGGATCCAGCACGATGCTCGTGTACACCGTGGGACGCGGCGTGCACGGCTTCACGCTGGACCCGTCGCTCGGGGAGTTCCTGCTGTCGCACCACGACATCCGGATGCCGAGGCTCGGCTCCATCTACTCCGTCAACGAGGGGAACTCCCACCTGTGGGCGGCGGAGACGCGCGGTTGGGTGGACGCGCTGAAGGGCGACGGGAATCCGCAGGGCAAGCCGTACTCGCTGCGGTACGTGGGTTCGCTCGTCGCGGACTTCCACCGGACCCTGTTCAAGGGCGGGATCTTCGCCTACCCCATGGACTGGAAGGACCCCGCGAACCCCCGCGGCAAGCTGCGCCTCCTGTACGAGGCCGCCCCGATCGCCATGCTCGCGGAGAACGCGGGCGGGCGGGCCTCGGACGGCCGGACGCGGATCCTGGACATCCGCCCGGAGCGGCTGCACCAGCGCGTGCCGCTGTACGTGGGGAGCGTGCGGGACGTGGAGTTCGCCGAATCCTTCCACGCGGCGCGCTGACGCATGCGACGCAAGACGATCCTCGGGATCTTCGCCCACCCGGATGACGAGTCGATGGGGCCGGGCGGGACGCTCGCGAAGTACGCGGCGGCGGGGCATCGCGTGGCCATCGTGACCGCCACCGACGGCGGCGCGGGCCGGCTGTTCCACGAGCGGCCCGCGGACGACGCCGGCCGCGCGGAGCTGCGCCGCCTCCGCCGCGAGGAGACCGCGGCGGCCTGCCGCATCCTCGGCATCGGGCACCTGGGCTTCCTCGGCATGGACGACGGCACGCTCGCGCGCCGGAACATCCTGGAGATCGAGGAGACCCTGGCGGCCCTGCTCCGGCGGGAACGCCCGGACGTGGTCATGACCTTCCACGGCTCGGGCATCTCGTTCCACCCGGACCACCGGATCCTCACGCTGGCGACGGCGGGCGCGGTGGCCGGCGCCGCGCGGGAGGACTGGTACGCCCAGGGCCCTGCCGCCGGCCTCGCCCCGCACCGGACCGCGAAGCTGTACGGCTACACCGTGGCGGAGGACGCCATCCCGCGCGACGAGTGGCCCCGCCGCGTGTACCTCTCCCCCGCGGACGAGGTGACCACCCGGATCGACACGCAAGAGCAGGTGGAGACCCGCTGGGCCGCCATCCGCGCCCACGCCACGCAGGAGTACGGGCCCCCGTTCCGGGTGCTGTACGAGGCGGGGGCGTTCCGGGAGGAGTGCTTCGTGCGCATGCACCCCTCCTTCGGACCGGACGAGCCCGCAGAGACGGATCTTCTCGCGGGGCTGGAGTGACGCGATGCGGCGCGCCCCCGCACGGTCTTCGTGGTCGCGCCCGCGGCCTTCCGGTAGGATGACGGCCTATGCGGCGTGACGAGATCCTGTGCCTCGTGCTCGGGGGCGGTCGCGGGACGCGACTGGACCCGCTGACCCGGTACCGTTCGAAGCCGGCGGTCCCCGTGGGCGGCAAGTTCCGCCTGGTGGACATCCCCATCTCGAACAGCCTGAACTCCGGGATCCGCCGGATCTTCGTGATCACGCAGTTCAACTCGGCGTCGCTGAACTGGCACATCTCCCGCACGTACAACCTGGACCTGTTCACGCGCGGCTTCGTCCAGGTGCTGGCGGCGGAGCAGACGTCCGCGGAGAGCACGTGGTTCCAGGGCACGGCCGACGCCGTCCGCCGCTGCCTCGTGCACTTCCGCGAGTTCTCCCCGCGCGACGTCCTGATCCTTTCCGGGGACCAGCTCTACCGCATGGACTTCGGCCCGATGCTCCGCCAGCACCGGGAGACGGGCGCGGCCGTGACGATCGCGGCGAAGCCCATCGAGGCGGACCGCACCCGGGCCTTCGGGCTCATGCAGATCGACGCCGCCAAGCGCGTGACCGCGTTCCTGGAGAAGCCCCAGGACCCGGCCCTGCTCGCGGGCTACGAGCTTCCGGAGGGGTTCCAGGAGCCGGACGAGACGAAGCCCCTGTACCCGGCGTCCATGGGCATCTACGTGTTCCGGTGGGAGGTGCTGCGGGACCTGCTGGACGGCTCGGACGTCCCGGACTTCGGCAAGGACGTGCTGCCGCAGGCGGTCCGCACGCACGACGTGCGCAGCTTCCTGTTCCGCGGCTACTGGGAGGACATCGGGACCATCCGCGCGTTCTACGACGCGAACCTGGCGCTCGCCTGCCCGGACCCGCCGTTCGTGTTCCATACCGCGGGCGCCCCCATCTACACGGCGCCGCGGTTCCTCGGGCCCAGCCGCATCGAGGGCTGCAGCATCGAGAACACGATGATGTGCGACGGCTGCTACCTGCACGGGAGCGCCATCCGGGAATCCGTGCTCGGCATCCGCACCGTGATCATGCGCGACGCCGAGGTCGTCCGTTCCGTGATCATGGGCGCCGACGGCTACGAGGGGGACCTGCCGCGCCAGCCCGGGGACCCGCCGCTCGGCATCGGCCCCGGGTGCTCCATCGACGGCGCCATCATCGACAAGAACGCGCGCATCGGCGAGGGCGTGCGGATCACGCCGAAGCCGCCCGGCACGCACGAGGACCATCCCTACTACTTCGTGCGCGACGGGATCGTCGTGATCCCGAAGAACTACGCCGTCCCGGCCGGAGCCGTCATTTAGTGGTTCGCGACGGGACGGTGGAGGTCGTGGAGGTGGCGGCCGGCATCGTGCTGCGCGGCGGGCGCGTCCTGGTGACGCGCCGGCTGCGCGACGCTCACCTCGGCGGCTTGTGGGAGTTCCCCGGCGGCAAGATCGAGCCCGGCGAGACGCCCCCCGCGGCGCTGCGCCGCGAGCTGGCCGAGGAGTTGGCCGTGCGCGTCCGCGTCGGCCCCCTGTGGGGCGTGCTCGCCCACCGCTACCCGGATCGGGACATCCGGCTCCACGTCCACTTCGCCTGGATCGCGCAGGGCGCGCCGCGCGCCGCCGCCAGCGAGGAGATGCGCTGGGCCACCCCGCCCGAGCTCGCCGGGCTCCCGTTCCCGGGGGCGGACCGACCCGTCGTCGCCGCCCTCCTGAAGTGTCATCACGAAGGCATCCCGCTCCACCACTCGAGATCCCGAGAGGTCCGACCATGAGCACCGTCAGCCGCCGGCTCGCCGAGTTCACGCACGCGCTCCGCTACGAGGACCTGCCGAAGCCGGTCGTGGAGTGTGCGAAGGCCTTCCTGTACGACTCCATGGGGTGCGCCTTCGGCGCGTACCGCTCCGAGGACGTGCGCATGGCCTCGGAGGTCGTGTTCGAATCCGGGGGAAACCCGCAGGCCACCCTGATCGGGTCGGGCCGGAGGGTGTCCGCCATCGACGCGTCGTTCCTCAACTCGCTCATGATCCGCGCGCTGGACTTCAACGACATCTACTGGAAGCAGGATCCCTCCCACCCGTCCGACATCATCCCGGCGGCGATGGCCTGCGGGGAGCTGGCCGGGCGGAGCGGGCAGGACCTGATCGTGGGCATCGTGCTCGGGCACGAGATCGAGATGCGGCTGTGCGAGGCCGCGTTCCCGGGCATCCGCGAGGTCGGCTGGCACCATGCCACGCTCACCGCGTGCGCGTCGCCGTTCGTGGCGGCGAGGATGCTGGGGCTGTCCGTGGACCGCACCGTGCACGCGGCCGGCATCTCCGCGTCGCACTCCGCCACCTTCGGCGCCGTGACCGCGGGCAAGCTCACGAAGATGAAGAACACCGTGGACCCCATGGCCTGCCGCTCGGGCGTGGAGGGCGCGCTGCTGGCCGCGAAGGGCTACGAGGGCCCGGAGCCGATCTTCGAGGGACGCGAGGGGCTCGGGCACTGCATCTCGAAGGAGTGGCGCTGGGACATCGTGACGGAAGGGCTCGGCGACACCTTCCGGATCGTGGACTGCTCCATGAAGGGGGCACCGGTGGAGGCGCTCATCCACACGCCGCTCACGGTCGTGCTCGCGCTGCGCGAGGAGCACGGGCTCACCGCGGACAACGTCGCGGAGGTGCGCGTGAAGACCATCCAGCGCGCCGCCGAGATCCTCTCGGATCCGTCGAAGTACGATCCGCACACGAAGGAGACGGCGGACCACTCCCTGCCCTACTGCCTGGCGGTGGCCATCGCGGACGGCAAGGTCACCACGCAGTCGTTCAAGGGGAAGCGGATCCTGGACCCGGCGCTGCGCCCGGTGCTGCACCGGATCAAGGTCGCGGCGGAGCCGGAGTTCGAGGCGCTGTTCCCGCGCCTGCAGCCGTGCGAGGTCACGGTCGTGACCACGGACGGGCGCGTCGTGACGGGCCGCATGGACTACCCGATGGGCGATCCGCGGAACCCGATGACGCCGAAGCAGATGGACGACAAGTTCGACGCGCTGACCGCGGGCGTCCTTTCCCCCGGGGCGAACGCCATGGTGAAGGCCGCCATCGACGACGCGGAGAACGCGCCCACGATCACCGAGCTGATGGAGTGCTTCGTGGCGGACGCCTGAGCCCGGCGGGACCGTCCGCGCCGCCGGGACCGCGCGACGCGGCCCCGGCGAGCGCGCAGCCCGCGCACTTGCCCCCGCGCCGCCGGCGGGTCCGATCCGCCACCAGCCACGCGGCCGCCGCCAGCGCGGCCGCGCCCACGAGGATGTCCTGCCAGGGGACGCCGGCGCTCATCCGAGCCCCAGCGCGCGGCCGCCCTGGAACACGGCGAAGCTCGCGATCCAGGCCAGCCCGTTCATCAGGAGGATCATGAGGATCGGCCAGCGCCACGAGTTCGTCTCGCGGCGCACGACGGCCACGGTGGACATGCACTGGCACGCCAGGACGAAGAACACCATGAGGCTGACCGCGGTGAGCGTGGAGTAGGCCGGCTGGCCGGTCTCCGGATCGGTGGCGTTGCGCAGCTTCTGCCGCAGCGTGTGCATCCCCTCGTCGTCGTCGCCCAGGTTGAACACGGTGGCCATGGTGGACACCATGACCTCGCGCGCGGCGAACGACGTGATCAGGCTGATGCCGATGCGCCAGTCGAACCCGAGCGGCTCGATGGCCGGCTCCAGGAACCGCCCGGCCCGCCCCGCGAAGGAGTCCCGCAGGCCGAGCCCGGCGAGGTCGTTGCGCAGCCGGGACGACTCGTCCGCGCGCCCGGCGCCCTCCGCGGCCGCGATGCGTCCCTCCAGCACGCGGCCCTCGGCGCCGGGTCCGGGATAGGACGCCAGGAACCACAGCACCACCGACACCGCGAGGATGACCGTTCCCGCCTTCTGCAGGAAGAGGAGGCTGCGCTCCCGCACGGTGGCCAGCACGGAGCGCCACGACGGCATGCGGTACGGCGGCAGCTCCATCACGTACAGCGGCTTCCCGCCGCGCAGCGCGGTCCGCTTCAGCACGGCCGCCACGACGATCGCCGCGAGGATCCCCAGGAAGTACATCGAGAACAGCGTGATGCCGGGCAGCGTGAGGAAGCCGATGCGCTCCCGCGGCACGAACGCGCCGATCAGCAGCGCGTACACGGGCAACCGCGCCGAGCAGGACATGAACGGCGCGATCATGATCGTCGTGATGCGGTCCCGCCGGTTGTCGATGGTGCGCGTCGCCATGATGCCGGGGATGGCGCACGCGAAGGACGACAGGAGCGGGATGAACGCCCGCCCGGAGAGGCCCACGCGCCCCATGACACGGTCCATGAGGAACGCGGCGCGGGCCATGTAGCCGGTCCCCTCCATCACGGAAAGGAAGAGGAAGAGGACCGCGATCTGCGGCACGAAGATGAGCGTGGCGCCCACGCCGGCGATGACGCCGTCCACGATCAGCGACCGCACCGGACCGTCCGGGAGCCGCGTGCCCACGAAGCCGCCCAGCGCCGCGACCCCGCCGTCGATGAGGTCCATCAGCGGCGCGGCCCACTCGAAGACCGACTGGAAGATGGCGCCCATGACCAGCACGAAGATCACCGGACCGAACACGCGGTGGGTGAGCACGGCGTCGATCCGCTCCCGCGCGCGCGCCTCGCCCCGCGGGCGGTCCTCCCGGGACACCGCGGTGCGCATGATGTCGTCGATGGCCGCGTAGATGCCGGAGGCGTCGTCCGCGCGCCAGTCCGGCCAGATCGCGTCGAGCCGGCGGCGCAGGACGCGGAGATCGTCCAGCACGTCCAGCGGGACGTACCGCGCGATCGCGTCGTCCTCCCCCTCGTCCATCAGGATGGCCGCGGCCAGGTCCGCGCGGCCGGCGTCGGACAGGAGCCCGCGGCGCGGCAGGCGCGCGCTCAGGTTGTCCAGCACCCGCTGGACCTGCGGCGGGCGGTGCCGGAACGAGAGCGCGGACGGCGCGATGTCGCGGTCCATGAGGCGGCGCAGGTTGCCGACGCCGGTGCCCTTCGCCGCGGAGATGGACACCACCGGCACGCCGAGCCGGCGCTCCAGCGTCTCCTCGTCGATCCGGATGCCCTCCGCCGCCACGGCATCCATCATGTTCAGGGCCAGCACGACCGGCCGCCCCACCTCGATGAGCTGCAGCGCGAGGAAGAGGTGCCGCTCGAGCTGCGTGCCGTCCACGACGAACACGACGAGATCCGGCGACGGCGTGTCCGGGTGCAGCCCGAACAGCACGTCGCGCACGATCATCTCGTCCGGCGAGCCGGGGTGCAGGCTGTAGGTCCCGGGCAGGTCCAGGAGGTCCACGCGCCGCCCGGACGGCAGCGTGCACTGGCCCACCTTCTTCTCGACCGTCACGCCGGGATAGTTGCCCACCTTGGCGCGCAGGCCGGTGAGACGGTTGAAAAGCGTGGACTTCCCGGAGTTCGGATTCCCCAGGATCGCCACGAGAGGCGCGCGCTGGGCGCCCGGCGGCGACGACGGCACCGCCTGCAGGCGTCCGGGGCCCGACAGCAGCTCAGACTGGCTCGACATGGACCCGACCCGCCTCGGAGCGCCGGATGGAGAGGTGCGTTCCGCGAACGACGAGCTCCAGGGGATCCCCCAGGGGCGCGGCCCGCACGAGGCGGACCCGGGTCCCGGGCACGAGGCCGAGGTCCATCAGCCGCCGCACGGAGGGAGACTCCCCCTCCAGGCCGCGGATGATGGCCTGCCCGCCCGGAGCAAGCCGGTCCAGGGGGACGAGCTCGGGCGCCGCGCTCATCCGGCGCGCTCCCGCGGGAGGCGGGAGGGCGGCATCTCGCGCGCGATCGTCTCCACGAGGCAGCGCTCCTCGCAGATGTCGCACGACTCCACGTCGTGGTGGGGACAGACCCGGCGGGTCCGGCGGTACCGATCCAGCACCGCGGACGCGTCCGCCTCGCCGGAGCTCAGGAGGGCGGTGAGGCGCAGCAGCCGGGTCATGGCATCCGGGCTCACGAGATGCTCGATCATGCACGCGTCCTCCTCGGCCACGCCGTCCGGCACGCCGAGGATGTCGCGGAAGAAGACCGTGAGCAGCTGCCGGTTGCACTCCGTGCGCGCGGCCAGCTCGCGGCCGGACTCCGTGAGCTCCACGCACCCGTACCGCTCGTGGTCCACCAGGCCGCGGGCCGCGAGGGAGCGCAGCATGGAGGTGACGCCGGACTTGGACACGCCGAGCCGGTCGGCGATGTCGCCGACCCTCGCATACCCCTTGTCCCGCTTCAGCCCCGCCACCGCCTGCAGGTAGTGGGCCATGGAGTGGGACAACTCCTTCTCGTGGTAGCGCTTCCAGACTTCCATGGAGCCGCCCCGGGTTCGGAGGGAACCTACCTGAAAAGAGTTCAGCATCCTGAATCTATGGCGGATCGGCGCCATCTTCAAGGGGCGGAAGTCACCCGACCGCGCCGGACAGCTCCCAGCCCTCGCCGGCCCGGCGGACCCGGCCCAGGCGCTCCAGGCGATCCAGGTGCGCCTCCGCCTGCCGCGCGGCCAGGGCCGGGTCCGCCCCGGGCGTATCCGCGTAGGCCAGCTCCCGGATGCGCTCCACGGACCGCGCACCGCCGGCGACCGCCTCCAGCACCCGGCGCTCGCGATCGGCGCGGTGCTCCAGCACGCCCCGGAGCGTGCGCAGCGGATCGATGGCCGGCGGGCCGTGCCCCGGGAACACCGTGCGCATCGGGTACTCCAGCAGCCGCCCGAGCGACGCGAGGTACCGGTCCAGGCTGCCCGGGGCCGCGTCGATCAGCACCGTGGACACGCCGCTGACCAGATCGCCCGCGAAGAGACTGCCGCGGGACTCCTCCAGCAGCGCCACGTGGCCGGGCGCGTGGCCCGGCGTGAACAGCACGCGCAGCCGCTCCCCCGCGTCCAGCGGGATCACCTCGCCCTCCCGCAGGGCGCGCACGCCGGACTCCGGCCGCTCCCCCCACCGCGCCAGCGTCT
Source organism: uncultured Gemmatimonadota bacterium (assembly GCA_964471155.1). GTDB lineage: Bacteria > ARS69 > ARS69 > ARS69 > ARS69 > CAYYFX01. Next base: position 8,283 of record CAYYFX010000049.1, on the reverse strand, counting down.
CCTCGTGGGCCCACACGGGCAGGCGCATCTCCGCCGCGAGCGGCGCGGCGCCGGCCGTGTGGTCGCCGTGGTGGTGCGTGAGCACGATCGCGACCGGCTCCGCCCCCTCCGCGCGCCGGCGCGCGATCTGGCGGCGCAGCATCTCCCGCTCGCGCGGCGCCGCGGAGCCGGGATCGATCACGACCATGCGCCCCGTGCCGGCGAGGTAGCAGTTCGTGGTGGTCGCGGGCGGCAGCGTGGCCGTGCGCAGCGGGACGAGGTGCACGCCCGGCACGAACTCGACGCGCGGTCCCTCCTCCTCCGGGAACGTGTTCGCGTCCTCCACGGCGCGCGCCAGCGCGGCGCCGTCCGCGTCCCGCGCGGCCGCCGCCAGGGCGAACAGCATGGGCAGGAGCGGCGGCGCCACGCGGATCTCCAGCGCCCGCCACCGGCGCACGAGCTCCGCCGGCGCCACCCAGGCGAGTTCCTCCAGCTCGCCGTTGCCGCACGGCGCGGGCGGCGGGTCCGGGAAGTCGGCCGTGTACATGAGCGAATCGAAGCGGACCGGCGTGAAGGGCGGACTGATCCGGCGCCCGGCGGAGCGGAGCGCCTCCGGCGCGACGTCGAGCCCGGTCTCCTCGCGGAGCTCGCGGGCGCCGGTGCGGCGCAGGCACGCATCCTCCCCGGCGGACGCGAGGTCCCCGTCCGCCGCCTCGTGCACGCCGCCCGGGAAGGCGAAGAACCCGCCGAGGAAGCGCGACCGCGGATCGCGCCGGCCGGCCAGGACGCGCACGCCGGCCGCCGTCGCGACCACGGGGATCACCACGGCGCTCTTGCGGAAGCGGTCGGTCAAGACGCGGTGGCGGGCGCCGGCGCCGGCGCCGCGAGCCCCAACTCCTGGCGCAGCCGGAGGAAGCCGGGCTTGATGGCCTCGTAGATCACCGCGAGACGCTCCTTGTACGGCAGGAAGGAGCTCTTCATGGCGTTGATCGAGAGCTTCTCGAGATCGGTGAAGTCCAGCCCGTACTCCCGCACCGCCACCTCGTACTCGCCCGTCATCGAGACGTCGCTCATCAGGCGGTTGTCCGTGTTCAGCGTGACCCGGAAGCGCTTGTCGAAGAACAGCTTGAAGGGGTGCGCACCGTACGTGGAGGCGGCGCCGGTGTGCAGGTTGGACGTGAGGCAGCACTCCAGCGGGATCCGGTGGTCCAGCACGTAGCCGGCCAGCGGCCCGATCCCGACGACGCGCCCGCCGTCCAGGAAGAGGTCCTCCGCGAGCCGCGTGGCGTGACCGATGCGGTGGGCGCCGCAGTACTGCAGCGCCTGCCAGATCGACTCCTTGCCGAACGCCTCGCCGGCGTGGACGGTGATGTTGAAGTTCTGCCGCTTCACGAAGTGGAACGCGTCCAGGTGGTGCTTCGGCGGGTGTCCCATCTCGTCCCCCGCCAGGTCGAAGCCCACGACGCCGCGGTGCCGGTATCCCACCGCCAGCTCCGCCATCTCCAGGCTGGTCATGGGGTCCATGCTGCGCATGGCGCAGATGATGATGCCCCAGCGCACGCCGAACCGCTCCCGGCCGCGCTCCAGTCCCTTGACGACCGCCTCCAGGACCTGGTGGTGCTTGAGGCCCTTCGCCGTGTGGAACAGCGGCGAGAAGCGCGTCTCCACGTAGGCCACGCCATCCGCCGCCATGTCCTCCAGCATCTCCTCGGCCACGCGCTCCAGCGCCTCGGGATGCTGCATCACGCCGGTGGTCGCGGAGAAGCCCTGCAGGTACTGGGGCAGGTTGCCCACCATGGCCCCCTCGTGGAACCAGCGGGCCAGGGCCGCCTCGTCCGTGGTGGGAAGCTCCACGCGGTGCTCCCGCGCGAGATCGAGCACGGTGCGGGGGCGCAGCCCGCCGTCGAGGTGGTCGTGCAGGAGCACCTTCGGCATGCGACGGAGGATGGACGGCGTCAGCTCCATGGGGCGCCTCGCGGTTCGTCGGAGTGGATGTCGGCCGCCCAGGATACGGGGGGCCCGGCCCGCCCGCAAGGCGCCGGGGTCAGCGGCCGCCGACGAGGGCCCGCAGCACGTGTCCCGCGATCCTCGGGTTCTCGCGGAGCCGGCGCACCGAGTACGCGTACCACTCGCGGCCGAAGGGGACGTACACGCGGAGCGGGTGCCCCTTCGCCACGAGCCCGTCCCGCAGCCCCTCCGCCACGCCCAGCAGCATCTGGAACTCGTACTGCGCGCGGTCCGTGCCGCGCCTCGCCAGGATGGCCTCCGCGCCGCGCACGACGTCCGGATCGTGCGTGGCGATGGCCACGTGCGACCCGTGCTCCAGCAGCACGTCCACCATGTCCAGGAAGCTCCGGTTGATCCGCTCCCGGTCGTGGAACGCGATGTCCGCCGGCTCGCGGTAGATGCCCTTGCACACGCGCACGCGCGCGCCCATGCGGCCCATGTCCCCGGCGTCGTCCAGGCCGCGCTTCAGGTAGGCCTGCAGCACGACGCCGACGTTGGAGTACGACTCGCGCAGCTCGCGGTACAGGTCCAGCGTGTCCGTGGTGGTGGAGGAGTCCTCCATGTCGATGCGCACGAAGTTCCCCAGGGAGGCCGCCTCGGCCACGAGCGTGCGCACGTTGGCCGCGCAGCGCCCGCGGTCCAGCTTCAGCCCCAGGTGCGTGAGCTTCACGGAGATGTTCCCGTCCAGCTTGCGCTCGTGCAGCGCCCGGAGCACGTCCCCGTACAGCCGCACGGTGGGGTCGGCCTGCTCCACGCGGGAGATGTTCTCGCCGAGCACGTCCATCGTGGTGGACATGCCGCCGGCGTTCAGCCGCGCGGTGAGCGACAGCGCGGCGGCCATGGTCTCCCCCGCGATGTAGCGCCGGGCCACCGCCCCCACGAGAGGCCTCGGGAGGCGCGGCACCGCGGCGGCAACGGCCCGGTCGAGGAGGTTCACGGCGGTGACGGGCGCGGGGGCGCGCTCACTCCTCCGCCGGGCCGGGGTCGAACTGGTCGGCCTTGTCTTCACGTCCCTTCCACTCGTCCGCGTCCGGGGGCGGGTCCTTCTGCTCCGAGATCACCGGCCACGTCTGCGCGTACCGCGCGTTGATCTCCTTGTACTGCTCCCACTTGTCCGGGACGTTGTCCTCGGAGAAGATGGCCTCGGTGGGGCACTCCGGCACGCAGAGATCGCAGTCCACGCAGATGTCCGGGTCGATCACGAGGAAGTTCTTGCCTTCCTTGAAAGCCTCCACCGGGCACACCGCGACGCAGTCGGTGTACTTGCAGCGGATGCAGGGTTCGGTGACGACGTAGGCCATGGGGCTCGGGTCCCTCCGCGGAAGCCTCGGTCCGGCGCGACGGCCCCCGCAGGTTCCGGGTCCCGCCGCGCGTCGTTTCCGCCGGGCATTCTAGGGCGGAATCGCGAAGCGAATAAGGGAAAAATGGGGTTCGTGCGGCCGCCGTCAAGGGGCGGCCGAGGGGCCGACGGGAGCCGCCTAGTCGACGAGGGTGACTTTCCGCAGTCCGGAGCCGGTCCCGCCCCGCGCGCGCACGAAGTAGACGCCGGACGCGGCGCGCGCCCCGGCATCGTCGCGGCCGTCCCAAACGAGCGCATGGCGTCCGGCGGGCAGCACGCCGCGCGCGAGCGTGGCCACGCGCCGGCCGTCCACCGCCATGACCTCCACGGCCACCGCGTCCTCGCGCGGCAGCGACAGCACGATCTCCACCGGCCCCCGCGCCGGATTCGGTCGCGGCGGCGCCAGCCCGAAGGCGTCCGGCAGGCCGGCGAGCGGCGGTGCTCCCACCGCGGAGTCCAGCACGGTGAGGTTGACGGTGAGCGAGTCCCCCCCGGTGAACCCGTTCGTGGTGAACACGACGCGGCCGCAGTACACGCCGGACGCGAGCCCGGTGGCGTCGGCGCGGACGGTGAACGTGCGTCCGCCGGGCCACACGGCGCCGGTGTCCGGATCCACGGACAGCCACGTGATCGGGTCGCCGGCGCAGGTCTCCAGCGTCGCCCGGAAGGTGGAAGGCACGCCGCCGAAGTTGTCCATCTCGATCGGCCACTCCTTCACGTCGCCCTCGTTCGCGTAGCCCCCGACCGCCGGCTGCGGCACGATGAAGTGCGGGTTCTGCACGGGGCGCAACGGCTTGCCCTCGATCGCCCAGTAGCGGTTGTTCCCGGCCACCCCGGTCCAGGTCTGCACGGCCCCGGCCGGCCAGGCCACCTGCACCGTGTCCACGGTCGTGTGCGGGCCGAGCCCGAAGTGCAGCACGGAGGATCCGGAGAAGCAGTTCTCGCTCTCGCCGAGCCGCCAGCGGAACTGCTCCCCGCCCGCGGTGACCACGCGCACGCGCGCGCCGATGGCCGAGCCGTTGCTCTCCAGCCCGCGAAGCTGCAGCTCGAGGAAGGCGTTGCCGTTGTCCCCGGCGTTGACGAAGAGCTCGCGCGGACCGACGCCGAAGGGCGGGTGCTCCCCGCCGTTCGCCACGAAGAGATCCGGGAAGCCGTCCCCGTTCACGTCCGCCCACGCGGCGCCGTCGCCGAGCCCGCGATCGGAACCCGCAACGCCCTCGTCCGCCGTCACGTCCGTGAACGTGCCGTCGCCGGCGTTGCGCCACAGCACGTCCGGCAGGTTCCCGGTCTCGATGTCCCCCGAGTTGAGCCAGTGCACGTCGATCCAGCCGTCGTTGTCGTAGTCCGCCCACGCCGCGCCGAGCGTGGGCACGTTCGCGGGGTTCACCGGGAACGCCGCGGACGTGACCTCGTGGAACGTGCCGTTCCCCTCGTTGCGGTACAGCCGGTTCGTGAAGTTCCCCAGGCTGAACCCCGGTCGCGGCAGGTATCCCTCCTTCGCGAACCCGGACATCGTGCCGTTCGTCCGGAGGCTGCCGCCCACGAGGAGATCCGCTCCCGCGGCCGCGCCGCCCACCGCGAGCCGGACGCTGTCGCCGGACGCGGCCGGGAACGACCCGAGGAACAGTCCGCGCCGGTTGCCGGCCGAGAGCTTCGCCGGCATCCCCTGGCAGTCCGCCAGCGCGACGGTCGCCGGGAAGGCGGCCGTGGAGTCCTGCTGCGACCCGTACCACAGGGTCACGGGCTGGTAGTCCGACCGCACCGCCCACACGGTCACGCTGTCGCCGTCCGTGAGGACGCGGAACGTCTTCGTCTGGGAGGATGCCGTCTCCGCGTAGTAGCGGATCGAGTCCCCCTCGACCGCCGCGTAATCCCACATCGCGCGATTGCCGCCGCTCGCGAGGAGATCGAGGTCCCCGTCGTTGTCGTAGTCCGCCCAGGTGAGGCCGTTCGCCTGCAGCAGCGGCGAGGGGATCCCGGGGAATGCCGCGGAGGTGACCTCCGTGAAGCTGATGGTGCCGTCGTTGCGCCAGAGCTCTCCCGGGGAGTACGGAGGGTTCGTGGTGACGAGATCCGGATCGCCGTCGCCGTCGTAGTCCGCGGACGCGACGTGCAGGCGCGACTGGAACACGGGCTGCACGTTCGGGAAGCGCGCGAACGTGCCGTCGCCGTTGTTGTAGAACAGCACCGAGGGACGGATGAAGCCGGAGCGGAAGTCGTTGCCGACGAAGATGTCCACGTTCTGGTCCATGTCCACGTCCAGGAACGTCATCTCCCGGCCGCGCCCGTAGAAGTCCTGCACGCCGGCGCCGGCGGCATCCTCCACGAGGATCCCCGCGCCGCCGTTCCACAACAGCTCGTTGTTCTGGTCCCCGCCGTGGCAGACGTACGCGTCCGGGGATCCGTCGTTGTCGAGGTCCGCCCACAGGATGTCGTGGCGGTCCGGGGCTCCCGTGAACGGTTCGGGCTGGATCCGGGTGAGGGGGACGCCGTCGTTGCGCCAGATCGCGCCCGGGCCGGACCAGTGCAGGTTCGCGTAGAAGTCCGGGTCGCCGTCGCCGTCCAGGTCCGGGAAGGCGGCGCCGTAGCTCATGCGCTCGCCGGCGGCGATGCCGTACGCGGCGGCGGACTCCGTGAACGCGGCGCGGGCGGAGCCCCCGAGCAGGGCCGGGAGAAGGGCGGCGAGGACCGGGACGATCGACGGGCGGGAACGGACCGGAACGGGCACGCGAGGCTCCTGGTGAACGGACGCGGGGCGTATCGCCGTGCCGACGTCGGGGGGGACGTTCCGTCGGACGAGCAACCACTGTAACACACGCGGCGGCGCATCGCAGCCCCGCCGCCACGGATGGCGAGCTCAGGCCAGCGGATGCAAGCGGACCACACGATCCAGCCGGAAGGTCCGCGTGGTGCCGGCCTCGAGATCGTAGGCGACCAGCCGCAGGGCACCGGCCGGGCCGGCGACCGAGTACGGCACGACGTCGCGCGCGCTGCGGACCCCGCGCCGGGACACGTACTCGAGCCGGATGCGGTCCCCGGTCAGGATGGCCTCCTCCAGCGCCGCTTGCTCTCCCGGCTGCCAGACCCGCGGCGGAAGCGGCGCGCGGCCCGGCGGGCGCGCCGCCCGGGCCGTCTCCGCCGCGGTCCACCCCGACGCCTCGGCGCGCTCGAGCAGGATGCCCAGGAGGTCGGCGGTGGCGCGCGCGTCGTCCGGGGCGCGATGCGCGGCGCCGCGGCGGATGCCGTGCGTCACGCACAGCGAGTCCAGGTCGTGCCGCGGCAGCTCCGGGAACAGCTTCCGCGACAGGCGGACGGTGCACCAGACGTCGCCGTCGGGCGGCGGCCAGCCTTCGCGCCGGTACGCCCGCTCGAGGAAGCCGCGATCGAACCGCGCGTGATGGCCGACCAGGATGCGCTCCCCGAGGAGGTCGCGCAGCGCCGGGAGGACCTCCGCGAAGGTCGGCGCCGGCTCGAGCAGCGCGTCGGTGATGCCGTGGATCGCGGTGGCGGCCTTCGGCACCGGACCGCCGGGCCGGCACAACGTGCCCCACGACTCGCGGGCCCGGCCCGCCCGCCAGCGCACGGCGCCCACTTCCACCACCTCGTCGCGGCGCGACAGGCCGGTGGTCTCCAGGTCGAGCACCAGGAAGTCGAGCGCGTCGAAGCCGCTCATGCGATCGCGGGGGCCGGACGTCGCGCGGCCAGCACGCCGAGCCCGGCGAGGAGCAGGACCGCGGCGACGACGAAGGGCGCCTCCAGGGTCCCGCTGCCCGCGACGGCCCATCCGCCGAGCAGCGGCACGGTGGTGCTGCCGGCGCCGAGCAGGGTCTCGTGCCAGCCGGCGGCGCGACCGCGCCCGTGGGGGCGGTCCAGGCTCGCCCGCAGGGATGCGTGGTACGCGAGACCGGTGGCGATGCCGAAGGGGACCGCAGCGAGCCCGCGGGCCGGTCCCCGCAGGCCGAGCAGGAGCGCGAGGGCGCCCAGCCCGCATCCGAGCGAGACCGCCAGCATCCCCCGCCCCACCGGCCGGTGCCGGACCGCGGCGAAGACCACGGTCTGCACGCCGAAGACGGCGCCGAGCAGGATGCCGAACTCCGCGGGACCGGCCCCCTGCGCGAGGAACAGTCGCGGCGCATGCATGTTCACCGTTCCGACCAGGCCGTACGCGAGCGCGTTTGCCATCCAGGCGAGGCGGAGCACGCGGTCCGGCACGGGGCCGGGCGCGGCGGCCCCGTCCGCCGGCCCGTCGGCGCCGGCGGTCCCGGGGAGCCGGCGGTCCCGCGGCAGGAGCAGCGCCGACAGGAGCAGCGGCGCGGCGGCCATCAGGAGGACGGACCGCGCCGACAGCGCGGCGGTGAGCACCCCGCCGAGCACCAGGCCGGCGCCCTTCCCCGTCGTCCAGGACACGTTGAACGCGCCCAGCGCGCGCGGGAGGTCGCGCGTCTCCACGCGGTCCGACAGCGCCGCCTGCAGCGGCGACCAGAAGAAGCCGAGGCCCGCGCCCAGCACGGGCAGCGCGGCGAACACGAACGGCAACGTGGGCGCGGCGGCCACGGCGAGCACGGCGACGACCGCGGTCAGCGCCGCGAGCCGTGCGAGACGCAGGCGCGGCATGCGATCGGAGAGCCGCCCGGAACAGGACGCCGACACCATGTACGCGATCGCGTAGAGTCCCGGGATCATCCCGAGCGCGAACGACCCGGCGCCCAGCTCCAGGGCGCGGAAGGGGATCGCGGCGAACACGAGGTACAGGGAGGCATCCGTGAGGAACGCGGAGGCGAACAGGGGCACGGGAATGCGCATCGGGCGATCCTATCGACGGGCGCGCCGCGCGGCAATCGCGGCCGCGGCGATCGCGGCCGCGGCGCTGCCGGCGGGCGTCGCCGTGCGGCCCGTCGCGGCGGTCACCGCCACCGCGCCGGGCCCGTGGGCCGAGGCGGCGGCGGCGCTGTTCGTCG
>CAYYFX010000048.1:0-28392 GCA_964471155.1 uncultured Gemmatimonadota bacterium | reverse complement strand
CGCCGGGCCGGGGCGGTGGCCGGCCTCGCGCTCGCCCTGGGGGCATTCGAGCTCTCCCTGTCCTGGGGCCGCGCGCCCGTGCTGCTCGCCGCCTCCGCGGGCGCCCTGCACGCGCTGGCGGCCGGGATCGGCGCCGGCGCGGGGCGTGCCGGGGCGTGGGCCGGGCCGGCTGCGGCGGCGGGCGGCGGCGGCGGCCTGGCCCGGCGCGCCGGCGCGCCGGCCGCCGGCCTGCGGGCCCGCGGCTGGGCCGTCGCCCTGCCGGTGGGCCTGGCCGCCTTCGCGATCGCGGTCGCAGGACTGCCCGGGACGCTCCCCGGCCTTCCGGATGCGGCCTTCGCCCGCGTGTCCGCCGACTCGCCGCTGGCGGCCGGGGCGCGCGCCCTCGCGCGCGGCCTCGGGTGGCCCGCCCTCGTCCTCGCCGCCGCGGGCGCGTGGCGGGTGCTCCGGCGCGGCGATCGCGGAGGGCTCGCCGTCCTCGGGGCCACGGCGGCCGCGGCACTCGTGACGCTGCTCCGCGTCGGCCCCTCGGCCGCCTCGCTGGCAGTGGCGCTCCCCGGCGCCGCGATCCTCGCCGGACTCGGCGCCGGTGCCCCCCGCGGGGGACGGGACCGGGGCCTTCCCGCGGCCGTGGCGCGCGGGGCCGCGGCGGTCGTGCTGGTGTCCGCCGCGCTGACCACCGCGCGCGACGCGGCCGCCCGCTTCGCCACGCCGCCCGCGGAGCGCGCCGCGGAGTGGATCCGTCGCAACCTCCCGAACGGTGCCCCGTTCCTGATCGAGGAGCCCGGGGTCCTCGTGGCCACGCCACGCGGCCTGCGCACGCTCACGGATCTCGTGGACGCCGGGGGCGCGCCTCCCGCGCTGCTGGAGGAGTACGCCCGCGGCAGCAAGACCTTCCGGCCGGTCCCGCTCCCGCCCGGGGACGCGGAGGGCCGCGAGGCGGCGCTGTTCTACGATCCGAACCTCGCGCTGTTCTTCCCGTGGATGGTGCTGCGCGACGCTCCGCCCCCGCCCGCCGCGCCGGCGGAGCGGCACGAAGCGCGGCGCATCTTCCACGAGTACTTCCGCTCGGCGTGGACCGAGGTCGCGCGCTTCCCCGCCGGGCGCAGCCGCGCCGCCGGACTGGTGGTGCTGCAGCGCCCCGACTCGGTGACCACGCTGGACCGCGAGCGGCTCGCGCCGCTCGGCGCCATCCTCGCCGGCGAGTCCATGACGGGCGTGCGCGATTCCAGCGCCGCGTTCACGGCGTGGCTGCGCGAGGGCGGCGAGGCGCTGATGTCCGGCGCGCAGATCGTGGGCGCGCTGGGCTTCCTGCAGGTCGCCGCGTCGCGCGACTCCACGGACGCCGGGACCTTCCACCGCCTCGGGCAGGCGTACCTGTTGCATGGCCGCGCGGAGGACGCGAAGTCCGCGTCGCTCACGGGGCTCGCCCTGGACCCGTTCCACGGCGGCATCCACTACAACCTCGCGGTCGCGCTGGAGGCCGAAGGGGACCTCGACGGCGCGGAGGTGGAGTACCGCGCGGCGATCGCGCACATGGAGGAGCCGTCGGTCGCGCACGCGCGCCTCGGCGGCGTGCTGCTCGCGCGCGGCGACGTCGCGGGCGCGCGGGCCGAGCTGGAGACGGTGCGCCGGCTCGCGCCCGGGGGGGAGGCGGACCGCTACCTCACGAGCGTCCTGGGCGACCCTTGACCGTGCGGCAGGCGCCGTTTAGGTTGCCGTCGTGACTCGCACGCCGGCGCACCGAGGTTCGCGGTCCCCCCGCACGCGCCGGACGGATCGGGAGAACCCATCGCCGGAGGAGCCCGCATGGCCGGACACGTGCTGCCCGACTTGCCGTACGCGTACAACGCGCTGGAGCCGCACATCGACGAGCAGACGATGCGCCTGCACCACGACATCCACCACAAGGGGTACGTCGACGGACTGAACGCCGCGGAGGACAAGCTGGCGAAGGCCCGCGAGTCCGGGGACTTCGCGGCCGTGCAGGCGCTGCAGCGCGCCGTCGCGTTCCACGGCTCCGGGCACTTCAACCACGTCGTCTTCTGGGAGAACATGGGGCCGAAGGGCGGCGGCACGCCCGGCGGCGCCCTCGCCGCGCAGATCACGAAGGACTTCGGCTCCTTCGACCGGTTCCGCGCGCACTTCTCGCAGGCCGCCACCACGGTGGAGGGGAACGGCTGGGGCGTGCTCGCGTGGCACCCCATGGCGGGACGGCTGCTCGTGCTCGCGTCCATGAACCACCAGAACCAGGGCGTGCACGGCGCCCTGCCGGTGCTCATGCTGGACGTGTGGGAGCACGCCTACTATCTGAAGTACCAGAACAAGCGGGCCGCGTACGTCGAGGCCTGGTGGAACGTCGTGAACTGGGAGAACGTCGCGGCACGCTTCGACAAGGCCACGTCGCTGAAGCTCCCGAACACCTAGGAGGAAGGGGGCGCCCGGCGCCCCCGTTCCCTCCCCCGCGGGGGAGGAGGTCCGTTGGAACCCGTGGACGCCGTGGAGCGGGGAACCTTCCTCGTGGCCAGCCCCCTGTTGCGCGACCCCAACTTCATCCGGAGCGTCGTGCTCATGTGCGAACACGGCGAGGGCGGTTCCTGGGGCCTGGTCGTGAACCGGCGCACGGAGCTGACCTTCGGCGAGCTGCTGGAGGATCTCCCCTTCCCCGCCTCCAGCCTCGGCCCCGTGTTCTGGGGCGGCCCGGTCGAGCCCTCGCGCATGCAGGTGCTGCACCGCCTGCGCCGGGAGATCGACGACGAGCTGGAGGTCGCGCCGAACCTGAAGCTCGGCATCGACGTGGACACCTTCCGCGAGGTCTGCGCCCAGACCCGGCTGCCGGGCGAGGCGCTGCAGGCCTACGTGGGGCACGCGGGGTGGGCGCCCGGGCAGCTCGACGCGGAGCTGGCCACGGGCTCCTGGATCGTGTGCTCCGCGGACGACCACCTGGTGTTCGACACGGACCCCGACGAGATGTGGGAGCGCGTGCTCCGCACCCTCGGTCCCTCCTTCGCACGCCTGCTCCGGGTTCCCGTCGACCCGCGCGTGAACTGAGCCGGGGCGCCCTTGGCCATCCTCGGCATCCGCCGCGAGGACAAGACGCCGTGGGAGCGTCGCGCGCCCCTGGTGCCGGCGGACGTCGCCGCGCTCGCGGCCCGCGGCATCGAGGTCCACGTGCAGACCGCGCCGAACCGCTGCTTCGCGGAGGACGAGTACCGTGACGCGGGCGCGCGCATCGTGTCCGCCATGGACGAGGCGGACGTGGTCCTGGGCGTGAAGGAGATCCCGATCCCGGAGCTGCGCGCCGGGAAGACCTACATGTTCTTCTCGCACACGATCAAGGGGCAGCCGCACAACATGCCGATGCTGCGGAAGCTCCTGGACCTGGGCGGGTCCCTCCTGGACTACGAGCTCGTCACGGACGACGCCGGCGTCCGCACGATCGCGTTCGGCCGGCACGCCGGGATCGCGGGCGCGCTGGACACGCTGTGGCTGCTCGGACGCCGCCTCGCCGCGGAGGGGATCGACACGCCGCTCGCCGCGCTGCGCCAGACCGTGGAGTACCACGACCTCGCCGACGCGGGCGCCGCCGTGCGCGAGGCCGGCGCCCGGATCGCGGCCGGGGAGTGGCCGCGCGCGGCCGGGCCGCTCGCGGTGGCCGTCACCGGCGAGGGCGGCAAGGTCTGGGGCGGCGCGCTCGAGATCCTGGACCTCCTGCCCTCGCGCCGCGTGCCGCCGTCCGGCCTGGCACGCGCGGTGGCGGAGGCGGACGGGCGACAGGCGCTCCTGGTCAGCTACGGTCCCGGGGATCTCGTGGAACCGGTGCGCCCCGGCGCGACGTACTCGTGGGAGGACTACCGGGATCGTCCGGAAGGGTACCGGGCGCGCTTCGGCCGCGACCTCGCGCACCTCACCGCGGTGATCCACGGCATCTTCTGGCGCGAGGGCTACCCGCGGTTCATCCTGCGCGAGGACGTGGCCGCGTTGTTCGCGGGCGAGGCCGTGCCGCGGCTGCGGGTGATCGCGGACATCACCTGCGACCTCGGCGGCTCCGACGAGTGCCTGGTGAAGGTCACGGACCCGGGCAACCCGGCGTACGTGTTCGATCCGCGGACCGGCACCGCCACGGACGGATGGCAGGGCCACGGTCCCGTCGTGCTCGCGGTGGACATCCTGCCCTCGGAACTCCCGGTGGAGGCATCGCGGCACTTCAGCCGCGTGCTCGCGCCGCTCGTGCCCGCGCTCGTGAACCGCGGCCCGGAGGACGGCTGGCCGGAGCCGCTCGTGCGCGCGCTCGTGGCGCACCGCGGCGCGCTGCGGGGCGCGTGGGCGGAGCGGCTGGAGGCGCCGCTGCGCGCGCACGGCGGCGCGGCGACGCGGAAGACGGAGGAGCCATGAGAACGGCGGTCGTCCTGGGGTCGGGGCACGTGGCCGGCCCGTGCATCCGCACGCTGCTCGAGGGCGGCGTGCACGTCGTGGTGGGAACGGACCAGCCGGAGACGGCGCGCGCCCTGATCGCGGGCCATCCGGAAGGCGAGGCCGCGGAGACGGACGCCTCGGACGCGGGCTCCCTGCGCGCGGCCTGCCGCCGCGGGGACATCGTCGTCAGCCTGCTGCCCGCGTCGTTCCACCCGCGCGTGGCGGAGGCGTGCCTCGCGGAGCGCCGGCCGCTCGTCACCACGTCGTACGTGTCGGAGGACATGCGCGCCCTGGACGGGCTCGCGCGGCGTCGCGGCCTGCTCTTCCTCAACGAGATCGGCGCGGATCCCGGCATCGACCACATGCAGGCCGCGCGCATGATGGCGCGCGTGCGTGCGGAGGGCGGCCGGGTGACGGCCTTCCGCTCGCTGTGCGGCGGGCTGCCCGCGCCCGACGCGTGCGACAACCCGTTCAAGTACAAGATCTCGTGGAGTCCGCGCGGCGTCGCGCTCGCCGGGAGCCGGCCGGCGCGGTACCTCGCGGGCGGCGAGCTGGTGCCGGTGCCGCGCCTCACCATCTTCGACCGCTTCGCGATCGTGGAGCACGCGCAACTCGGCCCCATGGAGGCGGTGCCGAACGGCGACGCGCTGCGCTACCTCGACGCGTACGGCCTGGACGACGTGGACGGCTTCCTCCGCGGGACGCTGCGCTGGCCCGGGTGGTGCGAGACCTGGTCGGCGCTGTGCCGGCTCGGCTACGTGGATGACCTGCCGGGCGCCGGTCTCGCGGGGCCCACGTGGGAGGAGGAGCTGCGCCGCGCCGCGGGCGCGCGCGACGGCGAGGACACGACCGCCGCCGTGCGGCGCGCGGCCGGGCTGCCCGCGGACTCGGCGGTGCCGGCGCGGCTGGAGTGGCTGGGGCTCGGCGCGAAGGAGCCGCTGCCGCGCCGGGCCGCGTCGCGGCTGGATCTGCTGGTGCTGCGCATGGAGGAGCGGATGCGCTTCCGCCCCGGGGAACGGGACCTCCTGGCCATGGTGCACGAGCTGGAGTGGGTCGACGCCGGCGGGACGCCCCGGCGGTTGCGCGCCTCCTGGGCCGAGACCGGCATCCCGCACGGGGACACGGCCATGGCCCGATTCGTCGGGTGGCCGGCGGGCTTCGCGGCCCGGCGCATCCTGGACGGAACCATCCGGGAGACGGGTGTGCGCATCCCGGTGACCGCGTCCTTCTACGAGCCGCTGCTCGAGGATCTCGCCGCGGCCGGGCTGGAGGAGCGCGTGGAGGAACTGCCCCCGGGGGGCGCGGTCTGATAGAATCGCCCGATCCGTCCCCGCGCTTCCCCGCTCCCGGAAAGGCCCCCTTGGCACGGATCCCCGCGCCGCCGGTTCTCGGCGGTCTCCTCATCGCGTTGCTGCTCGCCGCCGGCGAAGCCCGGGCCGATCGTCACGTCCACTGGCCGCGCAGCGACGCCGAGGACGGCGAGCTGGTCGACGGGGCCGCCTGGGCGTCGAAGCCGACGGACCCCACCTTCGCCTCGCTCCTGCTCACGCTCGGGCACACCGGCGGATCCACCTACGCCACGCACCTCACCTTCGCCGCGCCGGAGCTCGCGGCGGGGCAGTCGGTGTCGGACGTGCGGCTGCGGATGAACGTGCAGGGAGGCGCCGTGGCCGCGCCGCTCGAGGTCACCATCACGGCCGCGCTGGATTTCGACGACCTCGTGCCGCCCGGCGCCGCGCGCTTCCTGCTCCCGCGCACGACGACCTCCGCGACCTGGACCATCCCGGCGGCGTGGGACTCGTCCGGGCAGCGCATCGCGAAGTGGACCGAGACGCCGGACCTCTCCGCGATCGTGGAGGAGGTCCTGGCGCAGCCGGGCTGGGCCGCGGGACCCAAGGTGCTCGCGTTCTTCCTGGAGCCCGCCGGCGGGACGAGCCCGGAGCGCTTCGTGCGCTTCGACGACACGCACCCCCGGTGGCCGACGGGCGGGAACGCCGGCATGGAGCCCGTGCGGCTGCGCGTGAACGAGACGTACCACGACGCGTTCTGGGGGCAGGAGCTCCTGTGCCGTCCCACGACGACGTCGGTGGAGGTCAACGTCATCCCGCACCTGCCCACGCTCCTCGCCGTCGATTGGGGCGCCTCCCCGGGCAACCTGCCCAACCAGACGTCGATCGTGGCGGCGGACCCGACCACGCCGGCGCAGATCCGCATCGAGGGGCTCTCGCCGGACACGCGCTACCACTACCGTCTCCGCTACCGGCCGGCCGCGGGGTCGACCTGGGAGACGGGGCCGGAACGGACCTTCCTCACGCTGCCCGGGCCCGGATCCGCGGCGCGCGTGTGCGTCACCGCGGACATCCACGTGACGAACCAGCGCGCCGCCGGCCAGTACGCGATGATGGCGCAGCTGGACACCACGCTGGCGTACATGCCGGGCTGGGACCCGGAGGGCTGGCACGCCTGGCTCGACCTCGGCGACCTCGTGGTCATCCGCGCCACCCGCGTGGCGATGGACGAGGAGGAGACCGAGCAGCGCTACCGCGAGGCGCGGGAGTACGTGGACAAGGCGGCCCACTCCGTGCCCTTCCTCCTCGTGCGCGGCAACCACGAGGAGGTCAACGGCTGGGACTACGACGGCACGGCGAACAACACCGCGGTGTGGTCGGGGCGGATGCTGCTGAAGTGGTTCCCGCCGCCGCTTCCGGACGGGTTCTACTCGGGCAACGGGACGCCCTTCCCGGAGATCGGGATCCCCGGCAACTACTGGGCCTGCGACATCGGGGACCTGCGCGTCCGCGCGCTGGACCCGTTCCTCTACTCGCCGCGCCGCCCGCACAACGGTCACGGGGAGGTCGACGGATCCCTCGACGGGTGGGACTGGCAGCTCGGCGACGCGCAGTACGAGTGGCTGTGGGGCGACCTCACCGCGCACCGCACGCCGTACAGCCTGCTCGCGGTCCACCACCTGACGTCCACCTACGCCGGCAGCGGGCAGTACTACGGCCGGGGCGGGATCGAGGTCGTGGACTGGTCCATCGCGGGCCGGCCCACCTTCGAATGGGGCGGGCAGGATTCCACGGGCGCCGACGTGCTGGCCGCGAAGCGGCCGGCGTGGACGCACGGGTCCGTGCACGCCATGCTCTCGTCGACCGGGAACCAGGTGGTGATGAAGGGGCACGAGCACTTCCACGCCCGCCAGGAGCTGGACGGCATGGTGTACCTGACGGTCGCGAAGCCGGACGACAACGGCGACCAGACCGGCAACCTCTGGGGCTGGCGGTTCTTCTCGTTCTATCCGGAGTCGCTGACGCACTTCGAGCCGAACTCCGGCTTCGTCGCGATCCGCACGAGTCCGGCGCAGGCCACGTACGAGTACGTGCAGACCTATCCGGTGTCCGGCATCGGATCCGTGCTGGACTCGTTCACGCTGTTCCCCGCGGTGACGTCCGCGGAGCCGGTCGCGTCCGGCCCGGCGCCGCGCCGCACGTGGATCCGCGGCGCGTCCCCCAACCCCGCGGCCGGCGCGGTGCGCGTGGACTTCGAGCTCGGCCGCGCCGGCGCCACGGAGGTCGCGGTCTACGACGCCACGGGCCGGCGCGTCCGGGGGCTGGTTCGCGGGGAGCTGCCGGTCGGCGCGCACGCCGCCACCTGGGACGGCCGGGATGCCGCCGGCCGTCGCGTGGCCGCCGGCGTGTACTTCGCGAAGCTGTCCTCGGAGGGGCGCGTCTATTGGGTGATTTTGTTCGTCCCCCGGTTGGTCCTCGCGCGATTCCGCGGGGCGCGGATCCCCTCCGGCGGCCGCGCCCCTTGACAGGGCGAGTCCCCTCCCGCATCCATGGGGGCTCGCCCGGCCCTCCCGGAACCCGCAGCGAATCGAGGCCCGATGAAGCCCAGCCCGTCGAACCCGCTCGCGTCCGCGCTCGCGGCCGTGCCCTTCGGCGCCGGGCCGAAGTCCGTGACGGACCTCGACCTGGTGACGGACGCGCGCCTCGAGGACGGCGTCGCGCGCATCACGCTGGAGATGCCCTCGCCCGGAAGCCCGGACGCGGCGCGCCTGGCGGGGACGCTCCGCGAGGCGGCGCTGCGCGTCGAAGGCGTGCGCGAGGCGCGGGTGGAGGTGACCTGGCGCGTGCGGCCGGGGGAGACGCGGCGACCGTCGCTGCCCGGCATCCGGAACCTCGTGGCGGTGGCGTCCGGCAAGGGCGGCGTCGGGAAGTCCACGGTGGCCTCCAACCTCGCCGTCGGGCTGGCGCGGCTGGGCGCGGCCACGGGGCTCCTGGACCTGGACATCTACGGGCCGAGCGTGCCGGTGGTCATGGGGCAGGTGCCGCCGCCGGCCACGGACGGGCAGCGGCTCGTCGCGTCGGCCGCGCACGGCATCCGGTTCCTCTCCATGGGGCAGCTGGCGCCCGGGGACCGGCCGGTGCTGTGGCGCGGGCCCATGCTGCACAAGATGGTGGGGCAGCTCGCGGGCGCGGACTGGGGGGAGCTGGACTACCTCGTGTGCGATCTCCCGCCCGGCACGGGCGACGTGCAGCTCACGCTCACGCAGGCCCTGCCGGTCACGGGCGCCATCGTGGTGACCACGCCGCAGGAGATCGCCCTCATCGACGCCCGCCGCGGGTTGACCATGTTCCGCGACGCGCACATCCCGCTGCTGGGCATCGTGGAGAACATGGCGTGGTACGACTGCCGCAAGTGCGGCAAGCGGCACGCGCTGTTCGGCGCCGGCGGCGGCGAGGCGCTCGCGGCGAAGGAGAACGTGCCGCTCCTGGCGCAGCTCCCGCTGGACCCGGCGGTGATGGGCGCCGCGGACGCGGGACGGCCGGTCGTGCTGGACGAGGCGTCGCCCGCCGGGGCGGCGTACCTGGCGTTCGCCGCGCGCGCGGCCGCGGAGCTGGGCGCGCGCGCGCTGGCGCGCAATCCGTTCAAGGTCCTCTCCTAGGAGTCCGCCGTGGCATCCTCCGCCCCTCCCACGCTCGCCTCGGTCCGCGACATCGTGGCCGTGCACAGCGCCAAGGGCGGCGTGGGCAAGAGCACCGTGGCCGCCAACGTCGCCGCCGCGCTCGCGCGGCTGGGCGTGCGCGTGGGCGTGCTGGACGCGGACGTGCACGGCCCGTCCATCGCGCACATGTTCGGGTCGGACGAGACGCCGGAGGCCGTGCCCGGCACGGAGCTCGCGCGGCCGCTGCTCCGGCACGGCGTGCACTACCTCTCCATCGCGAACGTGGCCGGCGAGGGCCTGCCCATCGTGTGGCGCGGTCCCATGGTCAGCCAGGCCATCTCCCAGCTCCTCGCGATCGCGGACTGGGGTGACCTGGACGTGCTGCTCGTGGACATGCCCCCGGGAACCGGCGACGCGGTGCTCGCCCTGGGCCAGTCCGTGCAGCTCGCCGGCGTGCTCACGGTCACCACGCCGCAGGAGATGAGCCTCGCGGACACGCGCCGCGGCATCCGCGCCTTCGAGGCGCTCCACGTGCCCGTGCTCGGCCTCGTGGAGAACATGGCCGGCTTCGTGTGCGACGGCTGCGGCGACACGGTGGCGCTCTTCGGCGAGGGCGGCGGCGAGCGCGCCGCGGCCGCGATGGGCATCCCGTTCCTCGGGCGCATCCCGCTCGAGACCCCCGTGATGACCGGCGGGGACGCCGGCGTCCCGGTCGTGCTGGCCGCGCCGGACACGGCGGCGGCGCGCTCCTTCGTCTCGCTCGGGCGCAGCCTGCTGGCCCGCCTGGCCGAGGGCGGCCGTCCGGGCGCCTTCGACATCACCTGGCGGCGCATGCGCCCGAACGACTTCGAGAAGAACCCGCCGAAGGGCTCGCCGGGCGGCGGGAAGTCCCCCGCGAGCCTCCCCCTCGCCGTCTGGCAGGCGAAGGACGACGTGCTCGGCATCCTGTG
Organism: uncultured Gemmatimonadota bacterium; assembly: GCA_964471155.1. Classification (GTDB taxonomy): domain Bacteria; phylum ARS69; class ARS69; order ARS69; family ARS69; genus CAYYFX01. The sequence goes on along the minus strand of CAYYFX010000048.1, from coordinate 18,081 downwards.
GGGCGACGGCCGGAAGACCTTCCACGGCTCCTTCGCGCTGCGGCAGGCGTGCCCGTGCGCCGCGTGCGTGGGGGAGTGGACGGGCGAGCGCATGCCGTCCCTGGACGCCGTGCCCAGGGACGTCCGCCCGGTGACGATCCGCAGCGTCGGCCGGTACGCGCTGCAGCCCGTGTGGAGCGACGGCCACCGCACCGGCCTGTACCCGTTCGAGGAGCTGCGCCGCGGCACGGGCGCCGTCGAGGGTTCCTGAAGCGAGGAGGTCCTGCCATGTCCCGGATGGTGCAGTGCGTGATCCTGAAGCGCGAGGCCGAGGGCCTCGACTGGCCCCCCGTCCCCGGCGAGCTGGGGAGGAAGATCTTCGAGAGCGTGTCGAAGGAGGCGTGGGCGCAGTGGACCCATCGCCAGACGATGCTCATCAACGAGTACCGGCTCAATCTCGCGGACGAGCGGGCGCAGAAGCTGCTCATGGAGGAGATGGAGGCGTTCTTCTACGGCGCCGGCGTGGCGCCTCCGCCGGACTGGGTCCCCCCGAAGGCATGACGGGGGTTGAAACGGCACCTCGCCGGATGTTACGGGTCGCAAACGATCGACGTTGCTCCCGCATACCGGACCGAGGTGTCGAATGCTATCAAGACCCGCCGAACGGCCGCTCGCCGCCGTGTCGTTCGCCGCGCTGTCGTTCGTCACGCTGTCGTTCGCGCCCGCCGGCTTCGCGCAGTCACTTCCGGACGGGTTCGCCCTCGAACAGGTCGTCGCCGCGCCGTTCGGCGGCGAGCCCACCGCATTCGCGTTCCTCCCGGATCGGCGCATCGTGCTCGTGGAGCGCAACTCCGGCGGCGTGCGCGTCGCCGCGGTCGGGGCACCCACGTCCGATCCCGTCCACGTCATCCCCGGCGTGTCGCAGGGCGCGGAGCGGGGGCTCCTCGGGGTGGCGGTGGACCCCGCGTGGCCGACGCGGCCGTACCTGTACTTCTACTTCACGCGCACGGACTCCACGTCGCGCCTCACGATGTTCAAGGCCTCCGGCGCGCTGACCGACTCCGCCTCCACGGCCCTCACGCTCTCGAACGAGTTCCTCCTGCTCACGGGGATCCCGGACCTGACGGAGAGCCACAACGGAGGCGGGCTGGAGTTCGGACCGGATGGCATGCTGTACCTCGGCCTCGGCGAGGACCTGGCGCGCTGTCCATCGCAGGACCGGACCTCGCTCCTCGGCAAGCTCCTGCGTCTGGATGTCTCCGCGATGCCTGCCGCCGGCCCCGGTCCCCCGCCGCGTGCCGACCTGGCTCCCGCCGACAACCCGTTCGCGCTCGCGGCGGACGAGAGCGAACGGCTCGTCTGGGCGTGGGGCCTGCGCAACCCCTTCGGGTTCTCGATCGATCCGGTCACCGGCGACGCGTTCCTCGGCGACGTCGGCGCCACGCAGGCCGAGGAGGTCGACCACATCCCGTTCGCGTCGGGCGGCGGGCAGAACTTCGGCTGGCCGATCCGCGAGGGGCTCGGCGAGGCCCCGTTCGGCGACAGTTGCGGCGCGGCCAACCCGTTCACCGATCCCATCCACGCGTACGACCATGATCCCGTCTTCCCGCGGGCCGTCATCGGCGGACCCCTGTACCGCTTCCCGCCCGGCGAGGACGGCGGCTTCCCGGAGAGCTACGACGGCTCGTACTTCTTCGCGGACTGGGGCGGCGAGTGGATCCGGCGCCTCGTGCCCGGCTCGTCCGGCTGGGAGGCGGCATCGCCGGTGCCGGGGCAGCCCTCGTCGGAGGACTGGGCCCAGGGGATCGTGAACATGACCCAGCTGGAGCAGGGGCCGGACGGCGCGCTGTACATCATGCGGCGCGCCGGCACGGCCCGCGGGCTCTACCGGATCGTGCGGACGCTGCCCACGGCCGCGGCGACGGCGACGCGGCCGGCGGTGCCCGCGGGACTCTCGCTGCGCGCGGATCCGAACCCGGCTCCGTCCGCGGGGACCACGCTGACGTGGACCCTGCCGCGCGCCGGGCGGATCTCGGTGGAGATCGTCGACGTCGGGGGACGCCTGGTGCGCCGCCTCCACGGCGGACCGGCCCCGGCCGGGCCGGGGTCGATCCGGTGGGACGGTCGCGGCGAGGACGGCCGGCCCGCGAGGGCGGGCACGTACTTCGCGCGGATCCTGGACGCATCCGGCACCACGGCCGCCGCGAAGATCGCGCGCGTGCGCTAGACCCGCGTCCCGGACGTCCGGCCATCCCGCCCCCGCCCGGGCCCTCGCGTCGGCCCGGACGGGACGGGGACGCCGGCACGCGATCGCGCGGCGGTCAGCGCAGCGGCGTCACCTTTCCCGTGCGCACGCCGTCCTCGGTCTCCAGGCGATAGAAGAACACGCCCGCCGGCTCCGCGCCGCGCGCGTCGCGGCCGTCCCAGGCCACGGCATGCGCGCCCGCGTCGAGGCGGCCGCCGGCCAGCGTCCGCACGAGGCGGCCGGCCACATCGTGGATGGTGAGCTTCGCCTGCTGCGCGCGCGGCAGCTCGAAGCGGATGGACGTGACGCCCTGGAACGGGTTCGGCGACGCCTGCACCGCCAGCGCGCGCGGCGCGGGCGCCGTCACGGGCGCGTCCACCGCCCCGGTGTACCGGATGCGGCGCACCTCCGCCGCGAACAGCGCGATGTACCACAGATCGCCCGTGAACGGGTTGACCTCGATGGCCACCGGCCCGTCGGCGCCGGAGATGAAGTCCGACCAGCCGACGAGGTTGTCCGCCCCGTCCACCTCGACGGCGCGGATCCAGCCGAACGTCCAGTCCCCGAGGTAGTAGCGGCCCTGGTACGCCGGCGGATAGCTCGTGCCGGTGTAGAAGGAGCCGCCGATCACCGTCTCGCCGGTCCACCCGTTCGGGAACGACAAGCCCCCGTTCGTGTGGTGGATCCACGCGTCCGGCGTGGTGTACGGCTCGGGGTTCTCCGCGCTCGGCGCGGCGCCGCACAGCACGTTCGTGTTGCCCGCGTGCGTGGACTGCACGGAGTCGTACAGCGCGTGCACGAACGGACCCTCGATGCACGGCCAGCCGAAGTTCACCTCGGGGCCGGGCGCGATGTTCAGCTCCTCGTAGGTGTCCAGGCCCACGTCGCCGATGTACAGCGTGCCCGGGTCCCCGTCCGCCTGCACCGCGGAGCCCGTGCCCGGGCGGATGCAGAACCGGAACGGGTTGCGCAGCCCGTACAGCCAGATGCGGGACTGCTTGTCCGCGCCGTTGCCGGTCCAGTACGGATTCGAGGGCAGACCCAGCCCGGTGTCCTTGTCGATGCGAAGGACCTTGCCGGCCATGCTGTTCAGCGTCTGCGCGCGGAAGGCGCCGATGTTCTCCTCGGGGTCCACGTTGCCCATGTTGAACGCGATGGAGTCCAGGTTGCCGCGGTCCGCGACCTCCCAGTGCGCGCCCTCGCCGCAGCTCACGATCAGGGACTTGTCCGCCGCGAAGCGCAACGACCCGATCGTGTGCGTGGTGTGCGTCGTCACGATCCCGGTGGACCAGGTGGAGCCGATCAGCACCTGCCGCGAGGACAGGTCCGCCACGTCCGGGTTGGAGTTGCTGACCTGGTAGCGCGTGACCCGGACGTAGCGGTCCTCGTCGTTCTCCACGCCGTCGCCGTTCGGGTCCACGGTGTAGCCGAAGTACACCCAGCGGTTCACGGCGAAGTCCGGGTCGATCGCCAGGCCCAGCATCCCCAGGTCGGAGTAGCCCGCCACCTCGGCGCGGATGTCCAGGAACGGGACCGCCGCGCGCGTGCCGTCCGACTGCACCATCCACGCGCGGCCCGCGATCTCGGACACGAGGTACCGGCCGTCCGGCAGGAACGCGATGGCCACCGGGTTCACGAAGACCGCGCCGGGGAAGGCGTTCTCCACCACGAAGTCGGGCGGGGCGACGGGCACCGCGCCCGCGGGCGTGCGACCGGCAGCGAGGACGAACGCGAAGGCGAAGAGAACACACCGCGCATGGTGACGCATGGGAACTCCTGCGACGTGGGGTTCGTGGGGACGCGCAAAGCGACGAGTATAGCAGGAGGCGGCCGATCCTCGCGGCAGGCTCCGCCCGCGGTTGCGGGCGTCGCCCCCTTCCCCCGCCCGGTGCGGCGGGCAGCGGGCCGGTTCGACCCGCTGCCGGTCTTGCCGCGGTTTGCGTTTCCCGGACTCGGCTGGCGCGCGGAGGCGCGTGGTCAGCCCGCCTGCCCGGCCGAGGGCGCCGGCGCGGTCGCCGGATCCGGCGTCGCGGCCGGCTCGCCCGGGAACAGCACGAACGCGGTCGCGTTGATCTCGAAGGTCTTCCCCGCGATCTCCTCCGCCTTCATGGCCTCGCCGCTCTCCTGGGCCAGGTGCTCGGCGTCGGCGGGCGAGATCTCCTTCGGATAGAACGATCCCTGCAGGACGACGTGGCGCCCCGCGGCGTCCTTGGGGAACGCGTACCTGCCGCCGCAGCCGGTGGACCAGCGCACCCAGATCGGCTCGCCCTGGCCGTCGGTGATCGTCATCCAGCAGCCCTTCGCCTGGCACACGGCCGCCGCGGTGCCCTCGATCAGCAGCGTCTTCTCGAAGAACGCCTCCGGGTTCTCCCGCACCTGGGCCAGCGTGACCGGCGCGTCGGCCACCGTGATCACCTCGCCCACGCGCACGGCATCCGCCGGCAGCGCGGGATTCTCCACGGCGACGGCCGCCGCCGCCGGAGCCTCTCCGCTTCCCTCGCTCCCGCCCGCCGGAGGCGCCGCCTCCTCCCGCTGGGCGCATCCGGCCAGCGCCAGCACCGCCAGGCACGCCGCAACCTTCCTGCCCCGCGTCGTCATGGTCCGTTTCCCTCCCCGGCCGGCTCCCCGGCCCTCCTGCGTTCCTTCTCCACCTCGTACCGCCCGGCGGCCAGCAGCCCGCACGCGACCACCGCGGCCGCCAGCCCTCCGAGCGCGAAGCGCACCGGTGCCTCCCACGACCCGGAATCCAGGAGGCGTCCCGCGAACAATGCGGCCGCCACCCCACCCACCGCCAGTCCCGAAAGCAGGGCGGAACGCGGTCCGGCCCCGCGCGCCAGGACCGCGAGGGCCAGGAGCGCCGCCGCCCACAGCGCCAGCAGGTCCCGTCCGGGAGCGCGCCAGTCCGGCGCCCCCGACGCGCACACCGGCGCGGCCAGCAGCAGGACCGACGCGTACCGCGTCAGGCGCGCCCCGGCCGCGCGCCCCGTCAGCATCCCGCGGTTCGCCTCGCGCAGGAACGGCAGGACCAGGATCGGCACGAACGCGATCCATGCGTCCAGCCGGAGCGTCTTCGCGTAGCCGGCGACCTCGGCGTGGGCACCCTGCCACGCGGCGGAGTAGGTGTACACGAGGTTGCGCAGTGCCATGTAGCCGGAGAACTGCGTGGCGGCGACGATGGGCGTGGTCAGTCCCATGAACACCGCCACGCTGGTGCCCGAGATCAGCCCCGCGGCGAACGCGTAGGTCACGGAGGCGGCCACGTAGATCCCGATCGTCACGCCGGACATGCCCTCGGCGCCGGTGAAGCGCGCCGCGAGCCACAGCGTGGGCGCCATCGTCAGCAGCGTGAACACGGCCAGCATCCGCCGGTGGCCGAACCGGTCCGAGAGCCAGCCGCCGGCGACGCACCCGAGCGCGGCGAGCACCGTGGTGACGGCGTTGAGCCGCGCGATCCCGTCCTCGGTCATGCCCAGGTCCACCTGCATCGTGGAGCCGAGCGCGAGCCCGAGCGCCAGCGTCCCCGCGGGCATCAGCGCGTACGCGACGCCGGCGATCGGCCCGACGCCGGAGAGGAAGAACCCGCGGACCAGGTCCAGCAGGTACTTCGCGAGCCGCCGCACGACCGCCACGGCGACCCCCGCCGCGCCGCCCGCCGCCCCGACCGCCCCGTTCACCGCGGCCGCCGCCGCGAGCCGCGGCTCCCGGATGCGCAGCGACACGAACACCAGGATGAGCAGGATCAGCCCGCACACGAACGGGAACGTGGCGCGGAATCCGAACGCGCCGGCAAGCCAGATCGCGCCGCTCCCGCCGATGGCCTGCCCCAGGTACGACGCCCCGAACATGAACCCGTTCGCGGTGCCGCGTTCGTCCTCCGGCAGCACCTGCACCGCGAGCGCGTCGATGGCGATGTCCTGCGTGGCGGCGAACAGGTTGTGGATGACGATGAGGACGGTGAGCAGCTTCAGGTCCGCGGCCGGGTCCACCGCGATGACCACGCCCAGCGTGGCCGCCATGAGCAGCTGCGCCGTCACGATCCAGAACCGGCGCGCGCCGAACCGCTCCACGCGGATGAGATCCACGAACGGCGCCCAGGCCCACTTGAAGCCCCACGGCGCGTACAGCGACGCCGTGAACAGCCCGATCTCCGTCAGCCCCACGCCCTGCTGGCGCATCCAGGTGACCAGCGCGATGGCGGAGAAGCCGAAGGGGATCCCCTCGGAGAGGTACAGCAGGGAGAACGCGGCCAGCCGGCCGCGCCGCGTCTCGAGGACGTTGTCCGGCAGCACGCGCACCCCGGGCGGAAGGCTCCCGGAGCGCATCCCCGGGGCGACGGACGAGGCGGCAAGGTACCGCCCCGCCCTCCGGCGCGTCTACACGTGCGCGTGCTCGGGGGCCGCGTGACCCACCGGATCCCCGCTCCACCGGATCAGCCCGGGCAGGAACGGGTGCGCGAGGTCCGCGTTCCGCGGCAGGATCCGGACCGCATAGCCGCGATGTCCGGTCCGGCGGCACGGGACCTCCCCGCGGAACCACGCGTAGCCCTCGCTCGGCGCCGCGTCGAGCTGCATGGGCAGGGTTTCCGAGTCCACGATCTCGCCCTGCGCGTCCACCTCGCCGTGGAAGATCTGCACGGAGATCTCGTCCGGCTCCAGCCCGCCGAGCTGGATGCGCGCGCGCACCGGCACGACCTGCCCCACCGAGCACTCCGACACGGCCGGCGCATCGATCTCGGTGACGCCCACGCCGGACCACTTCGCCGCCACCTTCGCCTTCCACGCCGCGAGCTCCCGCGCGCCGCGGAAGCCGTCGGCGCGCAGCGTGGCCGAGCGGCGCAGCGCGGGGAAGTAGCAGCGCGTGGCGTACTCCGCCACCATGCGGCTCGTGTTGAACCGCGGCGCCACCCCGCGGATGGCCTCCTTCATCATGCGCACCCACCCGCGCGGGATGCCGTCCCGGCCGCGGTCGTAGAAGAGCGGGACGACCTCGTGCTCCAGCAGGTCGTAGATGGCGCCGGACTCCACGTCGTCCTGCAGCACGGGGTCGGTGTACTCCTCGCCCGCGCCGATGGACCAGCCGTTGTGCTCCGCCGCCGCCTCGTCCCACCAGCCGTCCAGGACGCTCATGTTGATCGCGCCGTTCGCGGACGCCTTCATGCCGCTGGTGCCCGACGCCTCCAGCGGGCGGCGCGGGTTGTTCAGCCAGACGTCCACGCCCTGCACGAGGTGCGCGGCGACGTCCATGTCGTAGTCCTCCACGAAGACCAGCCGCCCGCGCACGCCGGGCTCCCGCGAGAACTTCACGATCTCCTGGATCAGCTTCTTGCCGGCGTCGTCCCGCGGGTGGGACTTCCCCGCGAAGATGAACTGCACCGGCCGGCGCGTGTCCCCCAGCATCGCGCGCAGGCGCGCCGGGTCCCGGAGGATGAGGTTGCCGCGCTTGTACGGAGCGAAGCGGCGCGCGAAGCCGATGGTGAGCGCGGTGGCGTCCAGGATCTCGTTCACCGCCACGATCTCCACCGACGTGGCGTTCGCGTTCTCGAGCTGCTTCCGCAGCCGCGCGCGCACGTACGAGACCAGGCGCTGCCGCTGCACCTCGTGGGTGCGCCAGAGCACCTCCGCGGGCACCTTGTCGATGCCGTCCCACAGCGCCGACACATCCGGATCGCGCGACCAGCGCGGGCCCAGGTACCGGTCGAAGAGCTCCCGCATCTCGCGCGAGATCCAGGTCTGCGTGTGCACGCCGTTCGTCACCGAGTCGATGGGAACCTCGTGCTCCGGCACGCCGGGCCACAGGTAGTTCCACATCCGGCGGCTGACGCGGCCGTGCAGCTTCGCGACCCCGTTCGCCAGGTCCGCGTTGCGCAGCGCGAAGACGGCCATGTTGAAGGGGCCCTTGGACTCCCCCGGCCGCTCCCGGCCGAGATCCAGGAACTCCTCCTCGGAGAGCCCGAACGTGCCGCGCCAGTCCCCGCCGAAGATGCGCAGGATCTGCTCCCGCGAGAACAGGTCGATCGACGCGGGAACCGGCGTGTGCGTGGTGAACACGCACGACGCGGCCGCGGCCTCGCGCGCCTCCCGGAACGTGAGCTTGTCCCGCTCCATCAGGATGCGGACGCGCTCCAGCACCAGGAACGCGGAATGACCCTCGTTCATGTGGCACAGGTCCGGCTCCATGCCGAGCGCGCACAGCGCCCGCAGCCCGCCCACGCCCAGCACGAACTCCTGCAGGAGGCGCATGTCGGAGTCCCCGCCGTACAGGTCGAACGTGATGCCGCGGTGCTCCGCCCGGTTCTGCAGGATGTTCGTGTCCAGGAGCACCAGCGGCACGCGCCCGACCTCGGCGCGCCAGACCTTCACGTGCAGCGGGTTCCCGTCCAGCGGCAGGTGCAGCACGATCTCCTGCCCCTCCGCGTCCTTGGCCGGGCGCAGCGGCAGGTTGTGGAAGTCGTTGACGGGGTAGCTCTCCTGCTGCCAGCCGTCGTTGTTCAGGTACTGCTGGAAATAGCCGCGCTGGTACAGAAGGCCCACGCCGGCGAGCGGCAGCCCGAGATCCGACGCCGACTTCAGGTGGTCCCCCGCGAGCACGCCCAGGCCGCCCGAGTACAGCGGGAGGCAGGCCGACAGCCCGAACTCCGCGGAGAAGTACCCGATCCGGACGCCCGTCCCCGCCTCCGAGGACTTCTCGAACCACGTGGTGCGGCTGCCGCGGTACTTCACGTAGTCGCCCCACACGCGCTGGACGTTCGCCAGGATGGCGTCGTCCACGGCGCACTCCTCCAGCCGCGCCTGCGAGATCCGCCCGAGGAACAGCACCGGGTTCGCCCCGCACCGGTCCCACAGGTCCGGATCCATCATGCGGAACAGCTCGCAGGTGCCCGGGTCCCAGCTGAAGCGCAGGTTCCACGCGAGCTCCCGGAGGGGCTCCAGCGGCTGCGGCAGCTGCGGGACGACGGCGAAGGACTGGTGTGGACGCATGGCCTCCCTTTCGACGACGGATCCGGGCCGATCTCCAGCACAAGATCGGAGAACCTAGCACCGGTCCGGAGCCGGAATCGACCGAAGTCCGGACCGGACGGCCGGGGCAGGCCACCGGGAGCCGGATACACCCGGCTTACGGTGCAACCTAGGGTCGCTCGCCCGTCCCCTCGCCGGCATCCCCCGGAGCGGTCGCCCGGAGCGACGCCACGATCGAACCGCCGAGAAGCGCGAGGATGACCACGAGCGAGGTTCCCGCGGGGATGTGCACCACGTCCGACAGCATCATCTTCGCGCCGACGAACACGAGGATCAGCGCCAGCCCGTACTTCAGGCGATCGAACCGCGTGACCGCCTCCGCCAGGAGGAAGTACATCGAGCGCAGCCCCAGGATCGCGAACGCGTTGCTCGTGAACACGAGGAACGGCTCGCGCGTCACGGCGAAGATCGCGGGAATGGAGTCCACCGCGAACACCACGTCGGTGGTCTCCACGAGGAGCAGCGCCAGGAACAGCGGCGTGGCCATGCGCCGGCCGTTCTCCACGGTCCACAGCTTCTGCCCGTCGTACCGGGGGGTCACGGGCAGGACGCGCCGCGCCAGGCGCAGCACGGGATCCCGCTCCGCGTCGTACGGGGCGTCGTGCTGGCGGACGAGCTTCGCCGCGGAGAACAGCAGGATGGCGCCGAACACGTACATGACCCAGTGGAACTGCCCCAGCAGGAACGCGCCCGCCGCGATGAACGCGCCGCGCATGGCCACGGCGCCGAGGATGCCCCAGAACAGCACGCGGTGCTGGTACTCGGGCGGGATCCGGAAGTACGCGAAGATGAGGTAGATGACGAAGATGTTGTCCGCGCTGAGCGAGTACTCCACCAGGTACCCGGTGACGAACTCCAGCGCCGCCTGCCGCCCCGCGACCCGCCACAGCAGGGCGCCGAACAGCATCGCGAGGGTGACCCAGACGGCGCTCCACGCGGCCGCCTCGCGCGGCCGCACGCGATGCCCGTGGCGGTGGAAGACGCCGAGGTCCAGCGCGAGCATGGCGAAGATGAAGGCCAGGAATCCCAGCCAGAAGACGAGCGGAACGTCCATGCGCTCCTCGAGCCGGGTGCAGCGATGCGGCCGGGCCGGCCGGGGAATCTAGGGGCGACCCCCGGGCCCGTCAAGGAACGTCCGCCGCGGGCAGTGGGCGACTTCGGCCACGACCGCGCCGCCGCTCAGTTCGCGCCTCGCCGCGGCCGAAAAGGCAGGGAAGGACTCCCCCTCGGCCCGGGAGCGTCGTGTCCCTCTCCGCCTCCGCCGTCCGCATCCCCTCCGAGACCGTGCGCGCCGCGAGCGGCGCCGGCACGATCGAGTCGCCCTGGCTCGGATGGGAGGACCAGATCGAGGCCGCGATCCGCGGGCAGCCGCGAACGTTTCTGTTCCCCGCGGGTTTCTGGGGCGTGGGCCGGACAGTGCGGCTCGGGACCGGCGTGGAGGTCGGTCCGCAGCACGCCGAGGACGGCCGGCCGTGGCTCGTGCCCGTGGCGGACGTGGACGCGCTCCTGATCGTCGACGGGAGCCACGAGACGAACGTGCAGGGCCTCGGCCTCGAGGGCCGCGGCGGGCGCGCGCGGCACGGGATCGTGGTCCGATGCGGCACGCGCGCGCTGGTGCGCGGCTGCCGCTTCGACGACTTCACCGCGCGCGACGGCGCCGCGCTGCGCGTGGCGGGCGAGTCCGCGGACCGGTGGGTGCGCGGCGTCGTGGTCGAGGGCTGCACGTTCCTCGGCGGGACGGTCGGCCTGTCGATCGAGCGCGACGCGCGCGACCTGCTCGTCACGGGCAACCGCTTCGAGGATTTCGGCGGTCCGTCCATCCGGGTGGACCCGCGCGGGGATCGGGTGGAGTACGGGATGCTCATCCTGAGGAACCGGTTCCGCGACGCGCGCGCCGAGCGCGCGCACGCGCTGGTCCGGATCGGGGCCGGCGCGCGGAGCCTGCGCTTCGCGGAGAACCGCCTGGAGGGCGCGGAGGAAGCCGGCCCGACCGTGCCCGAGGCGCCGCCGGGCATCGAGCTGGAAGGCGGGGGACCCGCGGAGCGGCTGCGCCTCGAGGTCCTGATGAACGTCTTCACGTCCCTGTGCGGACCCGCGATCGAGGCGCGCCGGTGCGGCCCGGGGCTCCTGGCGTGCGCGAACGAGATCGCGGGGTGCGGGACGTCGCACCGGGCCGCGGTGACCCTGTCCGACTGCCGGGGCGCCGTCGTGGAGGACAACACGATCACGGCCCCGCGCGGCACCGGCTTGCGCCTGGCGGAGTGCCGCCGCGTGCGCGCGCACGGCAACGAGATCCTGACGCCGGGCGCCGGCGCCGACGCGACGACGCATCCCGCCGCCGGCATCGTGGTCGAGGGCGCGCGCGGGCATCGCGTGCGCCTCGGGGACAATCGCGTGGCGGGCGCCACCGGCGCGGGGATCGACATCCGGAGCGGCACCGGGCTCCGCATCGTGGGGAACGAGGTGCAGGACTGCCACGAGGGGATCCGGGTGCGCGCCGGTCGCGCCGTCGTCCTCGTCGGGAACGACTGCCGGGCGAACGGCACGGGGATCGCGGTGGACCGCGGCGTCGCGCGCGCGGTCCTCGCCCTGAACTGCACGGTGCGGAACGGCCGCACCGACCTGAGCGTCCGCGGCTCGCACGTGCGCTGCCGCGACAACACGGTGGAACGGGAGGAGCAGCCGGGCGAGAGACGTCCGGACCCCCATTTCGGGGCTTGATCGTCCCTGACGGGTGGTGTACACACATCCCCGAATTCGAAGGACATTCCCCGGCGGTTGTCGTAGACTCGGGGAGCTTTCGAGAGAGACATCCGGGGCATCGCTCCCCACCATTCCTCCGAGGCGGTGGTTGACGCGCGGAGGAACCGGGCCGATCCGAGGCCGAAGCAGCCGGATCCGCCCCGCGTCCCGGTGTCGTACCCACGGAGAGACGCGCCGCCGGCGATTGGAGCGCCGCGGAAAGCGTCCCGTGTCCTGGTCCGAGCTTTCCTCCCCGGACGGCAAGTTCGCCGCCGTCAGGCGCGGTCGCCATCCGGCCGGAGAGCGGATCCGAAGACGGAGCCGAACCGCGGCAGAGCATTCACCCAGACCGCACCGGGCACGTCGTCCGGTGCCCGGAGAAACCACGAGAACCTGATGCGTTCACGTCGTCCGCGCCCTCGCCGGCGCCATCCCAACGAAGTCCAGGACAATCCCCGCCCCCACGAGCCGCGCCCCGACGGAGGCTCCCCGCAGGGCGGACCGCAGGGCGGCGGCCGGCCGCAGGGCAACCCCGGCGGGCAAGGCGGCCAGGGCCAGGGGTACGGCCCCCCGCGCTCGCGGCGCCGGCCCCACCCCATACGGAACCGCGCGAACAACGGGTACGATCCGAACCGGGAGGCCCAGCCGCAGAACGGCCGGCCCCCGGGCGGCGGCGGCCGCCGGCGTGGCGGACGGCCGGGCGGATCGCGGCGCCCCCGGATCCCCCTCGGGGAGATCCCGGCGCTGAAGATCGTGCAGCAGGGCGTGAGCATCGATCCGTTCGAGCGGCTCGTCCTGGAGACCACGACGGACGAGGTCACCACGCGCGCGCTCGATCTCATCACCCCGATCGGGCGAGGCCAGCGCTGCCTCATCGTCGCGCCGCCGATGGCCGGCAAGACCACCCTGCTCATCAAGATGGCGAACGCCGTCACCACGAACTACCCGGACATCAAGCTGTACGTGCTCCTGGTGGACGAGCGGCCGGAGGAGGTCACGCACTTCCGGCGCAGCACGAAGGCCGAGGTGCACGCCGCATCCAGCGACATGTCCGCCGCGGACCACATCCGCGTGGCGGAGGCCTGCGTGAACCAGGCGCTGGAGCACGTGGTGGCCGGCGAGGACGTGGTCCTGCTGCTGGACTCCATCACCCGCCTCGCGCGCGCGTACAACGCGTTCTCGGACTCGGGCGGCCGCACCCTCTCGGGCGGCCTGGACGCGCAGACGATGCTCGTGCCCCGGCAGATCTTCGGCGCCGCGCGCAAGATCGAGGACGGCGGCAGCCTCACCATCGTCGGCACGGCGCTGATCGACACCGGCTCCCGCATGGACGAGGTCATCTTCCAGGAGTTCAAGGGCACCGGGAACATGGAGCTCTTCCTGTCGCGCGAGCTGTTCACGAAGCGGATCTTCCCGTGCGTGGACATCGAGAAGTCCGGGACGCGCAAGGAGGAGAAGCTGCAGAGCCCGGAGGACATCGCGCGGATCCACCTCCTGCGGCGGCACATGACGGCCATGAAGCCGCACGAGGCCATGACGTTCCTCCTGGAGCTGCTGTCGCGCTACCGGTCGAACCGCGCGCTCCTGGAGAGCATGATCACGAAGGTCTGACGGTCCGCCCGCATGACCGCCGCGGCGCCGTTGCCGGAGGTGTACCGCCCGACCGACCGCGCGGCGTTCCACGAGCTGCTCCGCGACCCGTCGCTCGCGACCCAGTACGCCGGCATGATCCCCACGGGGGAACTGGATGACCCGCTGGCGCATCCGGTCCTGCATCCGGACGGCATCCGGGTCGTGCGGGACGCGACGCGCCTCGCCGCGTTCGGGATGCTGCTGGTGCTCCCTTCGGCGCACGGCCCCTGGGCGATGGTCCGGATCGGCGTGCGGGGCACGCATCGCCGGCGCGGGATCGCCACCTCGCTCCTTCGCGAGGCCGGCGCGGCGCTCGCCGCCATCCCCGCCGCGCGCGCGCCGCGGCGCCTGACGGCCGCCGCGTGGCTGCCCGCGCCGGACGCGCAGGGCTTCCTGGAGCGGCACGGCTTCGTGCACTTCCGGTACTTCTGGGAGATGGAGCGCGCCCCCGGGCCGCCGCCCGCGCCCGCCTGGCCGGAGGGCATCCGGACGACCCCCTTCACCGCGGACGACCACGTCTTCGCGGAGTGGACCGCCTGCTACAACGAGGCGTTCGCGGCGCGCTTCCCCAGCCACATCGCGACGGTGGACGAGGCGCGCGCGATCGCGGCCTCGTCCCGCTTCCGCCCGGACGGCCTGCGGCTCGCATGGCGGGGCGGGCGGTGCGTGGGCTTCTGCCGCAACGGCCTCCTGCCCGACGGCGGCGAGGTGGACGTGCTGGCCGTGCGTCCCGACGCGCAGGGCGAGGGCCTCGGCCGTGCGCTGCTGCGCTGGGGCGTGGCGTGGCTGACCGGACAGGGCGCCGCGCGGATCCACCTCCTCGTGGACGGGGAGAACGACGCGGCGCTCGGCCTGTACCGCTCCGAGGGCTTCGCCGTGCGGCGCACGCGCCGGCTCTGGTCCCGCCCGCTGCCGCTCGGTCCGGGATGACCGCGGCGCCGGCGCGCTACCGGATGCGCGCCAGCTTCCGCGTCTCGGCCACGTCGCCCGCGGTCAGCCGCACGAAGTAGATGCCCGGCGCCACGATGCCGCCGGAGGCGTCGCGGCCGTCCCAGGTCACGCCATGCTCGCCCGCGGAGCGCTCGCCGTCCGTCAGCGTCCGCACGGCGCGGCCGGTCACGTCCACGATCGACACGCGCGCACGCGCCGGACGCGACAGACCGAAGCGGATCTCGGACGCGTCGCGGAACGGGTTCGGCCGCAGCGACGTGAAGCCGGTTCGCGTGACGGAGGCCAGCGCGGGCGCGCCGACCATCCCCGCATCCACCGTGACGGACAGGTCGAACTGCACGTCGTCCAGGTTCGTGCCGCCGGGAATGCCGGGAAGGTCCCGCGTGTGCAGGACGAGCGTGCCGTTGTAGACGCCGTCCGATGCTCCGGCGGCGTCGAAGGCCACGTCGAAGCTGGCCGGCGAGGCGTCCGCCGTGGCGGGCGTGAACCCGCCGTCCAGGAAGAAGCGCGGGTCGCCGGTGAGGTCCGCCCCGTGCACCTCGAGCGCCGCCACGAGCGGCCCGAAGCCGAGATCGTGCACGAGCGCTGCCGCGTGCGCGGTGTCCGTGGGCGCCGCGACGCCGAGATCCAGGGCGGCCAGAAGCTGCAGCGTGCCCGGATCGGTGGACGGCCGGGCGTGGTCCAGCACCGTGCCCGACAGGGACACGTCCCACGCGGGACGATCCGGGTCGTCCGTGGTCACGGTCAGGGTCCCGGCCCGGGCGCCCGGCGCGGCGGTGTCCATGCCGAGCGCGTGCCCCGCCGGCGGCGCTCCCGCGGCGAGCTGGAACGACCCCGCGGGCGCCGAGAACAGGGGCGGCGCGACGAACGCGTAGTCCAGCTCGTCCCCGGGCAGCGGTGCGCCGTTGCCCACGTCCAGGACGGCCTCGCCCGGTCCGCCCACGATCACCGGCCCGAAGGCCACCGAGGCGTCCGCGACCAGCACCGCCGGCAGCTGGAACTCCGCGAACACGGGCAGGTGGTCCGAGGCGTCGTGCAGCGCCTGCGCCACGACCTGCGTGACCACGGTGAACGGCGCCACGTTGATGGCGCCGTTGAAGTGCAGGCCGTCCTGCCCGAAGGCCGTGTAGGTGCCGGGCAGGATGTCCATGCCCTCGCCGTCCAGCAGCGCCGGACCGGTGAGGATGAGATCGAAGCGGTCGTCCATGCCCCCGTTCGCGCCGCCGCCGAACTGCGTCACCCGCGGGCTCTGCGTGTGGATGTCCGCGAACGCGGGGTTGTCGTGCCAGTTGCCGACGCGGTCGATCGGATCCTGCACGACGCCCGCCGTGCCGTTCGCCGGGTTGACCATGTACTGGAACGCCGGCTCGGTGGACGTGTAGATGTTGAAGTCCCCGGTCACGAGGTAGTTGCCGCCCGGCGGGAACGTCTCCATGCGGGCGCGCATCAGCGTGACCTCGGCGAGGCGCTGCTGCTCCTCCGAGCTTCCCTGCGACGCCTTCAGGTGCACGGCGTACACCCGCAGATCCGCCGCGGTCGACGCGTACGGCAGCGGCCGGATCGTCCACTCGTCGATGTCCCGCAGCGTTGTCGTGATCGTGTGGTGTCCCAGCACCACGGCCTTCGCCGAACGGACGTAGACGGCCTGGTCCGTGTCCGGGCCGTCCGTGTAGCCGCCCGCGACCCACTCGCCCGGGTTCACCACGTCCAGCACGCCCGCGAGGAACGTGTTCACCGACGTCACGCCGCCGGTGATCTCCTCCACGACGAGCACGTCCGGCTGGGTCGCCTCCAGCACGGTGCGGAACTGCGTCGTGCGCCCGCTGGAGTAGTTCAGGAGGTTGTAGGACATGACGCGCAGCGCGTGCGCGGGAGCGGCGGCGAGCGGGATCAGGACGGCGGCGAGCAGCGACGCGATGCGGGGAGACACGGGATGCGGACCTCGGCCGAGGGTGGTCGCGGGAAACCCGGCGACGGAGCAGCAATCCAGTCTACCACGGCGCGTCCCGACCGGCCGCCCAGGCCGCCCAGGCGCGGGAGGTCGGGCGGCGGCCCAGGGCCCTCGCCACCCGCGCGGAAGCCTCCGCCAGCGCCTCGAAGCGCACGCCGCAGTCGATCCCGGACCGGTCCAGGAAGTACACGAGGTCCTCGGTGGCGAGGTTCCCGGTCGCGCCCGGGGCGAACGGGCACCCGCCGAGCCCCCCCGCGGACGCGTCGAAGGTGGTCACCCCTTCCCGGAGCCCCTCCGCGACGTTCGCGAGGGCCGTGCCGCGCGTGTCGTGGAAGTGCAGGGCGACGGAGTCGCGCGGGACGCCCATCGCGTCGTGCGCCTCCAGCGCCCGCGCCACGTCCCGCGGGACCGCCACGCCGATCGTGTCGCCGAGGGAGATCTCCGTGCAGCCGGCGTCGCGCAGGGCGCGCGACACCGCGGCCGCCCGGGCCGGATCCACCGCCCCGTCGTAGGGACAGCCGAACACCGTGGACACGTAGCCGCGCACGACCAGGCCGGCCGCGCGCGCCTCGGCGATCGCGGGGCGCAGCCGCGCGAGGGACTCCTCCACGGACACGCCCGTGTTCGCGCGGGAGAAGCCGTCCGAGGCCGCGGTGAAGAACGCCACGTGCGTGGCCCCCGCCGCGCGCGCCGCCTCCAGTCCCTTCGCGTTCGGGACGAGCGCCCAGTAGCGGACATCGTCGCGCCGGGCGATGCCGGCGAACACCTCGGCCCCGTCGGCGAGCTGCGGCACGCGGTCCCGGCGGACGAACGAGGTGACCTCGATGTCCGCGAGCCCGGCCTCCGCCAGCCCGTTCACGAGCGCGATCTTGACCGCGGCCGGGAGCGGCTGCCTCTCGTTCTGCAGCCCGTCGCGCGGACCGACCTCCACGATGCGCACGCGCGGCGGCGAACCGCTCACGACGCCTCCGCGTCGTCGCCGTCCGCGGACCCCACCTCCACCAGGATCTCCCCGGCGTCGCAGGGCTCGCCGGCGCGCTTCCGCACGGCGCGCACCACTCCGTCCGCCGGCGCCTCGATCCGGATCTCCATCTTCATCGCCTCGACGACGACGAGATCCGCCCCCTTCGCGACGCGGTCCCCCTCGCTCACGAGCACCTTCACCACGGTGCCGGGCATGGGCGACGCCAGGCTGCCCGCCGGCTTCTCCCGGCGGCGTCCGCCGCGCACCTCGCGCTCGAGCCGCGCGGAGCCGAGGCCGAGGATGGTCACGTGCCGCACGGCGCCGTCCCGGTCGACCCGCACGCGCCAGGTGGTGACGCCGTCCGACATGCGGAACGCGCCGCGACCGAGGGGAACGGCGGTCAGGTCCGCCGCGAGATCACCCGAGGTCACGCGCGCCGCATGAAGGTCCGTCTCCGCCAGCGTCACCTCGTGCGCGACGCCGTCCCGGTCCCGGTAGGTCTCCTTCACGACGGCCCTCCGCGCCCGCGCGCGAGCCCGCGATGGCGCCATGCGCCCAGCCGGTCGAAGGGATCCGGAAGCTCCGCGCGCCCGTTCCCGCC
>CAYYFX010000047.1:0-28698 GCA_964471155.1 uncultured Gemmatimonadota bacterium | reverse complement strand
CTGCCGTGGGCGGTGCCGGTCGCGGCGGCGGCGGCGGCGGCGGGCGCGGCCGCGCGCGCCCTCGGCGTCACGGGCGCGATCGCCGCATTCCTGCTGGCCCTCGTGCTCCTGCTCGGCGAGGGGTGGCCCGGCCTCGCCGTCCTCCTGGCCTTCGTCTCCCTCGCCACGGCCGCGACGCGGGCCGGCCAAGCCCGGAAGGAGGCGCGCGGCATCGCGCAGGCGGCCGGGGGCCGGCGGGGAGCCGCGCACGCGTTCGCCAACGGAGGCCTGGCCGCGGCGCTCGCCGGGCTGGTCCCGTTCGCCGCGACGGCCCCCGCGCTCCGGCTCGCGTGGGTCGCGGCGTTGGCGACGGCGGCGTTCGACACGGTCGCCACGGAGGCCGGGGGCGCGTGGGGGCGCGGGGCCCGGACCGTGCCGGGCGGCCGGCCGGTGCCGCCCGGGACGCCGGGAGCGGTCACCGTCCCCGGGAGCCTCGCGGGCGCGGGCGCGGCTCTCCTGGTGGTCGCGGTCGGCGCGGCGACCGGGGTCGTCGCCTGGCGGTCCGTCCCGCTCCTCGGCGTCGCGGCCGCGGCCGGCAGCTTCTGCGAGTCGTGGGCCGCCGGGAGTCCCCGCCTGCGCGGCTCCGTCGGGCCGCACGCCCGCAACCTCCTGAATACGGCCGTGGGGGCGGCCGTGGCGGTGCTCGCCGGCTACTGGATCCCGCAACTCGCGACCGGCTAGCGGATTGCCCGGGGCTCCTCAGAACCCCCTGGAGCCTGAGCGCCCATCTGGTGCCCGGGAAGCAGGTAGCCGCGCGCAGCCTTGACCCTTCCGGGGCCGCGTTGCTATGTTTTCCGGAATCGAGGCCGTTCTTTGCGGGATCTCCGGCTTGGCACGGAGTTCTTCCGCTTCGTGGGATCACCTCCCGGGAGAGGGGCGGTATGACCAAGGCGGACCTGGTCGAAGAGATCGCGAACACCACGGGCTTGACGAAGAAGGACACGGCGCTGGCGGTGGACCACCTCATCCAGGCGGTGAAGGACGCGCTGCAGATGGGGCACCACATCGAGATCCGCGGCTTCGGGACGTTCAAGGTGAAGCAGCGGAAGGCCCGGACCGCGCGCAATCCGCGCACGGGAGACCCGGTCCAGCTTCCGCCCCGCAAGGTGGCGGTCTTCAAGGTCTCCAAGGAGCTGAAGGATCGGATCTCCCCGGACGGGGAGGGCTGATCGCCCGGTCGCTGGCAGGACGACATCCCGCATCGACACCCCGGACGCTCCGCCCGGAGCGTCCCCTGGAGCACGGCGCATGAACTCCGACATCATGGACATCAGCGAAGCCGCGTCCTACCTGAACATCAAGAAGGGCACGCTGTACCGCCTCGCGAAGAACGGCCGCATCCCCGCGGTCAAGATCGGCGGGCAGTGGCGCTTCAAGCGGGATCGCCTCGACGCGATGTTCCGCCTGCCCGAGGAGATCCTCCGCGGCAAGTAGCGGGGCCCGCGCCGCGCGCACGCCGCCGCGCGCACGCCGCCGCGGGTTCCGCGCGGGCCCGGCGCGCGCGCCCCGACCTCGTGCGGCTCCCCGGCCGTCCACCGTCGGGATCCCGCGCGGGCAGCGGCGGTCCCGACCCGCGCGCGCGGAGAACCGCGCCCCGCGCGGATTCCCGGCGTCGCGAACCCGAAATGCGTTGACAGGCGCGGGGTGCGGACCTAGCCTGCGCGCGGCTCTTCGAACGAGAGTCGCCACGGTGTGGCGGAGGAGGATGGGTCATGAACAAGGCGGATCTCATCGAGGCGGTCGCCAAGACCTGCCAGCTGTCCAAGAAGGATGCCACGAACGCGGTCAACGCCACGATCGGCACGATCAAGAAGGAAACGAAGAAGAGCGGCATCTCCATCGTGGGCTTCGGCAGCTTCAACACCGTGAAGCGGAAGAGCCGCCAGGGGCGCAACCCCCAGACCGGCGAGAAGATCACGATCAAGGCCTCGAAGTCGGTGCGCTTCCGCCCCGGCAAGGCCTTCAAGTCGATGCTCTAGGCCGGACCCCCGGCCGCGAACCGCGAACGGATGCACGGGCTCCGGGCAGCGCGCCCGGGCGGCCCGACCCTCGAAGAGCCCGGAGATCCGGCAGGCCGCCCCGAGCGGCCTGCCGTTCTCTTCGGGGCACCTGCCGGCGACGGAACCTGCTGGGCGGGTGGGGGAGTTCAAGGGACCATGACTCCGACCGGCGTTCCGTTCCGCGTGGCCCCGGCGGCGGCGCTCCTCGTCGCGGCCGCTGCGCTCGGCGTCGCCCCGACCGTGGCGCGCGCCGACGTCGTCGATGCGCTGCGCGACGCCGTGCTCCCGTTCCGCGGGATCGGCCACGCGCAGGTGCAGTCCTACCGGGTGGAGTTGACGCTGCCGCAGGACGACGAGGATCCCGTGCCGCTGCTGGAGCTTTGGCGCGCGCCGGCGGAGTACGGGCTGCGCGCCGCGGGTTCCGCGCCGGCCGCGGTCGTGCGGAGCTGGGCCATCTTCCTCGAGCCGCTGTACGTGGCCCGGGCGTCGCTCCTGGATTCGGATCTGGAGCGCGGCGCCGCGCGGCTGCGCGCGGTGGCGAAGGCCGAATCCCGCGCCCAGGGGGACGGCCGCACGCTCCACCTGGAGCTTCCCGCCGAGCCGGACCCGGAGCTGCCGGACCTCCTCCGCGACGTGACCCGCCTCGACGCCGCGCTGGACGCGCAGGGCCGGCTCACCGGCTTCCGCCTCCAGCTCCGCGGCGCCCCGGGGCGGGACGGGGAGATCCTCCGCCTGGAGTGCACGTGGGCGGACCCGCGCGCGCCGCAGCCCACGCAGTGCACGTGGACGCTCCCCGACGGCGGCACGGTGAACGTGACCACCACGTTCCGCGACGAGTCCGGCCGCCGCGTCCCCGGCTCGCGGCAGGTGATCTTCCCCAGCCGCTACGACCCGGGCGAGACCGAGGAGATCCGCATCGACTACGGCCCCTACGAGCTGAACCCGCCGGACCTCGCCCTCGACGCGAAGTCCACCTTCCGCTTCGACGAGAACGGCCTGATCGCGGACTAGCCGGCACCTCGGCCACCGCCGGCCGCTCCGCGCGCCCCGCCCGACCGCGCGCCTGGCCCCGGACCGTCCTCCTTCGCACTCCCCGCTTCCCGCTCGCGGTGTTGTTCCTGCAGTTCCGACGCGCCGTCCGTACCCGGGTTGCGGGTGGCGGAGAGGTCGGGCGGGCGGGGTCCTCCCCGAGGGCGTCCGAGCACGCACGCACGCGCCCGAAGGGCGCGGCGCGTTCGCGCGCAGGAGCCCTCGGGGAGGACCCCGCCCGCCCGACCTCTCCGCCACCCGCAACCCGGGCACGGGCCGCCGTCAGAACAGCAGGAACAACACCGCGAGCACTCCCGCTGCCGTCCCGGTGGACGCGAACAGGCGCTCGTCGAATCGCGTGCCGTCGGCTTCCTCGTCCAGGAGCGCGCGGCGGCCCAGGGCGAGGTTCGCGGCCCAGAGGAGGGAGAGCAGCGCGAGGTCGCCGCGGCTCATGGCGAAGACCATCGGCGTGTTCGGCCAGGGCCACCCCGTGACCTGGAACGCGTGCACCCCGCCGACGAGCGCGATCCCCAGGAACACGAAGCCCACCGCGAGTCCGCCCAGCAGACCCGACGGTCCCACGCTCAACTGCCCGCGCAGCGCCTGCACCGCCGCGGCGCCGGCGCCCAGGAAGAGGAAGGTGGCCAGCCACGCGGAGAGGCCGGCGACACCGCCCAGCACGGGCCAGCTCCGGCCCTCGAACCGGAGCGTATAGCTCTCGCCCTCGTCCGCCTTCCGGGGCAGCGACACCACGAGCCCGGCGGCGTCCTTCGCCTCGAGGACGTAACGCGTCACGTGCCCGCGGTCCCGCGCGGGAAGGCGCCCGACCGCGTCGCCCTCGTCCACGAAGCGGAGGGGGATGCGCGTCTCCGTGCCGTCGTTCTCCAGCACGCGGATCCACGCGGTGAGACGGGGCGCCTCGAGCGAGCTCTGGACGCGCGCCCGGACTTCCGCGTCCTGCCCCGCCAGCGCGCGCTCCGGCGGACGGTGCTCCAGGCGCAGCGAGAGGCGACGATGGACCTCGGCCACGTCGTGGCCCGAGGAGCAGCCGGCGAGCGACGCGGCCACGACCACGACGGCAAGGAGGCGGGGAAGGAGCGCGCGGGCGGCACGGCGCGCGGCGGCGGTCCGCCCCGGGAACGGGACCGGCCCGGCGGGGACGCGCGCTCCGGGAAGCGGGCGTCCCGGCTGCTGCCGGATCCGGTGATCTCGGCGCACTCGACACCTCCCGCGGCACCGCACGGGCGGCGGATACTAGGAGGGCCGTCCCGGGGTGTCAAGGAAGGCCCGGCGCGCGCCGCGCGCGCCGCGCGGGCGCGAGGCTTCCCCGCGGGGAGTGCCGGCACTAGACTCCCACGCCGGGCCGCCGGCCCGGCCGGGAGGACGTCGTGAGGATCCTGATCGTGGGCGCCGGCGAGGTGGGGACGTACATCGCGGAGCGGCTCGTCCGCGAGGGACACGACCTGGTCGTCCTGGACCGGGATCCGGCCGCGGTGGAGCGGGTCAACTCGCTCGACGTGTTCGGCGTGGTCGGGGACGGCACCGATCCCGCCGTGCTCCGCGACAACGGGATCGACCACACCGATCTCCTGCTGGCCGTGTCGCAGATCGACGCCGTGAACCTCGTGGCCTGCGGCCTCGCCGGGCGGCTCGGCGTCAACCGCTCCGTGGCCCGCCTCGCGGGCATCCGCTCGTCCGACGACGAGCGTCTCGCCCGGGAGGCCTTCGGCGTCGACTGCGTGATCAACCCGAAGGAGGAGGCGGCCCGCGAGATCGTGGGGCTCCTGGAAGGGCAGAGCGTCACGGACTCCATGGAGTTCGATGGCGGCCGGGTCCGCCTGCTGGGCGTCCGCATCGAGCCCGATTCGCCCCTCGCGAACCGCAGCCTCACGGAGCTGCGCGACGTCTACGAGGGGATCCACGCGCTCGTCATCGCCATCGTGCGCGACGGCGCGACCATGATCCCGCGGGGGGACCATCGCATCCTGCCCGGGGACCGCGTGTACCTCATCGGCGTGCACGACGAGCTGGCCCGCGTGCTGGAGACCCCGGATGCGCCGCCCGTCCCCGGCGTGCGCCGCGTGCTCGTGGTGGGCGGCGGTTCGGTGGGCGCGGGCGTGGCGTCCCGGCTGGAGGAGAAGGGCTTCGACGTCCGCCTGCTGGAGACGGACCGGCGCCGCTCCGAGGAGCTGGCCGCCACGCTGCGGCGCACCACCGTCCTGCACGGGGACGGCACGGACCTCGTGGCGCTCAAGGAGTCCGGCGTGGCGGGCGCCGAGGGGTTCGTGGCCACCTCCGGCGACGAGGAGAACAACGTGATGGCCGCGCTGCTGGCGCGCCATCTCGGCGCGCGCAAGGTCGTGGCGCTCGTGAAGCGGTCGGACTACATCCCGGTGCTGAAGGAGATCGGCCTGCACGCGGCGGTGAACCCGCGCCTCACCGCGGCGGGCGCCATCCTTCGCTTCGTGCGCCGAGGCCACATCCTGCAGGTGGCCACCTTCAAGGACATCGACGCGGAGGTCCTGGAGCTGGCGACCTCCGAGCGCTCCCGCATCGTGGGCAAGCCCATCCGCGACGTGAAGTTCCCGAAGGACGCGATCCTGGGCGGCTACTCGCGGGGCGACACGTTCGGGATCCCCGACGGCGACACCGTGCTCGAGCCCCACGACAAGGTCATCGTGTTCGCGCTCCCCTCGGCCATCGCGAAGGTCGAGCGGATGTTCTCCTGACGATGAGTCCGCGCGGCGTCCTCCACGCGATCGGCGCGGTCGTCGTCTTCGTGGGCGTGGCGATGCTGGCGCCGCTCGGCGTGGCCCTCGCGCACGCCGGGCCGGACGTCGCCGCGTTCGCGATCTCGTGCGCGGTCACGGTCGCGGCCGGCGTCGCGCTCATCCTCGCCACGCGCGGCTCCTTCGATCTCGGCATCCGCGACGCGTTCGGCGTGGTCGCGTTCGGCTGGGTGGCGATGGCCCTGTTCGGGAGCCTGCCGTTCCTCCTGTCCGGGGTCACGCCCGCGTTCGTGGACGCCGTGTTCGAGACGACCTCCGGCTTCACCACGACCGGCGCGTCGATCCTCCCCGACGTGGAATCCCTTCCCCGCGGCGTGCTGTTCTGG
Source organism: uncultured Gemmatimonadota bacterium (assembly GCA_964471155.1). Classification (GTDB taxonomy): domain Bacteria; phylum ARS69; class ARS69; order ARS69; family ARS69; genus CAYYFX01. The sequence continues at coordinate 22,515 of CAYYFX010000047.1, read as the reverse complement.
CGCGCCCTGGTGCAGTGGATCGGCGGCATGGGCATCATCCTGCTGTCGCTCGCGGTGCTGCCGATGCTCGGCGTGGGCGGGATGCAGCTGTACCAGGCCGAGTCCCCCGGCCCGAGCCCCGACAAGATCACGCCGCGCATCCGGCAGACCGCGGCGTACCTGTGGGGCGTGTACGCCGCGCTGACGGCGCTGGAGACCGTGGCGCTGAAGGCGGCCGGCATGTCCTGGTTCGACGCCGTGTGCCACTCCTTCACGACGATGGCCACCGGCGGCTACTCCACCCGGAACCGGAGCATCGCGGGCTACGAGAGCCCGGCGATCGACTGGATCGTCATCGTGTTCATGTGGCTGGCCGGCGTGAACTTCGCGCTGCACTACCGCGGGTTCCGGTCCCCGCGGCGGTACTTCCAGGATCCCGAGTGGCGGGCGTACCTCGCGGTCACGCTGGGGGCCGTGGCCCTGCTGGCGGGCGGCCTGTACTGGGTGCACGGCTACGACCCGGAGCGCGGTCTGCGCGGGGCCGCGTTCCAGGTGGTCTCGTACATGACGACGACGGGGTACGCCACGGAGGACGTGGAGCTGTGGCATCCGGCGATGCGCTGGGTGCTGCTGCTGCTCATGCTGATCGGGGGCTGCGCGGGCAGCACCGCCGGGTCCATCAAGATCGTGCGGCACCTCATCCTGGCGAAGGCGGGGTTGCAGGCGCTGCGGCTGACCGCGGCGCCGCGCGTCGTGCGTCCCGTCACGCTGGGCCGCGGCCGGCGCGTGGACGACTCCATCGTGCGCGAGGTGCTCGGCTTCTCGTTCCTGTACATGGCCCTGCTCGCGGGCGGCACGCTGGCGCTGGCGGCGTTCTCGCCGGACCTCGAGACCGCGCTCAGCGCGGCGGCCACGTCGCTCGGCAACGTGGGGCCCGGGTTCGCGGCCATCGGGCCCTTCGACAACTTCGCGTGGTTCGACCCCGCGGCGAAGTGGCTCCTCATCGCGCTGATGCTCGTGGGCCGCCTGGAGATCTACACCGTGCTCGTCCTGTTCCTCCCCGCGACCTGGAAGCGCTGATGGACGGGCCGGCCCTCGCGTTCGCCCTCGCGGGCCTGCTGGCGCTCTCCGGATTCTTCTCCGGGTCGGAGATCGCGCTGTTCTCGCTGACCCCCGTGCGCCTGCGGGAGCTGGCGAAGGGCGCGACGCCCGCGGAACGCACGGTGGCCCACCTCATGGAGAGCCCGCGGCGCGTCCTCGTGACCATCCTCCTCGGCAACCTCGTGGTGAACACGCTCGCGTCCGCGCTGGCGTCCGCGGCCGTGATCCGCGCCACGGGCAGCGCGGGACTCGGCGTGGTGGTGGCCACCGTCAGCATGACCCTCCTGCTGCTCGTGGTGGGCGAGGTCGCGCCGAAGACCGTGGCCTACCGCAACGCGGAGGCGGTGTCGCGCTTCGTGGCGCGCCCGCTGCTGTGGCTCGGGAGGGTGCTCGCGCCGGTGCGGTGGCTGTTCCTCCGCGCCACCGACCTCGTCGTGGGGGAGGAGCGGCGTCCCGACGACCGCGTGGACCTGGCGGAGGCGGAGGCGATGCTGCGGATGGCGCACGCGGAAGGCGAGGTGGAGACGCACGAGCGGGACCTGGTGCTCGGCGTGCTGGAGCTCGGCAGCTCCCCGGTGGGGGACGTGATGACGCCGCGCCTGGAGATCTTCGCCCTGCCGGGGACCCTGCGGGCGGCGGAAGCGCGCGACGCGCTGCGGGAGGCCGGCTTCTCGAAGGCACCCCTTGCCGGCGAGGGTCCGGACGCGCTGGACGGGTTCGTGACCGCCGTGGATCTGCTGCGGGCCCCGGACGGCGCGGAGCTGCGCTCGCTGGCCCGTCCCGCCGGCTGGGTTCCGGAAGTGAAGCCGGCGCTCGAGCTGCTGGAGGAGTTCCGCACGACCGGCGCGCGCCTGGCGTTCGTCGTGGACGAGTACGGCCATCTCACCGGGCTCGTGACCCTGACGGATCTGCTGGAGGAGATCTCCGGCGAGCTCATCGAGCGGGCCGACGTCCCGAAGGTCCTGTACCAGCGCCTCGAGGGGAACCGCGTGTCCGTTCCCGGACGCATGGAGATCCGTTTCTTCAACACGCAGTTCGGGACGGAGCTCGAGTCCGAGGAGAACGAGACCATGGCCGGACTCGTCCTGGAGCGGCTCGGGCGCATCCCGGCCGCGGGCGAGACGTTCGTGCTCGACGGGCTCGCCGTGCGCGTGACACGCGCGGAGCCGCACCGCATCGTCTCGCTCGAGGTCAAGCTCCCCCCCGCGTCCCCACGGCCGGAGGGCGCGCCGTGACGCCCTGGACGGGGCTCGCGATGGCGGCGCTCACCGTGTTGAGCGCCTTCTTCTCCGGATCGGAGATCGCGCTGGTGTCGGCCAGCCGGGCGCGGCTGGAGTCGCTCGCCGCGGAGGGGCGCCGGGACGCCCGCCGCGCGTTGCGCCTGCTCGGGGACACGCCGGGCACGATCGCCGCGCTGCTGGTCGGGAACAACCTGGTGAACACCGGACTCTCGGCGCTGGCCACGGCGGTCGCGATGGCGGCCTGGCCGGAGCGCGGCGTGCTGGTGGCCACGCTGATCGTCACGCCCGTCCTGCTCTTCCTGGGTGAGATCGTGCCGAAGGCGCTGGCGCGCGGCCGCCCCACGCGCTGGCTGCGCACGACGTCGTCCGCGCTCACGGCGGCGCGCGCGCTGCTGCACCCCGGAGTGGCCCTGACCGCCGGGGTGACGCGGCTGCTCCTCGCGCTCGCGCCCGGTATGGCCGCGTCGCCGCGCCCCGTCCTGCGGCGCGAGGAGCTCGTGAGCATCTTCCTGTACGGCGCCGCCCGCGACGAGGGACGCGCAGCGCCGTCCGCGGACTGGTTCCGCATGGCCGGCCGGGCGTTGGAGCTCGGCCGCCGGCGCACCGCGGAGGCCATGGTGCCGCTGCGCCCGGACCGCTCGTGCCGGGCGGACGGCACGGTGGGCGACGCCCTGGAGCGGGTCCGGGCCGGTGGTTGGCGCTATCTCGCGGCCGTGGACCCGGACGGCAACGTCGAGGGGTTCGTGGCGGCGAAGGCGCTGCTCGGCCTGCCGGGCGACCGCCCGCTCCGCCCGTTCGTGCGCGCCGCCTACGTCCTCGACCCCGACGCCCCCCTCGACGAGGCGATCCAGGGCTTCCGCCGCCACCAGCAGTCCATCGCGCTGGTGAAGGACCGGGACGGACGCTCGCTGGGGCTGGTCACGACGGAGGACGTCCTCGAGGAGGTCGTGGGCGAGATCGCGCGGGGGACGCGCCCCCCGGCCCGCCCGGCCGGGTAGCGACGCCGGGGGGTCGCGACGCGCGTTTGACACCCCCCGAGGGCCCCCGTAGGCTGCCGGGGCCGTGCCTGCCGACTTCCTTCCGCCCGTCGTTCCGGCCCCCTCGTCGCGCCCCCGCGCGTGATCGAGCGACTCGGCGCCGCCTTCGCGGCCTGGGCGGAGCGTTCGGTCCCGAGCCCGTTCGTGCTCGCGCTCGGGCTCACCCTGGCCACCTTCGTCCTGGCGCTCACCGTGACCGGGACCCCGGCGGCCGCCGCGTGGGCGGGCTGGGGCGGCGGCTTCTGGGACTTCCTGCCCTTCGCCATGCAGATGACCCTCATCCTCGTGACCGGGCACGCCCTGGCGGTGTCCCCGCCGGCCCATCGGGCGGTCGGGGTCCTGGCCGGGCTGCCCCGCGGAGCGCGTTCCGCGACCGCCCTGGCCGCGTTCGTGTCGGTCTGCCTCTCCCTGGTCCACTGGGGACTCGGGCTCGTCGTGGGGGCGCTCCTGGCGCGGGAGATCGGCCTCTCCGCGCGACGTCGCGGGGTGGCCATCCACTACCCGGCGGTCGTGGCCGGCGCCTACGCGGGCTTCCTGTCGTGGCACGGCGGGCTGTCGGGCTCGGCGCCCCTCACGGTGGCCACGCCCGGCCACTTCCTGGAGGCGCGCACGGGCGTCATCCCCGTCGGGGCCACGCTGGGGGCCCCCACGAACCTCCTCCTGTGCGGTCTGCTCGTGGTCTTCGTGCCGCTCCTGGCCGCGGGCATGACCCCGCGCCGCGGCGGCCGCCCGGCCCCGGCCGAGCTGGAGGACGGGGCCGCCCCCGGGGCAGGCCCCGGGGCGGCGCCCGCGGACGAGGCCGGCGGCCGGCTGGACCGCAGCCCCGTGCTCGGCGTGCTCTTCGGCCTGGCCGGCCTCGCCTTCGTCGTGCGGGCGTTCGCCGCCCGGGGGTTCGCGGCCCTGGACCTGAACCTCGTGAACTTCGCGTTCCTGTTCGCGGGCCTCCTGGTCCACGGGTCGCCGGCGTCGTACGTGCGCGCCGTGGGGGAGGGGATCCGTGGCGCGTCCGGGATCGTGCTGCAGTTCCCGTTCTACGCGGGGATCCTCGGGATCCTGAAGGCGGGCGGCCTCGTGGAGTGGATGACGCAGGCGTTCGCCGCCGCCGGGAAAGACTGGTACCTTCTCTCGACATTCCTGTCGGCCGCGGTCGTGAACCTCTTCGTCCCCTCCGGCGGGGGCCAGTGGGGGGTGCAGGGCCCCATCGCGGTGGAGGCGGCGACCGCTCTGGGCGTCCCCGTGGAGCGCGCCGTGATGGCCGTGGCGTACGGGGACGAGTGGACCAACATGCTGCAGCCGTTCTGGGCCCTGGCCCTGCTCGGCGTCACGCGTCTGGCCGCGAAGGACATCCTCGGGTACACGACCCTGGTGATGCTCCTCACCGGTCCGTTCTACCTGCTGGCCCTGCTCCTTCCCTGAGCGGCGGCAACCGGAGGAAAGGCATGCGATCGAAGGTCGCCGACGCCGGAGCCTGCATCGCCCGGATCACGGACGGCGCGTCCGTGATGATGGGCGGGTTCGGCATGTGCGGGATCCCGGAGAACATGGTGCGCCTCCTCGTGGCGCACGGCGCGAAGGACCTCACGATCATCAGCAACAACGCGGGCGTGGCGGACTTCGGCATCGGGCTCCTGATCAACGCCGGACAGGTCCGGAAGATGGTGTCCACGTACGTCGGGGAGAACCCGAACCTCGAGAAGGCGCTCATCGAGGGGCGCATCGAGGTGGAGCTGGTCCCGCAGGGCACGTTCGCGGAGCGCATCCGCGCGGGGGGCGCGGGGATCGCCGGCTTCTACACGCCGACGGGCGTCGGCACGCCCGTGGAGGCCGGCAAGGAGAAGCGCATCTTCGACGGGCGCGAGTACCTCCTCGAACTGCCGCTGACCGCGGACTTCGCGTGCGTGAAGGCGTGGAAGGGGGACGAGGCGGGCAACCTGGTCTTCCGGCGCACCACGCAGAACTTCCACCCCATGATGGCCGCGGCGGCGCGGGTCACATTCGCGGAGGTGGAGCACCTGGTCAAGCCCGGGGAGCTGGACCCGGACCACGTGCACGTGCCGGGAATCTTCGTGGACGCCATCTTCGAGGGCGAGGTCTATGAAAAGCGGATCGAAAAAAGAGTCCATCGCTAGGCGCGTGGCGCGGGAGTTCCGGGACGGGGACTACGTGAACCTGGGGATCGGCATCCCCACGATGTGCGCGAACTTCGTCCCGGACGGAGTGCAGATCACGCTGCACTCCGAGAACGGGATGATGGGCATCGGGCCGTATCCGCGGCCCGGCGAGGAGGACCCGGACCTCATCAACGCGGGCAAGGAGACCGTCACGGAGACCCCGGGGTGCTCCTACTTCGCGTCGGACCTGTCCTTCGCGATCGTGCGCGGCGGACACCTGGACATGACCGTGCTCGGCGCGATGGAGGTGGACGAGAACGGGGACCTCGCGAACTGGATGATCCCCGGCGCCGTCGTGAAGGGGATGGGCGGCGCCATGGACCTGGTGGCCGGCTCGAAGCGCGTGATCGTGGCCATGACCCACACCGCGAACGACGGCCGTCCCAAGATCCTGGGGAAGTGCACGCTGCCCCTCACCGGGGTGCGTTGCGTGGACCGCATCATCACCGAGATGGCGGTCGTCGACGTCGGGCCTTCCGGGCTGGTGCTCGTGGAGGTCCATCCGGACTACGGGGTGGCGGACGTGGTGGCCGCCACCGGGGCGCGGCTGGACGTCTCGAACGTCCGGCCCATGCCCGTCTAGCACCGAACGCCAGGAGACCGAATGTTCTTCCTCACCGACGAGCACCGCATGATGCGGCGGACCGTGCGCGACTTCGCCGAGAAGGAGATCGCGCCGAAGGCCGCCGAGATCGACCGGACCTGCGTCTTCCCGAAGGACACGTTCGACCGGATGGGGCGGCAGGGGCTCCTGGGCATCCCGTACCCGGAGGAGTGGGGCGGCGCCGGGCTGGACTACCTGTCGTACGCGATCGCGGTGGAGGAGGTGGCGCGCGTCTGCGGCTCCACCGCGCTGTCCATGGCCGCGCACACCACGCTCGGGTGCGGCCCGCTGCACCATTTCGGCACGACGGAGCAGAAGGAACGGTTCCTGCGCCGGCTCACGAGCGGGGAGATCCTCGGCGCGTACGGGCTCACGGAGCCGAACTCCGGCTCGGACGCCGGCGGCATGCAGTCCCGCGCGGTGAAGGACGGGGACCACTGGGTGCTCAACGGCCAGAAGGCGTGGATGACGAACGGCGGCGTGGCCGGCATGTACACGATCGCGGCGGTCACCGAGCCCGCGCTGAAGGTGAAGGGCATCACCGCGTTCCTCGTGGAGCGCGGCGCGCCCGGCGCGCAGGCGGGATCCGAGTACGAGAAGCTGGGCTGCCGCGGCTCGAACACGGTGGAGTTCTTCATGACGGACTGCCGGGTGCACGAGTCCATGGTGCTCGGGCCGGTGAACCGCGGCTTCCAGCAGTTCATGGAGATCCTCAACATGGGGCGCATCTCCATCGGCGCCATGGCGCTGGGGCTGGCGCAGGCGGCCATGGAGGCCGCGGCGAAGTACGCGCTGGAGCGCGAGCAGTTCGGCAAGCCGATCGGCGAGTTCCAGGCCATCCAGTTCATGCTCGCGGACATGGCCACGGAGATCGAGGCCGCGCGGCTGCTCGTGTACCGGGCGGCGCGGCTGAAGGACGCGGGCGAGCCGTACGCGGTGCCGGCCTCCAAGGCGAAGCTGTTCGCCTCGGAGGCGGCGCATCGCGCGTGCCACAAGGCGATCCAGATCCACGGCGGGTACGGGTACTCGAAGGAGTTCCCCGTGGAGCGCTACATGCGCGACGCGAAGCTCACCGAGATCGGCGAGGGCACGTCCGAGGTGCAGCGCATGATCATCGGCCGCGACGTCCTGAAGACCGCGGCCCGGGCGATGCAGTAGGCGCGCGCGGCGCGCGGGAAGGAGCGGGAGATGTCGAAGGATCGCGAAGCCGTCCTGGTGGGCGCGGCGCGAACGGCGATCGGCAGGTTCCAGGGGACGATCGCGGGGGTGCCGGCGCCGCGGCTCGGCGCCGTGGCGATCCGCGCCGCCGTGCAGCGCGCCGGGATCGCGCCGGACCGCGTCGAGGACGTGATCATGGGCTGCGTGCTGACGGCCGGCGTGGGCCAGGCGCCGGCGCGGCAGGCGGCCATCCACGGCGGGATCCCCGCATCCGTGGGCGCCATGACCATCAACAAGGTGTGCGGGTCCGGACTGAAGTCCGTGGCGCTCGCGGCGCAGGCCATCCGCGCCGGGGACCTCTCCTGCGCGGTCGCGGGCGGCATGGAGAACATGTCCGCCGCGCCGTACCTGCTGCCCGGCGCGCGCGACGGCTACCGGCTGGGCAACGGCACGCTGGTGGACTCCATGGTGGCCGACGGCCTGTGGGACTCCTTCGACAACATCCACATGGGCATCACCGGGGAGTACGTCGCGGAGAAGTACGGGATCGGGCGCGAGGAGCAGGACCGGTACGCGGCGGACAGCCACCGCAAGGCGGCGGCGGCGCAGCAGGCCGGCCGCTTCGACGCGGAGATCGTCCCGGTGGAGGTGCCGCAGCGCAAGGGGGACCCGATCCCCTTCAAGGTGGACGAGTCCGTGCGTCCGGATTCCTCGCCCGAGATCCTGGCGAAGTTGAAGCCCGCCTTCAAGAAGGACGGCACGGTGACCGCCGGCAACGCGCCCGGCTGCAACGACGGGGCCGCGGCGTTCGTCGTGATGTCGGCTGCGGCCGCGGAGAAGGAGGGCGCGAAGCCGCTGTGCCGCGTGGTGGACTACGCGGTGGGCGGCATGGAGCCCAAGTGGGTGATGATGGCGCCGGTGGACGCGGTGCGGAAGCTGCTCAAGCGCACCGGCATGACCCTCGGGGACTTCGACCTGATCGAGCTGAACGAGGCCTTCTCCGTGCAGGCGCTGGGCGTGATGAAGGAACTCGACTGCGATCCGGCGAAGGTGAACGTGAACGGCGGCGCCGTGGCGCTGGGCCACCCCATCGGCGCATCCGGCGCGCGGATCCTGGTGACCCTGGTCCACGAGCTGAAGCGACGGGGCGGGAGGAAAGGCCTCGCGGCGCTTTGCCTGGGCGGCGGCAACGCGGTGGCGATGGCCGTCGAGATCTGAGGGGGGAGAGCCGTGGACTTCAAGACGACCGGCGTGATCGGCGCCGGGACCATGGGGAACGGGATCGCGCAGGTCTTCGCCATGTCCGGCCGGGACGTGCTGCTGGTGGACGTGGACGCGGCGGCGGTCGAGCGCGGGATGGGCGCCATCCGCAAGAGCCTCGGCAAGCTGGCGGAGAAGGGGAAGATCACGGCCGCGGACCAGGACGCGGCGCTCGGGCACATCCGGACGGGCAACGACCCCGCGGCGGCCGGCAAGGCCGACCTCGTGGTCGAGGCCGTGGTGGAGAACCTGGACGTGAAGCGGAAGGTCTTCGCCCGGATCGCGGAGTCGGCCGCGCCCACGGCCATCCTGGCCACGAACACCAGTTCCATCTCCATCACCGAGCTGGCGCGAGGCGTGCCGAACCCCGAGCGCGTGGTGGGCATGCACTTCATGAACCCGGTGCCGCTCATGAAGCTCGTGGAGGTGGTGCGCGGGTTGCGCACGTCGGACGCCACCGTCAAGGCGGTGGAGGAGCTCTCGAAGGCGCTGGACAAGGTCCCGGTGACGGTGAACGACTACCCGGGCTTCGTCTCCAACCGCGTGCTGCTGCCCATGATCAACGAGGCGGTGTACTGCCTCATGGAGGGCGTCGCGGACGCCGAGGCCATCGACACCGTGATGAAGCTCGGCATGGCGCACCCCATGGGACCGCTCACGCTCGCGGATCTCATCGGGCTGGACGTGTGCCTGCACATCATGCAGGTGCTGCACGAGGGGCTCGGGGACTCGAAGTACCGGCCGTGCCCGCTGCTGAAGAACATGGTGGCGGCGGGAAAGCTGGGGCGGAAGTCCGGCGAGGGGTTCTACAAGTACGCGTGATCCGGAAGCGGTCCGGGAAGCTGGCGGGGGAGGGCGTGTCGCGCCCTCCCCCGATGCGTCCGGGACGGCGCCGAGCCGGTCGGGTCTTCCATGGTGCCACCGAACCCGGGGGTCGTGGCGAACGCAGGACGGGGAGGCGCCGGCAGCGCCTCCCCGTCGTCGTCGTTCCGCGCCGGCGCCGCCCGCCCCCTAGGGCAGGAGCACGACCTTCTTCGCGGCGGAGAATCCGGCCGCCCGCGTCTTCACGAAGTAGACCCCGGCCGCCGCGCGGCTGCCGGCCTCGTCGCGCCCGTCCCAGGCCACCCGCTGGACGCCGGCGTCCACCGGACCGCGCAGGAGCGTCCGCACCAGGCGCCCGTGCACGTCGTAGACCTGCAGCGAGACGTCGCTGACGGCCTGCGGAAGCGCCAGGTCCACGGACACGCCGGCGGCGGCATACGCCGGGTTCGGGAACGGGGCGCCGAGTGCGAAGTCCGAGATCCGGGCGAGGGCGCCGGTGCGCACGGTGCCGAGGTAGGACGCGGACCCCACGCTCACCGTGAAGCGGCGCGGCGCGGTCGTGTAGCCCACGGTCCCCGTGATCATGCGGTCCGGTCCGAGCGGCACCTCGCGCGCGCCCTCGAACACGACGATGTCCCAACCCTCGGGCAGCGGCTGCTCCGGCGTGAGCCGGATGCCGAAGGGCCGGCCGGCCTGGTCCGACGCGAACGCGAGTTCCCACGTGTCCCCCTCGGAGCCGGCCGGACGCCAGTCCTGGAAGAACTCGCCATCCTCCGGCGTGGCGAAACCGGCGCGCACCCAACCCTCGGGAGCGGGAGGGGGTTCGGAGAGGTCGAACGCGTCGCGGCCGGGGGCGGCGCCGTCCCGCAGGCCCAGCACGTTGCCGCGGTCGGTGAACGCGCCGGCCGACGCGTCCACACGGAACGCGACCTGCGGCGCCGTCACGTCCGCCGCCGGGAAGGGCGGCGGCGCCGGGGCCACGCCCGCTCCGAGCGCGGGGATGCCGAGGGTCCGCGCGGACCCGGCGTTGTTCCGGATCCAGTAGCCCTGGCCCGGCTGCAGGGTCGCGACGCTGTTCACGTAGCCGGTGCCGTCGAATCCGATCAGGTTCGCCTCGACGTCCGCGGGGCGGAGGAGCGAGGCGAACGCCACGGGGAAGTTGAACGGGTTCGCGATCTGGTTGAACCCGGGGGCGAGGGCGATCTCGACCGGCGAACCGAGGTCCGTCGTGGTGCCGCTCGCGGCGATGCCCGCGGCGTCCTTCGCGATGATCCAGAATCCCTGGCCGGGAACGGCGTTGCGCGCACCGCCGCTGGGCTCGGAGTACCCGGATCCGTTGAACGTGCCGTAGCGCCACTTCTTGACGTCGTAGGCGCCGAGCTCGTCGAAGACGGCCTCGGGCGCCGTGCTCGCGGCCTGCATCGGGATGCCGCGGAGCGAATAGCCGCCGGCGCCGAGCGATGCCACCTGGAAGTTCGTGAGCGTGACCGGCAGGTTGTGGGTGTGCGCGCCATCCGCGAGGATCGGGGAGTTGCCCGCGCGCGTACCGTCGCTGAAGTCGAGGATGAATTGCACGCCCTTGTCGGTCACCGAGCTGCCCGGGATCGTGCCGGTCCACTCCGCCGGGGCGGTCTGCGTGAGCGGCACCGTGAGGAACGTGGCGTCCCCACCCTGGCGGAAGCGGAGGTTCGCGATGGACAGGCTCGGGAACGCGCTCAGATCGCAGGTGACCTGGGCCGTGGCACCCGGAGCCACGGGCGGCGCCGTGACCTGCAGATCCGGCGGGGAGGCGTACCGCACCGCGTGATCCAACGCGGTGCGCCACGCGTACGGCGCCGGATCGAACTCGAAGTAGTCGAACCCGAGGGGCACGATGTGGCCGAACCCGCGCGTGATGCGGAAGAGGGTCGTGTTCGTCCCGGTGATGTAGATCGCGGCCGACCCCACGGGGAGGCTGGCGTTGGTCCACGCGCTCACCGCGCTCGGCGTGGGCATCGTGCGCGGCCCGAACTCGAAGGGGGTCCCTGCCGCGCCGCCCGCGTTGAGCGTGGCCAGGCCGCTGGCGCCGGCGGCGAGGGCCGTGCCGAAGAGGCCGTTGATCAGCTCCCGCGTGCGGCCCCCGTTGTCCCCGGCCGTCACCAGACCGCCACCGGACATGATGAACCGGGTCAGCACGGTGCGCGTCTCCGGGGACATCGCGGTGAAGAGGCTCCCGTTCTGAAGCTCGGGAAGGACGAGCACGTCGGCGCCTTGGAGCGCTGTGGTCCACACGGCGGGATCCACACCGAACAGCTCCGTCACCTCGTGGCCCAGGGAGACCAGGGTGGCCCGGAGCCGCGGACTCTCCTGGTTCTGGTCCACGAACGTGGAGTCGGACAGGATGGTGACCCGGCGGCCGACCAGGTTCGCCGCGTGGATGACCGCCGAACCGAGGACGTTGATCTGGGGTCCCGGCGGGACGCTCTCGAACCAGTCGTATCCGATGTAGACGATCCGGCCCGACCCGGAGGTCGCCGCGAACACCGCCGTCGTGTCCGCCGTCACCGGGTAGAGATTGCGGGCGCCGGCCGGGAGAGAAGACGTCCGGACCTCGTACGTCCCGTTGGCGTACGGGAGATCGCGCACGCCGAGCCCGATCTCGAACGGACTGCCCGCGGCCGCAGCCGAGTCGATGGCCGCGGGGAGGAAGGACTCGCCCGCGAACTGGATCGAGAAGCCGAACGCGAGGTTGAGGAGCGCGGTGGACCTCGAGGTCGGTGGCGTATCGAAGTCCCCGCAGATCACGAGGCCCCGTCCTCGCGCCTGGACGAAGTCCCGCAGCGCGGCGAGCGCGTCCGGCGCCAGGGAGTCCGCGAGGGACCGACCGTCCTCCAGTTCCGGGATGACGAGCACGTCCACGTCCGCGAGCACGGACGTCCATGCGGTCCCCGACGTTCCCTGGAACGGCTTCAGCTGATGACCGAGCGAGTCGGCGAGGCACCGCTGCAGGAACACCGGCTCGCCCGTGGCGCCCTCGTCCACGTACAGGGGATCGGTGAAGACGGCAAGGTACGCGGCCCGGGCGCCCGTGGCGCAGCCGAGGGTGAGCAGGGCGATCAGGAACGCCAGACGTCGGGTCATGGGGCACGACCTCCGTTGGAGGCGGGGTGGACGCGGCAGCATGGCTCCCGCACGCATGAATGGGGGGGATGCTACGTCCGGACCGGGGAGTCCGCAACGACGATCCGGCGCAGCCGCAGGCCACAGACCGCCGCAAGCTCGCCCTCCCAATCCACGGCGGCGAACAGGCGGCCGACGCGCTCCGCCCATCCCTCCACGCCCCACAGCGAGCCGGGAACCTCCCGCGCACGCTCCGGCGGGGGGTGGATCCTGTCCACCCAGTCCGGATGCTCGCGGCCGTCCAGGTCGAAGGCGCGGATCCGGAACTCCGCTCCGACCCGCAGCAGCACGACGACCCCGTCCGCATCCCGGTCGGCGCCACCGACCTCGAGGAACGCGACCCGACCGTGCGTGCCGTCGGCCAGCTCCCCGAGGATCGCCTCGACCAGCGGATGGCCCGAGGAGAAGAAGTCCAGCGACTCGTTGCGCACGGCCTCGTCCCGATCGAACGTGCCGTAGAACCGCGAACCGGGCGGCACGCCGTGCAGGGTCTCGATCGTGGCCTCGTGGCCGAACTCCAGGTACCAGCGCCCGCGCCCGCCCTTCGGTTCCATCTCGAAGCCGAACTGCCGGCAGGCCTCCAGCACGGCCGTGCCGATCCGGCGCCCGAGGTCTTCCGGAACGCGCGCCAGGATGCCCTCCGCAAGCTCCGGCCGGTATCGGGTCCGGTGCACGTGGTGGTGGACGGCGCGCCGCACCCGCTCGCGGGCTTCCCGGGTCTCCTGGACGATGACCTCCACATCGAGGTTCGCGGAGCCGTCCAGGGCGGCCCGGATGGCCTGGGTCACGTGGCCGAGCGCGCGCTCCAATCCGCCGAGCGGCTCGCGGAACAACCCGAGCGCCTCGTGCAGGCGGTGCACCTGCGCGCCGAAGCCCTCCGCGGGGCGGAACGAGACGATCTCCACCGGGATCCGCCGGTTGATCCGGTCCAGCCGCCCGATCCGCTGCTCGACGACGACGGGGTCCCAGGGAAGATCGAAGAGGACGAGGCGGGTGGCGAACTGGAAGTTGCGTCCCTCCCCGCCGCACTCCGTGGCGAGCAGCAGGGCCGGCCCGTCGTCCTGCGCGAAGCGCGCCACCTCGAGGTCGCGGCGGGCGGGGGAGAGATCCTCGTGGAACACCGCGATGCGCCGGCTCGTGGCGTACTCCAGTTCCGTCTTGAGCCGCTCCAGGGAGGGGCGCGACGCGACGAACACGAGGCCCTTCTCGCCGGCGGCCTGCCATTCGCGGGCGGCGCGGCCGAGCCACACGATGCGGGGATCGTCGTGCCCCGCCGGCTCGGACAGCAGCGCCTCGAGCTGCTCCGCGCGCCGGGACCGCTGCAGCGCGTCCTCCGCGGGCCGGGAGAGGATCTCGCGTTCCTGCGCTTCCCGCTCCGGCCAGGGCGGGAGGTCGACCACGCGCGACATCCGCGGCGGGAAGCCGCCCACGTCGGCGCGCGTGGTGGAGCTGGTGCAGGGATGAAGCGGGACGCCCGCGTCGAGGTCGGAGCGGAACGCCTCCCACGAGGCGTAGCGCTCCGGGTGCAGCAACTCCAGCAGCCGGAAGAAGCCGTGCGCGTCGGCCTCGAGCGGCGTGGCGGTCAACAGCAGGACGTTGGGGGCCGCAACGGTGATCGGCGCGATCGCCCGGTACGCCGGCGAACCCTCGGTCCCTTGCCGCCGTCGCAGGCGATGCGCCTCGTCGACGACGAGCAGGTGCGGACGCGACTCGGCGGCGAGCCGCGCGAGCGCCGGCTCGTCCACAAGGTCCTCCAGGGCCACCACACTGTGCCCGTACACTTCGAACGGGTTGAAGCCCGGCCCGCGCTCCCGCAGCACGTCGCGGCGACGCTCCGCGTCCACCAGGACGAACACCTGGTGGAACTTCCGGTACAGCTCGCCGAGCCACTGCACCACGAGCGAGCGCGGCGCCACGACGAGCGCCCGCTCCGCCCGCCCGGTGCGCACCAGATGGTTCAGGATGAGGCAGGCCTCCACCGTCTTGCCCAGCCCGACCTCGTCCGCGAGCAGCCAGCGCACCGGGTGTTCCCGGCACGCGCGCTCGGCGACGTGGAGCTGGTGCGGGAACAGCTCGATGCGCCCGCCGAGGAACGACCCCAGGCCGTCCGCCTCGCGCAGGCGGGCGAGCTCCAGGGCGGCGAGGCGGAGGCGGAACGCGTTCCATCCGTCGGACTCGGCTCGTGCGAGGCGGCTCACCACGTCGTCCTGGAACTCCTCCGCCCATCGCTCCGGGTCCGCGCCGGGCGGGAGTTCCAGCGGGACGAGGGGATGTCCCTGGGCCGCGAAGACGAGGACCGCGTCGGAGCCGGGGAATCGCACGGTCATGCGATGGCGCGAGCACTCCACGACCTCGCCCGGGCCGAGCTCCCGGTTGTACGGATGGAGTACCTTGTCGCCCGGGCGGAGCGCGGAATCGGGGGGTTCGTGGGACACCGGCGCCTCGGGGGAAGGGAGCGGTCCAGCGGCGAGGGAACCACGGAGCCGCGGCGCGTTCCACCCTCGAATCCGCGCCCGAGCGCCGGCTCGCGGACGTTGGCGCGGAGCGAGGGGGCAGTAGCGTGAGCGAACCGGCGTCCGACGTGATCGTGGTGGGTGCCGGGGCGGCCGGCTTGCTCGCGGCCGCGTTCGCCGCCCGCGCCGGCGCGCGGGTGATCGTCCTGGAGTCGGCCCGCCGCCCGGGCGCGAAGATCCGGGTCAGCGGCGGCGGCCGCTGCAACGTGCTGCCCTCGCACGCCGGCCCCGGGGACTTCTGGACCACCGGGTCGGCCTCGGCGGTGCGGAATGTCGTGATGTCGTGGCCCTTGCCGGAGGTCCGCGCGTACTTCGAGAGCGGGCTCGGCATCCCGCTCGCGGACGAGCCCGGCGGGAAGGTGTTCCCGCGGAGCGGATCCTCGCGGCAGGTTGCCGACGCCCTCCTGGCCGACTGCGCGCGCGCCGGGGCCGCGCTCCGCACGGGGTGTCGCGTGACCGAGGTCCGCGCCCTGGCGGAGGGGTTCGCCCTCCGGACCCCGGATGGCGAGGAGATGCGGACACGGCGCCTGGTGCTCGCGACCGGCGGGCTCTCCCTGCCGAAGACCGGGAGCGACGGTGCCGGATACCGCTTCGCGCGCGCTCTCGGCCATCAGGTGCGCCCGACGCATCCGGCGCTCGTGCCGTTGCTGACGGCGGAACCGGAGTGGGCGGAGTTGGCCGGCGTGTCCGTGCCCGTGGTCGCGCGCGCGGAGCGGGAGGGACGGATCGTGGAGGCTCGCGCCGGCGACCTCCTGTTCACGCACCGGGGGTTCAGCGGACCCGTCATCCTGGACCTGTCGCGCCACTTCACCGGAGCGGAGGGGGCGCCGGCCCGGCTCAGGATCTCCTGGGCCGCGCTGGACGCGGTCGCGTGCGACCGGATCCTGCGCGGCGACGGTCGGGATCGTCAGGTGAGCACGCTGCTGCGCGAGCGCATGCCGGACCGGCTTGCCGACCGTCTTATGGCGCGCGCGGGCGTCGCGCGCGACGCGCGGACGAGTCGCTTGCCGCGCGAGCTCCGGAAGCGTCTGGTGCGGGAGCTTGCGGACTCCGCGATCGGGATCGCCGGGAACGAGGGTTACCGGACGGCGGAGGTGACGGGAGGCGGCGTGCCGTTGGCGGAGGTGACGCCGCGGACCCTGGAGAGCCGTCTGCGGCCGGGGCTGCACTTCGCCGGCGAGATCCTCGACGCAACGGGCCGTCTCGGCGGGTTCAACTTCCTGTGGGCGTGGGTCAGCGGAAGGACCGCCGGGCTCGGCGCGGCGGCCGGCTGCGGGGTCCGATCCGCGGGGTCGGCGTGAGGTCCCGGGCGGGGTTGAAGGAACCGTCGCCAGCCCGGATACTGCGGACCTTCCCGGAGGCCACGTGCGCATCTACCTCGATCTCCTGCAGCGCCTCCTGGACGAGGGCGAGCGCCGCGAGGACCGCACCGGCACCGGCACCCTCGGCCTGTTCGGCGCACAGCTCCGCTTCGACCTCGCGGACGGCTTCCCCCTCCTGACCACGAAGAAGGTCCACTTCCGTTCCGTGCTGCACGAGCTGCTGTGGTTCCTGCGCGGCGAGACGAACGTGCGCAGCCTGCGGGAGGCGGGCGTGAGCATCTGGGACGAGTGGGCGGACGAGCGCGGGGAGCTCGGACCGGTGTACGGGAAGCAGTGGCGCGCCTGGGAAGGGGCCGACGGGCGTACCATCGACCAGATCGCACAGGTGCTGCGCCTCATCCGCGAGGACCCCGCCTCCCGCCGCATGATCGTGAGCGCCTGGAACGTGGCGGACGTGCCGCGGATGGCGCTGCCGCCGTGCCACCTGCTGTTCCAGTTCCACGTGGGACGCGGGCGGCTCTCCTGCCAGCTGTACCAGCGCTCCGCGGACGTGTTCCTCGGCGTGCCCTTTAACATCGCGTCGTACGCGCTGCTCACGTGCATGATGGCGCAGGCCACGGGACTCGCGCCGGGGGATTTCGTGCACACGTTCGGCGACGTGCACCTGTACCTCAACCACGTGGAGCAGGCGCGCACGCAGCTCGCGCGCGAGCCGCGGGCGCTGCCGCGGCTCGCGCTGGATCCGTCCGTCACCGACCTCCTCGCCTTCCGCGAGGAGCACGTGCGCCTCCTGGGTTACGAACCGCATCCCCGCATCGCGGCGCCGGTCGCCGTCTAGCGCCGGGCCGCCTCGCGGAACGACGCCTTCACGCCGCCCCAGGAGCTCGGTCCCCACGGCGAGGAGCCGATCGACGTCGTGGGCGAGTCGACCGTGACCACCAGGTCGTCCACGGCGAACGTGCCGTCGAAGTCCGCGTCGTTCAGGATCCCGAACAGCACGGACCCGATCCCGCGCGGCGCGCTGAACGGGTAATCCGTGGCGTGGGGCACGCCGTCGAGGACGATGTCGAAGTCTCCCTCGTAGCCGCCGGCGCCGTCGGGGGCGATGTCGAAGCGGATCAGGAGGTCCAGAACGGGACCCGCAACGTACCCGCCCGCGGAGTAGTTGTTGCCGTCGATGCCCCGGTGCCAGACCAGCCCGTCCTCGTAGAACGACAGGTTGAGGTGGCTCGTCGCCACGGAGCCCGCCTCGCGCACGTACACGTAGAAGTTCTCGATCTCGTGGAAGCGCAGGGACGCCGTGATCGTGACCGTGCCCTCGGTGATCTCCGCGGCGTCGTGGAACTCGAAGCGGGCGGAGCCGGCGCCGGCGGAGGAGTCCGCGAGGGCGAGGCACGGCGTGGGGAAGGGGCCGGAGCGGACCCGCGCGTGGATGCCCGCGGAGACCTGGACGGGCTGGCCGAGCGCCGCGCCGCCGGTGCCGATGGGCTGGTCCAAGGGCTCGTCATCGAAGTCCGCGAACAGGATCACGCTGGGGGCGGCGGCGGCGGGGACGGCGCAGGCGAGCCAGAGGGCGGCGGCACGCGCGACGAAGGGCGGCATGGGACTCCTCCGGGACGACGGGACGTGCCGCCCGGGTCGGGCCGCACGACACCAATCGCGCCCCGGAGGGCGGGAATCGGACATGGGGCAGGGGACGGGCAAGGCGCCGGGCCGGCCGCGACGCCGTCAGATCGCGAAGGACTCCCCGCAGCCGCAGCTGCTCTTCGCGTTCGGGTTCGTCCACACGAACCGCTGGCTCATGAGCTCCGCCTTGTAGTCCAGGGTCGACCCCTTCACGAACACGACGGAGCGCGGGTCCACCAGCACCGTGGCGCCGTGCTGCGTGGTGACGAAGTCCTTCTCCTTCGGTCCGTCCGCCTCGTAGGTCATGACGTAGGTGGCGCCGGAGCAGCCGCCGCCCTTGATCCGGACCCGTAGCGGCGCGCCGGGCGACCCCTCGCGCACGGCGCGGGCCAGGATGGCGCGCGCGGCCGCCTCGGTGACGACGATGGGCGCCTCGGGGTGGGCAGGGGCCTCGGGCTCGGTCACGGGATCCTCCGTCTCTCGGCGGGCTTGACCGCCTTGCGGAACATGGTTACGAACGGGGGCGGGGGCGGTCAAGCCGGCCGCCCGCGCCCGACCGGTTCGAGGAGCCTGCCATGAGCGACACCGTCGAACGCAAGATCGGCGACGTGACCGTCCGGATCGACCGCCGCACGTGCATCGGCTCCGCGAACTGCGTGAAGGTGGAGCCGGACCTGTTCCGGATCGACGACGAGGGCGTCGCCGCCTTCGCGGCCGGCGCGGACCGCACCGCGCGCGACGCCATCGTGGAGGCCTGCCGCGTGTGCCCCGTGGAGGCGCTCACGGCCGAGGACGCCGCGGGGAACCGCATCGCCCCGTGAGGGCGGCGCGCCGCGGCTACCACCACCCCAGCGTGACCCGCGCCGTCTCGGACATGTGGTCCGGCGTCCACGGCGGATCCCACACGATGCTGACGTTGCAGCCCTCGATCCCCTCGATGCCGAGGATCTTGTCCTTCACCTCCACCGGGATGGCCTCGGCCGACGGGCACGCGGGCGAGGTCAGCGTCATCTCCACGCGGACGCTCCGGTCCTCCGCCACGGACACGCCGTACACCAGTCCCAGCTCGTAGATGTCCACCGGGATCTCCGGGTCGTAGATCGTCTTCAGCGCGGCCACGATGGGCTCGCGGAAGGTCCGGTCCCCGTCGTACTTGATTCCGGCCGGGGGGCCGTCGGTCCCGGGCGCGTGGTGTTCCATGGTCCTCCTCCGCCTGTGCGCATCACTCGGTGGTGACGCGCTCGTCCTCTCCGGTGGCCGCCGCGTGGAACGTGTGCCACGGCAGCGACGCGCACTTCACGCGGACGGGGAACTCCCGCACGCCCGCGAACACCGCCAGTTTGCCGAGCCGCAGCGCGGCGGTGGCCGCGTCCTCGGTGCCGGTCACCAGGCGGTGGAATCCCTGGAACAGGGCCTCCGCCTCCTCGCGCGTCTTGCCGCGCACGGCCTCGGTCATCATGGACGCGGACGCGGTGCAGATGGCGCAGCCGGACCCCGTGAACCCGGCGTCCTCGCAGCGACCGTCGCCGTCCAGCCGAAGCTGCACCGTCACGTGGTCCCCGCACAGCGGGTTGAACCCCTCGGCCCGGCGGTTGGCGCCCTCCACCTCCCGGCGGTTCCGGGGTTTGCGGTGGTGGTCCAGGATCACCTGCTGGTACAGCTCGCGCAGCTCCGATTCCATGACTCCCCTCACCCGAGGATCTCGCGGACGCGCGCGAGCCCGTGCACGAGCGCGTCCAGGTCGTCCCGGCCGTTGTACACCGAGAGCGACGCGCGGACGGTGGCGGGCACGCCGAATCGCTCCATCACCGGCTGCGCGCAGTGGTGCCCCGTGCGCACCGCGACGCCCTCGTGGTCCAGCACCGTGCCCACGTCGTGCGGGTGGATGCCGTCCAGCGTGAAGCCCAGCACCCCGGAGCGCTCGCGCGGGGCGCCGATCATCCGGAGGCCGGGCACGCGCCCCAGCACGTCCAAGCCGTACTCCAGGAGGTCCGCCTCGTGCGCCGCGATCCGCGCCACGCCGACGCCCTCGATCCACTTCACGGCGGCGCCGAGCCCGATGGCGCCCGCGATGTGCGGCGTCCCCGCCTCGAACTTCGCCGGCGGCGGCGCGTACAGCGTGCGCTCGAACGTGACGGAGCGGATCATGTCGCCGCCGCCCATCCACGGCGGCATGGCGTCCAGCAGCTCCGCCTTCGCCCACAGGAAACCGATGCCCGTGGGCCCGAACATCTTGTGCCCGGACGCCGCGTAGAAGTCGCACCCGAGCCCCGCCACGTCGACCGGCAGGTGCGCCACGGCCTGCGCTCCGTCCACGAGGACCCGCGCGCCGACGGTCCGCGCGCGCTCCGCGATCCACGCCACGGGATTCACGGTGCCGAGGGCGTTGGACGCGTGCACCACCGCCACGAGCTTCGTCCGCGCGGACAGCCGCCGTTCGAACTCCGCGCGGTCCAGCTCGCCCGCGTCGTCGATGGGGGCCACCACGAGCTTCGCGCCCGTGATGTCCCGCACCATCTGCCAGGGCACGATGTTCGAGTGGTGCTCCATGCCGGACACCAGGATCTCGTCGCCCGGGCCCAGGTTCGGCACCGCCCAGGAGTGCGCCGCGAGGTTGATGGCCTCGGTGGCGCCGCGCGTGAACACGATCTCGCCCGGCTCCGCGGCGCCCACGAAGCGCGCGATGCGGTGCCGCGCGTCCTCGTACGCCTCGGTGGCCCGCTGGCTGAGCCGGTGCACGCCGCGGTGCACGTTCGCGTTCGTGGTGGCGTAGTACTCGGTGATCGCGTCCAGCACCGCGCGCGGCTTCTGCGTCGTGGCGGCGGAGTCCAGGTACACCACGCGGCGCCCGTCCGCGCCGGGGGCGAGGATGGGGAACTCCGCGCGGACGCGGGCCGCGTCCAGGTGCGCCGGGGTCTCCGTGCCGGTCCGCATGATCAGGCCGTCCTTCCCCCGCGCGTGGCCAGCCGGGCCGAGACGGCGTCCTGCAGCGCGCGCCGCACCGGGGCGAGGTCCATGCGCTCGAAGATCTCGTTGGCGAACGCGAACACGAGCAGGCGTCGGGCCTCGGCCTCGGGGATCCCGCGGGCGCGGCAGTAGAACACCGCCTCGTCGTCGATCTGCCCGATCGTGGCGCCGTGGGTGCACTTCACGTCGTCCGCGTAGATCTCGAGCTGGGGCTTCGTCTCCACGAAGGCCTGGTCCGACAGCAGGAGGTTCTTGTTCGACTGCACCGCGTCCGTCTTCTGCGCGCCCGGGTCCACGATGATCCGACCCGTGAACATGGCGCGGGCGGAGTCCTCCAGGATGCCGCGGTAGTACTGGCGGCTCCGGCAGTTCGGCTCCGCGTGCCGCACGCGCATGAGGTTGTCGTGATGCTGCGTGCCGCGCGGGACGTACAGGCCGTTCAGCAGGCTCTCGGAGTCCTCGCCGCGCAGGGCGGGGAAGACGTTGTTGCGCACCAGCGCCCCGCCGAGCAGCGCGGAGTGGGATTCGAAGTCCGTGCCGGCGCCCTGCTCGACGTACAACGACGAGATCCGCCAGGCGTTCTCGCTGCCGCGGCCCAGGTGGTAGTGGTGCGCGGTGGCGCCGTCGCCCACCACGATCTCCGTCACCGGGTTCGTGAAGCAGCGGCCGTCCCCCGCCGTCACGTGGTCCTCGACGATCTGCGCGAAGGCCCCGTCCTCCACGACGGCGAGGACGCGCGGGTGCGTCATCGCGGGCGCGGCCCCCGGGACGACCAGGAACAGCACGTGCACCGGCGCGTCCAGGCGCACGCCGCGCGGCACGTGCACGAACGCGCCGTCCGCCAGGAAGGCCGAGCCCAGCGCGGTGAAGGCCTCGTCGTCCGCGCCCGCGAGCCGGTCCAGGTGCCGCTCCACGAGCGGCCCGTGCGTGCGGAACGCATCCCCCAGGGAGGAGGCAACGGCCCCGTCCGGGAAGGCGGCGGGGGAGGAGAGGGTGGGGTCGTACCGGCCGTTCACGAAGACGAGCCGGGGCCCCGCCATCCCGTCGAACAGCCAGCGGGCCGGGTCCGGCCGCTTGGCCGGCGCGTCCGCGAGCGGGAACGGGGTGGAGGCCAGCGCGGACACGTCCGTGAAGCGCCACTCCTCGTGCTTGAGCGTGGGGAACCCGAGGCGCTCGAAGCGACGGAAGCCGTCGTGCCGGATCTCCCGCACGCGTGCGGAAGCGACGGCCCCCGTCCCCTCGAACGTCTCCCAGGTGCCGCGGATCCCGCGACCTTCCGTGGTGGTGGCCATGGCGTCCCCCTACGACCGGGAGGCCGCGGAACGGGCCTCGTCCTCGAGCCAGGCGTAGCCCTTCTCCTCGAGCGCGAGGGCGAGCTCCTTGCCGCCCGACCGCGCGATGCGGCCGGCCACGAGCACGTGCACGTGGTCCGGCTGCACGTAGTTCAGCAGCCGCTGGTAGTGCGTGATCAGCACCATGGCGCGGTCCGGCCCGCGCAGGGCGTTGATGCCGTCCGAGACGATGCGGAGCGCGTCGATGTCGAGGCCCGAGTCCG
>CAYYFX010000046.1:0-29248 GCA_964471155.1 uncultured Gemmatimonadota bacterium | reverse complement strand
GCGCCCGAAGGGCGCGGTGCGTTCGCGCGCAGAGGCCCGCGAGAGGGGTACCGGGTCGCCCGGCCCATCCGCCCGCCCGCCGGGCCCAGCCGCCGCACGCCCCGCCCCCTCGCCGCGCCCCCGCGGTCACACGTCCCGCGGACCTACCCGAATCGATTGGTGATGTCGCGGCCGCGGTCGTCCAGGACCCGCATGTCGTCGTGCTTCATGTCGCGGTCCTCGCGCACATCCACCGCGACGTCGTACCGGTTCTCCAGGGACGCGATGCGATCGAAGCCCTCCTCCAGGAGGTAGTCCGCGCGCGTCGGGTGCACGCGCACCTCGATCCGCGGCAAGAGCGAGTTCCGCCCGGCGCGGCGCAGGATGCGCTCGATCTTCGCCAGCATCGTCTCCGGGGACAGGATGTGGCCGGTGCCGTCGCAGGCGGGGCACACGACCGAGTAGTACGACGTCATGGCCGGCCGCACGCGCTGGCGGGTCATCTCCACCAGGCCCAGCTCGGACACCGGGAACGTCTTCGTGCGCGCGCGGTCGTTCTTCAGGTGCCGGCGGAGCTCCTCCAGGACGGCCACGCGGTTCTCCTCGCTGGCCATGTCGATGAAATCGATCACGATCAACCCGCCGATGTCGCGCAGCCGGAGCTGCCGCGGGATCTCGCGCGCCGCCTCCAGGTTGCAGCGGAAGATCGTCTCCTCCTGGTCCGACTTGCCCTTGAACCGGCCGGTGTTGATGTCGATCGCGATGAGCGCCTCCGCCTGGTCGATGCAGAGGTAGCCGCCCTTCTTCATCCACACCTTGCGGTGCAGGGTCTTCTCCAGCTCCGGCTCGATCTCGAAGGAGTCGAAGATCGGGACCTCCTCGTCGTACAGCTCGATCCGCTCGGACAGCTCCGGCGAGATCGACTCCACGTACTCGAGGATCTTGTCGTACTCCGCCTCGTCGTCCACCAGCAGGCGGTCGAAGTGGTCCGAGAAGATGTCCCGGATGAGACCGGTCGTGAGCGTCATGTCCTGGTGCACGAGGCACGGCGCGCTCTTCTTCGCGGACTCCTTCTGGATCTTCTGCCACGTGGAGTGCAGGTACCGGATGTCCGAGGCGAACGCCTCCTCCGGCTCCCCGGAGCCCACGGTCCGCGTGATGACGCCCACGCCCGGCGGCCGGTGCTTCTGGATGATCTGGCGCAGCCGCTGCCGCTCGTTCCGGTCGTCGATCTTGCGGGACACGCCCACGTGGTCCATGTCCGGCATCAGCACCACGAACCGCCCCGGCAGCGTGACCTGCGCGGTGACGCGCGGGCCCTTCGTGCCGATGGGCTCCTTCATCACCTGCACGAGCAGCTCGTCGCCCTTCTTGAGCGCCTCCTCGATCGGGACCCGGCGCCCGCCGTCCCGCGAGTGCCGCGTCTCCCCGGAGTCGTCGTCGTCCAGCTCCAGCTTGTCCGGGTCCGGGCTCAGGTCCGAGACGTGCAGGAACGCGCCCTTCTCCAGCCCGATGTCCAGGAACGCCGCCTGGATCCCCGGCAGGATGGCGGTGACCTTGCCCTTGAAGATGTCGCCCACGATGCGGCGCTGCTCCGGGCGCTCGATCATGTACTCCACGAGCTGGCCGTCCTCGAGGATGGCCACCCGCGTCTGCCCGGGCTCCGCGTTCACGATGATCTCGCGGAAGGTGTCCCCGTCGCGGCCCTTGCGCCCGCCGCGCTCCGACTGCGGCGACGACGATCCCGATCCGCCCTTGCCGCCCCGGCGTCGCCCGCCGCGCGACCGGCGACGGCGTTCCCGCGTGCCCCGGCCGTCCGGGGACTTCGTGTCCTGCGTCACGGTGCTCCCTTTCAGGAGCGGTACAGGCCCTCCGACCGGATGTACTCCTCCACGCGGACCGGCACGAGGTACCGGACCGTCCCTCCATCCCGCACGAGGCGGCGGATCTCCGTCGAGGAGATCTCCAGGAGGGGCGTGGGGAGGAACGTCGCGCGGCTCCCGACGCGCGGAGGCAGGTCGTCCTGCTCCACGCCGGGGCGGCCCAGCACGACGACGGTCGAATCCTCGAGCAGCGCGTCCACGTCCTTCCACTGCTCCAGGTCCCGGGCGGAGTCCGCTCCGAGCAATAGGTAATGCCGCGCGTCCCCGGGCTCGTCCGCCCGGAGCGCGCGCAGCGTGTCCACGGTGTACGACGGTCCCTCCCGGCGCAGCTCGAGATCCGAGACCGCGAATCCCGGATTGTCCTCGACAGCCAGGCAGGTCATGCGGAACCGGTGCTCCGCCCCGGCGCTC
Organism: uncultured Gemmatimonadota bacterium; assembly: GCA_964471155.1. Taxonomy (GTDB): domain Bacteria; phylum ARS69; class ARS69; order ARS69; family ARS69; genus CAYYFX01. The sequence continues at coordinate 26,975 of CAYYFX010000046.1, read as the reverse complement.
GCCCCCGGCTTGTGGGGCGGCACGCGGGCCGGCACGAAGACCACGCGATCCAGCGCCAGCCGGTCGCGCGCCTGCTCGGCGACGACCAGGTGGCCGACGTGGATCGGATCGAACGTCCCGCCGAAGATCCCGACGCGCAGGCTCACGGCGCCTCCTGCATCCCGGCCCGGGCGATGCCCAGGGTCGAGAGCGATTCGGCGGCCTGCCGGGATGCTTCGGTGTCGGGCCAATCCATCACGACCCGACGGAGGTAACGCTCCGCCTCCGCGGCCTTGCCGCGCAGACGGTAGATCTCCCCGATCGCGAGGCAGGCCCTGGGGGCCCACTCCGTTTCCGGGAAGGTGTCGAGCACGTACTGGAACTGGATCTTGGCCGAGCGGGGCCGGCGCTGCTGGGCATAGAACCGCCCCGCGTCGAACTCCCGGTGCGCGAGCCGGTCGCGGCAGTCCGCGACCGCGGCGTCGACCTCGGGCAGGAAACGACTCGAGGGGTGGTCCGCCTTGAACTCCTCGAGACGCGCGAGCGCCCGCTCCGTCTCCGTGGGATCCCGGTCCCAGGCGTGGATGGACGCGTACGAGCAACGGGCGATTCCCCAGCGGGCCTCCTCCACCCAGGTGGAGGCGGGGAAGTCCTGCACGACATCCTCGTAGTGCGTGCGCGCCACGAGGTACTCCCCCAGACCGAAGCGGGCGTCGCCGAGACGGATCTTCGCCTGCGGCGCCTGCGCCGATCCCGGGTGGTTCCGCAGGAACAGCTCGTACAGCTCGGCCGCGTCGTACCAGTCCTGGGCGTCCAGCTTCCGCTGGGCGGCGGTGAGGATCTCGTCGGGGGCCGCGTCCACGGGCACGCTGCGGCCGGAGCAACCCGCTCCCGCCAGGACGATCGCGCATCCGAGGAGCGCGGCGGCTCCGCGGCCCAGGGTCCTTCGCATCGGCTCCCCCGCTTCGTCGGGCTCCCGCCCGACCTAGCTACCCACGTTGCGGTTCGAGAAGAACAACGCGGCGAGCGCGGCGACGATCCCCGTGACGATGGCGGGCTCGACGAGCCGGTTCGGCTTCCCGGATCCCGCGACGCCGCCGGCGCGCGGGTAGCCTTCCGACTCCGGGATGCGATCCGCCGCGACCCTCTCGGTGTCGGATGCGGATCCGGCCGACGTCCACGTCGGCTCCTCGTCCCCGGGCAGCCTCCACGCCAGCCCCACCTCCACCTGTGCCGCCCGCTCCACCGTCTTGGGACCGATCCACCGGTCCCGCCACGCCCGGACGTGTTCGTACGTCGACGTCCGGACAGCCACTTCCATGAGAGGCAGATCCACCTCCCGGGTCAATCCCTGCTCCTGCAACATCGCGGCCTGCGCCTGCCGGAGGCTGTCCGAAAGGACGGGGACCGCCTTGCGAAGATCCACGCGGAACCCGCGGGCGCGCAGCAACTCCGCGAGACGCTCCGCGATCAGATCCCCCGCCACGTGCTCCGCCGCCGGCCGGACGACCACCGAGTCCCCGGCCGCGCCGGGAGCGCCGCTCTCCAGCGCGTCGTCCAGCGCGCGATCCGCCACGTCCGCATAGAACGCCCGCGGGCTCCTCGCCTCGTTGCCCCCCTCCGGCCGTGCCCCCGCCGTCCACGCGAGCCCGATCCGGTGGCTCGCGGCGAGGTCCCCGTCCCGGAACGCGTAGTCCACGCGAAGCCCCGGGCGCACGTCCACCCCGGCGCCCACGGCCCAGGCGTCCACGACCGACTCCGGTCCGCCCAGACGGCTGCCCGCGCGCAGCGCGGCCCGTCCCAGGAACCGGTACTCGGCCCCCGCGGTTCCGGCGGCCCCCGGCCCGTTCTCCCAGACCCCCTCCACCCCGAAGCGGAACGCGGCGACCTTGCCGCCCAGGCCGGCCCGGACCTGGGTGGGCAGCCGGTCTTCCGGCCCGTTGCCGTACGCGATCGCCGGCCCGGCGTTGCGCACCGCGGCCGTGAGGTCCCAGTCCCGCACCCAGCGGTAGTTCACCCCCGCATCCACGCCGAAGCCGGAGGCGTCCTCCCCGGCCAGGGAGCTGCGGATGAGCTTCGCCCCCAGTCCGGCCGACAGGTTGCCGCGCACCCGGGAGGCGACGCCGGCGGAGACCGCCACGTCCGACTGGTCCACGGGGTCCTCGAGCGCGGTGTTGTCGAAGGAGTCCACGGCGAGCGAGCGCACCCCCAGCCCCACCGCGCCGAACGAGGTGGGCTGCGCGAACGCGGCGTGCACCCCCACCACGTCCTCCATCCAGTTGAAGCCGCTGGCCGTGGCCGACCGCCCGGGCGCCTCCAGGAGTCGCGCCGGATTCCAGTCCAGCGCGTCGGCTCCCTCCGCGAACACGCCGCCGGTGCCGCCGAGCGCCTCGAGGCGCGCGCTGGTGCCGAGGTTGAGGAACTGGAACCCGGGGCGGCCGGTGTCGTCTGCCGCGGCGGCGATCGGCACGAACCCGGCGAGCACCAGCGCCCTGCCCGCGGCGCGGATCACGATCCGCCTCCGCGCAGCACCGCCACGCGGCGGGTCTCGGTCTCCCCTTCCACGGTCACGCGCAGGAAGTACACGCCGGATCCGCAGACGCCGCCGTCCTCGCCGCGCCCGTCCCACTCCGCGAACCCGGTCCCCGCGAGCTCCCGCACCACCTGCCCCGCGAGGTTCGCGACCGTCACGGACACGCCCACGGTGCCGCGATCCGCGGCGATCGTGACGGTCTCCCCGGCATCCGGGTCGAACCGGTTGCGGCTCACCGCGACGAGCTCGTCCGCGCGCGGTCCGCCCTCCTCCAGCACCACCGACACCGTGTCCCGCCCGGCGACGATCCCGGTGGACGCGCGGAGGGTGACATCGTGCGCCTCGGCCCGCCGGATGTTCGACGGCGAGACGCGGTAGGTGATCGTGTACGTGCCCGGCGGGGACTCCACCACGGACTCGTCGCCCGCGGCGTAGTCGAAGTCCAGCAGCGCGAAGTTCGCGCTCACGTCCAGCCCGGCGAGGCTCCACACGGTCCGGATGCGAACGGTCCCGCCGTCCCGCACGGTGCCGCCCCCGAGCACGACGGACTCGACGGGAACGGGGATCTCGTCGTCGAACGCCACGACCATCGTGTCGCGCGCGACGTGGCCGGCCGCGTCGTACGCGCGCACCAGCAGGCGCGAGAAGCCCGGCACGGCGCCCGGATAGTCCAGCAGCGTGGCCCACTGCACGAGGGCCGCCGGCGCCGACAACGAATCCACCGCCTGGTACGTGGCGCCGGAGTCCACGCTCGTCTCCACGGCCACGACGCGGTCGAGGTCCAGCGCGCTCCCGCGGAACGTGAACGGCATGCTGTCGGTCTGCACCGTGTCCGCCGCCGCGGGGAACGTGGGGGCTTCCCGGTCCAGCGTGATCGACTGCGCGGTGGTGTCCGCGTTCCCGGCGAGATCGGTGGCGACCGCGCGCACGAGGTACCGGCCGCTGGCCTGCGCCGCCGCCGAGGCGCCCTTCCCGTCCCACGTGAATACCGACGAACCCGACCCCGGGAAGGTCCCGAGCTGCTTCACGAGCCCGCCCGTCTCCGTGAGGATGCGCACCACCGTGCCGGTGGTGGAGTCCGACACGACCGTGACCGGCACGTACAGCGAGTCCGCGGGCGCCGGCGCCGCGGGATCGAACGGGTTCGGCGCCACCGCACCCAGCGTGACAAGGGGCGCCGTGAGATCCACCACGACCGCCACCGAGTCCGTGACGGAGTCCACGCCGTCGGTGACCAGGATGTCGAATCGGTAGGCTCCCTCCGCGACCGCCGCGGGCGCCCACACGGTGACGAGCGACTCGCCGGCCGGCACGTTCGCCTGCGGCCGCGGCGTGTCCACGAGCACGTCGTCCCCGGCCCGCCGCACCTCCACGCGCACCGCGACGGAGTCCCCGTCCGCCCCCGGGACGAACGAGAGCTCGGCGGAGTCGTTGCGGCCGTCCCCGTTCGGCGTGAAGTACGCGGGCCGCACGACGGGCGGGCTCAGCGAGACCGCGGCCGCCGCCGGCGCGGCGTGCACCGCCCAGAGGACCGCCGCGAGGACCGCGACGACGAGCGCCGCCGGCGCCGCGCCGCGCGATTCAAGTCCGCGCGCCGTCCGGCCGATTCCTTGCCGTACGGTCCCGAATCCCCGCGACGCGAGGACAGCCCCCGCCATGCCCAACACGCGCGACATCCTCGACCAGATGTTCGTCAACCTGGTCAAGGTGAAGCTGGATCCGGACATCCTCGAGAAGATGGTCCCGGTCGTGGACGGGCTGATGGAGCGGCTCCGCGGAGGACTCAACCTGGAGACCGACCAGAGCTGGAACCGGCTGCGCATCGCGCTGGCCGGCATGCTGGCGCACGGCTGGGCGCTGGGGATGAACCCGTTCAACAGCCCGAACGCCCACTGCGATGGGGATTCGGTCGAGGTGCGCGTGTCGCGCGACATTCTCGTCCCGATCGAGGTTCTCAAGTCGCTCCGCTACGTCAAGAGGGACGAGATGGGGCGGATCGAGAAGGCCCTGTTCGAGCCCAGCGCCGAGGTCCGCATCAAGGAGCAGATCGACATCATGCTCCGCGACATCGAGAACAAGCACTGGAAGGAGTGACGGCGCCCGCGCCCCGTCCCGCGTCCCGACGTCGTCCTCACCAGTTCGGGTCGCCCGTCATCACGCTGTAGCCGGTCCCCGGCGCCAGCAGGATGTACTTCTGCCCCTGCACCACGACCTCCAGATCGAGTCCCGTGATGGGGCACGTGTACGGCATGTTCCGGTACTCGGGCTCGAGGAAGGGCCGCAGGGCGTCCAGGTCGTCGGCGAAGCGCCCGTGCTTGATCAGGTAGCCCTGTTCGGCCTGGGCCAGCGCCATCAACCGCTCGTGGCACGCCGTGACCACGGCGGCCTCCTCCCGGCGGACGTTCATGGTGGCGAGCAGGAACGCGACGAGCACGGCCGCCATCACGACGACCAGGACGTCCAGGGCCAAGGTGCGCGGGGCCTTCACGTCCACGTGGGTGGTGGCCACGAGCCTCGTCTCCGCCGGCGGTCCCGGCCGATCTCCGGTTGCGTCCCCGGAATCCGGGATACCCCGGTCCGGACATGCCTGGGCGCATCGTAGAACCGGCGGCCGGGAGCGTCAAGAGCCTGTCGCTACGCAGGTTCCGGCGACGGGACCCCGATTTGACAGGACCGCCCGGGGGATCGTACGGTGCGGAGGTCACCCCTCCCCGAGGAAACGAAGGTATGGGCATGCGATCCCTTCTGCACGCCGGTCCGGGACTTCTGGTCTTCGCCTCCCTGGCGTTCGCCGCGCCCGGGGATCCCGCCCCGCCGCCGGAGCCGCCCGACACCCGGGACGTCGCGGGGCGGTCCGGCAGCTCGCCCGTGCCGCAGCGGGCCGACGCCGCGTCGGTCGCCGTCGAGGGGCGCGTGACGGACGGCGCCGGCAAGCCGCTGATGGGCGTGCCGGTCAAGCTGTTCGCGGACGGGGTCACGGTCTCGGCCACGAACACGCTCGCCGACGGCACGTTCCGCATCAGCGCCAACCCCATGCACCGCGAGAACGGCTCCGCCGTGCTCTGGGTGCAGAGCCCCGATCCCGAGAAGTACGTGGACGCGAACGTGGTGCTCTGGTCCAGCGATGCCGCCAAGGCGGCGGGCCTGTTCTCGCCGTGCACGCTGTCGCTGGAGGGCGTGATCGGCGGCACGGTGGAGGTCAAGCTGCGCTCGGCGGACGAGCTGAAGGCCGCGGTCGTCGCGTCGAAGTGCCTGGGCGGCTCGTAGCCGCGCCCTGCCCCGTCAGCACCCGGATCGAGCGGAGGCGGGCCTCGGCGAGGTCCCGCCACTCGCTCTCGGGGTGCATCTCGAGCAGCTTCGCGTAGTCCGCCAGCGCGCCGTCGTAGTCGCCGAGTTCGCTCCACATCGTCTCCGCCCGGCGGATCAGCGCGAGCTCGGACAGCTCGCCCTGCGGGAAACGGTCCGTGATCTCCTCGAACACCGCCGCCGCGGCCGCGGCCCGGCCCGCCTTCTGCAGGTCGAACGCCAGGCGCAGCAGCGTGCGCGCATCCATGCCGGACGACAGGCCGTAGCGGCGGATCTCCTCCACCAGGCGCGCCAGCTCGGGCACCGCTCCCGCGCGGGCGGCGTCGCGGATGGCGCGCTGGTACTCGGCGCCGGCCTCCCCGGCGCGGCCCAGCACGATCCAGCAGCGGGCACGCAGCGCGCGCGCCTCGCGATCCTCGGGGCTGCGGCGCAGGTGCTCCGTGAGCTCGCCGGCCGCCGCGTGCCAGTCCCCGCGCTCGAAATACCGCAGCGCCTTCGCGCGGTGCATCTCGCGCTGCGCCGCGGCCGGGTATCCCAGCGCCACGCCGGCCAGCAGCCCGGCCACGAAGCCGCCGCCGTGCGCGGCGTACGCCGTGGACGATCCGCCGGTTCCCCACGCCACGAGACCGTAGGCGAACTGCATCGCGAACCAGACGAGGCAGGCGAGCGCCGCGGGCACGAGCGCCACGCCGCCCCGGTTCATGCCGCCGAGCAGCGCGAACAGCACCCACAGGACGCGCACGCGCACGTGCGGGAAGCGGACCATCGTGGCGCCGAGGAGCGCGGCCACGCTGCCGGACGCGCCGATGAGCGGCGCGCCGCGGTTCCACGCGTCGGGCGGCGTGAGCAGCGCCTGCGTCCAGCACGCCACGATCCCGCCGCCGAGGAAGAGCGCGGCGAGCGGCGCGAAGCCGAGCCTGCCCTCGATCTGCCGGCCGAAGATCGCCAGGTACAGCGCGTTCCCCAGCAGATGCAGCCAGCCGCCGTGCAGGAACAGCGAGAGGACCGCGTCCACGAGCCGCGGGTTCGCCGGCCGGAACGACGCGCTCACGAGCTCGAGGTAGAACGCGGGGTGCGTGTGGCGCAGGAGGTACAGCCCCAGCAGGATGGCCAGCAGGATGCCGGTGCCGAGCGGGGGACGCCGGAGACGGGACTCGGTGCCGACGGGGTAGAAGAAGAAGAAGTACACGCGCCCCCCCCGCCCGTCAGCGCTCGCCCGTTCCCCCCTTGGCGTCGCTCTCCACCTCGGACCAGGAGGCCCGCACGGCCCGGTCCGGATCGAGCCGGCGGCCGGCGGCCGCGTCGCGGCGGGGTGGGGCCGGCGGCCGCCGCGATCCACGGAGCAGGCGGGACAGCAGGTACCCCACGAGCAGGGCGAACAGCAGCTTCAGCAGCATGGCCGCGCCCGGTCCTCGGCGTTCTGCCGGATCATCGGCCTTCCCCCGGAACGGCTTGATCGGCGCCCCCGGCCGGGGGAGGCGGCAGCGGAGGCCGGCCGCCGGGGCCGGACACGCCCACCGGCTCCTCCGGAAGCACCAGAATGAGCAGGAGGTACACCAGGACCGCCAGTCCGAAGGTCAGCGAGGCCGCCGCCACGAACGCGAGCCGGACCACGTTCGGATCCGTCCCCCACTCCCGCGCGATGCCGCCGGCCACACCCGCCAGGACGCGATCCGTCAGGGAACGCAAGGGACGGTGGCCCCGGGTGCCGAGGAAGCCGCGGATCCGCGGCCAGACCAGGAACGCCCCCCCGGCCAGCAGGACCAAGGGCCCGAGGGCCTCGATCTTCCAGAAGGCCAGCACGGTGGGATCCAGCACCTTCGCGTCGAAGGTCCGGAAGAAGAACAGGATGCCGAGGAACAGCAGCCCGAATCCGATGAGCTTCGCCGCCGGGACCGGCCCGCCGGAAGGCTCCTCCGCCTCCGGCAGGAGGTACAGCCCGGCCAGGTACGTGAGCACCCCGAGCCCGGCCAGCGCGACCGACACGAGCCACAGCAGCCGCACGAGGTCCGCATCCAGCCCGGCGTAGCGGGCCACGCCGCCGCACACCCCGCCGAGCACCCGATCCGCGCGCGTTCTCCGGAGCCTCTTCACGCCGGCGCCTCCTTCGACCCATGAGGGTCGCCCCCCGAGCCCCGCTGCGCAAGGGCTTCCGCGGGACGCCGGCGCGGGCGCTGCGGGCGCGCCGCGCGCGGATCCGTGGCGTCCCGCAGGGCGTCCCCGAGCAGGTTCAGCGCGAGCACCGCGGCCGCGAGGAACACGCTCGGGAAGAACGCCACCCACGGCGCCGTGCGGAGGAAGTCCTTGCCCGCGGACACCATGGCGCCCCAGCTGGCGGTGGGCGGCTGCGCGCCCAGGCCCAGGAACGAGAGGCTCGCCTCCGCGAGCATCGTGGTGGCCACCCCCAGCGTGAACGATACGAGAAGCGGGCTCGCGCAGTTCGGGAGGACGTGCCGGAACAGGATGCGCCCCTCCCGCACGCCCAGCGCGCGGGCGGCCTGCACGAAGTCCAGCTGCCGCACGCGGAGGGCCTCCGCGCGCACCAGACGCGCCACCTCGGCCCAGCCCACGACCCCGATGGCCGCCGCCGCCACCCCCAGCCCGGGCTCGAGCGCGGCGGTGATGCCGATCAGCAGCAGCAACGAGGGGAACGCGAAGAAGACGTCGGCCAGCCGCATGATCCAGGCGTCGATCGCGCCGCCCCGGAAGCCGGCGACGAGCCCGAGGGTCCCGCCGAGCAGGATGGACAGGATGCGCGCGCCGAGGCCCACCGCGAGGGACAGCCGCGCGCCGTGCAGCGTCCGCGCGAGCACGTCGCGCCCCTGGGCGTCGGTGCCGAACGGATGCCCGGGCCCCGGAGGCAGGAGCCGCTGCGCCAGGTCGCCCGCGAGCGGGCCGCGCGGGGACAGGACGTCGGCCAGCAGGGCCGCCAGGATCAGCCCGAGCAGGATCCCGCCCGCGATCCACGTCACCGGGTCGCGGCGCAGCCGCGTCGCCACGCGGCTCATGCGCGCTCCCGCGCCAGCCACTGCCGCCGGATGCGCGGATCGAGCGCGCCGTACAGGAGGTCGACGACGAGGTTCACGAGCACGAAGATCAGCGACAGGAACAGCACCGTGCCCTGGATCGCGGGGAAGTCGCGGCGCAGGATGGCCTGCATGGCGAACTGCCCGACGCCGGGCCACGCGAAGATGGACTCGGTGATCACCGAGCCCGAGAGGTAGCTGCCGAAGTCGAGCCCCGCCACCGTGATCACGGGCACGAGCGCGTTGCGCAGGGCGTGGCGCACGAGCACGACGGCCTCCGGGCAGCCCTTCGCGCGTCCGGTACGCACGTAGTCCGCCGCCAGCACCTCCACCAGCGTGGCGCGGGTCATCCGCGCGAGCATCGCCGCGGAGCGGAGTCCCAGCGTGGCGGCCGGCAGGACGAAGGCCAGCGGGTCGTCCGCGATCCACCCGGACGGCGGCAGCCACCGCAGCGTCACCGCGAACAGCCACAGCAGCAGGATCGCGGAGACGAACACGGGCAGCGAGAGCCCCGCGAGCGCCACGAGCATGGACAGCCGGTCGATCCAGCCGTGCGGGCGCCGCGCCGCGAGCACGCCGAGCAGGAGCCCCAGCAGCACGGCCACCGAGAGCGACGCCACCGCGAGCAGGATCGTGCGCGGAAAGCGCTCGGCCAGCTCGACCGCGACCGGCCGGCCCGTCGCGAACGACGTCCCGAGGTCCCCGCGCAGCAGGCGCCCCACGTAGTCCGCGTACTGGACCGGCGCCGGCCGGTCGAGGCCGAGTTCGGTGCGGATGCGGGCGAGGTCCTCCTCGCGGTACCGCTCCCCCGCCAGCGCGCGCGCCGGATCGCCGGGCAGCTTGTACGTCAGGAGGAAGGCGACGAAGGTGACGCCGAGCAGGACCGGCACCGCCTGCGCGGCGCGCCGGAGAAGGAGCGCGATCACGGGCGCGCGGACGCCGCGGGGTGCACCTCGAGCCAGCGCTGGGCCGCGGGCACCACGGACGGGCGATACCCCTCCACGCGTGCGGACGCGACCACCTCGGACGCGGGGTGCCACAGGTAGATCCACGGCGCCTCGGCGTGGATGCGCCGGTCGACGGCCGCGCACGCGGCCGCCCGGTCCGTCCCTTCGCCGCGCTCCAGCGCGTCCAGCGCCGCGTCCACCTCCGGGTCCGCGAAGCGCGCGCGGTTCCCGCCGCCGCCGATGTTGCGCGAGTGGAACAGCGGGACGAGGAAGTTCTCCGGGTCCGGGTAGTCCGCGAACCAGTTCGCATAGAAGGCCGGCGCCTCGCCGGCGTCGATGGACGCCTTGAGCGCGCTCCAGTCCCGCACGCGGAGCACGGCCCGCACGCCCACCGCGGCCAGGTCCGCCTGGACCGCCTCCAGCACCTGCGACGCCAGCGCGCTCGGCCGCTGCCACACCGCCAGCTCCCAATCCGCCGGAACGCGCGCCTCCGCGAGCAGGCGCCGCGCGAGCGCGGGATCGTAGGCGTACGGCACTCCGGCCCCGCCCCCGGGCAGGCCGGGCGGGATGGCGCCCGCCGCGCGCACGCCGCGCCCCTCGAGCACGCGCTCCAGGATGAGGTCCGCGTTCACCGCGTGGTTGAGCGCGCGCCGCACGCGCGCGTCCCGGAGCACCGGATCCTCCCCGTTCAGCCCCACGTACTCCACCGCGAGCACGACCTGCCGCGACAGCCGGGGGCCGTACACGGGGTCGTCGCGGAATCGCGCGGACTGGCTGGCCGGCACCTCGAGCACGTCGAGGCGGCCCACCTCGAACTCGGCCACGCGCGTCATGTCCTCGGGCAGGATGCGCACGCGCAGCTCCTCGAACGCGGGAGGCTTCCCGTGCCAGTGCGGGTTGCGACGGAACCGCAGGTGCGAGTCCCGCACGTGCTCCACGAGCACCCACGGCCCCGTGGCGACGCGCCCGTCGGGCGCCGCGCCCGCCGGCAGCACCGCGGCGGCGGGCATGGCCAGGAGCGCCGGAAAGGACCCCGACGGCTCGGACAGCTCGATCTCCACCGCGCCCTCCCCGACCCGCAGCCCGGCGAGCGAGTCCGCGCGTCCCGCGAGGAACGCGTCCGCCCCGAGCACCCGCTCCAGCACCCACGCGCGGGGCGATGCGGTGTCCGGATCCAGCAGCCGGCGGAACGACGCCGCGACGTCCGTCGCCGTCACCGGCCGGCCCTCGGAGTCCTTCGCCGCGGGATCCAGCTCGAAGCGCCAGGTGCGGCCGCCGTCCGGGGTCTCCCAGCGCCGCGCGATGCCCGGGACGAGCGTGCCGTCGACGTCCAGCGCCAGGAGACCCTCGTAGGCCAGGGCGACCGCGCTCCCGCCCACGACGTCCACCGCGCGCGCCGGATCGAGCGACACCGGGTCCGCCTGCCACGCGAGTTCCAGCCGCGCCACGTCCGGATCCCCGCCGCGCGCGCAGCCGGCGGCGAGGCAGGTCAGCCCGAGAGCCAGTACTCGCCGGAGCCGCGGTCCACGAACACGAACACGTGGCGCGGGACGTCGTACTCCCAGATCTCGGTGGACGGACGGTCGAAGTCCCCCGTGCTCTCCGAGCGCCGGGCGGGACGCCCGTAGCGCATCCAGATGCGTCCGCGGTCCGTCTTCCAGCCGGGATGGCGGAACGGTTCGACGAAGAGCGTGCACACCGCGTCCACGCGCGCCAGGATCTCGCGGGTCAGCTCGTTCTCCGGCGTGCCGGGCGACGGATCGCGGGCGCGCCAGAACGTCTCGAGCGCCGCGGTCCAGTCCGGGACCGCCGTGGCGCGCAGCGCGTCCACATCCCGGTCGTCGATGCACAGCGAGAGGATCTCCAGGGCGCGCTCCCGTTGGGAGGCGAACCAGGCCGGGGTGGCCTGCGCGTTCACGTCGATCGTGCGCCGCTCCGACCGGGCGGCCGACGTGAACCGCACCTCCGCCCGGTGCAGGCCGGGCGTGAGCTCCGCCGCGTCGATGGGGAGATCCACCACGTCCTGTCCGCCGCCACGGAGGGCGACCACGGAGTCCCCGCTCGCCACCTCGCGACCGCCCGGGCCGGTGAATCGCCATCGGATCCGTACGCTCCCCTCCGCCCCCGCCGCGCCGCGGACCGTGACCCGGACCGCGTGGCCGACCTCGCCGAGCGGCACATCCTGTGCCGGATTGCGCTCGACGCCGCCTTCCGTGTACCGCACGAGCCTCAGATCGCTCAACCCAATTCCTGAGCGGTCCGCGCGGATCTCGTATTTCCCCGAGAGCGCCGAGCTCGTGCTGGCCACGCGGTCCGTGAGGGTCGCGCGCACGTCGTAGACGCCCGGCGACAGCCGCACCGCGTACCGCCCGCGGGACGCCTTGCCGGACTCCCGCGTCTCCGCCAGCGTGCGCGTCCGCACGCGCCGCTCGGTGAGCTCGGCGGCCGCCTGCCGGCCGTCGCGGGTGAAGATCACCGCCACCTCGTAGCGGGCGCGGTACACGTCGTCCTCCGGGCGGAAGCTCAGCTCGCGCAGCGCGACCTCCCACGACACCTCCACGTCCACGGAATCCGCGGCGCTCGCGCCCTCCTTGATGTCCAGGACGAAGGCCGGCCGCCCCAGCGAACGCGCGGGGAACCCGCCGGCGTCGGCCCCGGCGACCGGCGCCCAGACCGCGGCGGCGGCCGCGATCGCCGCGAGGCGGCGCGCGGTCACGGGCTTCCCGGCGCGGGGACGGCGGACGGGGCGAGGCGCTCGTCCGATTCGATCCGCCCGTCGCGCAGGCGGACGACCCGGTGCGCCCGCCGCGCGATGTCCTCCTCGTGCGTGACCACGACGAGCGTCCGCCCGCCGGCGTGCAGGCGGTCGAACAGGGCCATGATCTCGTCGCCGGTGCGGGTGTCCAGGTTCCCCGTCGGCTCGTCCGCGAGCAGGATGGCCGGCGAGTTCACCAGCGCGCGCGCCACGGCGACCCGCTGCCGCTGCCCGCCGGACAGCTCGGAGGGCCGGTGCCCGGAGCGGTCGGCCAGCCCGACCTCCGCCAGCGCGCGCTCCACGCGCTCGGCGCGCTCGGACGCCGGGACGCCGGCGTACACCAGCGGGAGCTCCACGTTGTGCCAGGCGTCCGCGCGCGGCATGAGGTGGAACGTCTGGAACACGAAGCCGATGCTCTCGTTGCGCACCCGGGCGAGCTCGTCGTCCGAGTAGTCCTCCACCGGGCGTCCGCCGAGCCGGTAGCTGCCCGACGTGGGCCGGTCCAGGCACCCCACGATGTTCATGAGCGTGGACTTCCCCGACCCGGACGGCCCCATGATGGCGAGGTACTCGCCCTCGTCCACCACGAGCGTCACGTCGTCGAGCGCCACGACCTCCGCGTCGCCCATGTCGTAGCGCTTCGATACGCCCCGGATCTCGATGAGGCCCACGCCGCCCGCCTCACTCCTCCGCGGGAACGCGCAGGCTGCCCACCGCGCTGCGCAGCGCGGACTGCGCGACGCGCGCGTCGAACCGCGCGCTCACCAGGTCCGTCCGCGAGCGCGTCAGGTTCACCTGCGCGTCGATCACGTCCAGGATGGTGCCCTCGCCGAGGCGGTAGCGCTCCTGGGCGAGACGGAGATCCTCCTCCGACGAGCGCACCGCGCGCTCGCCCACCTCGATCGACCGCCGCGCGATCTCCAGGTCCAGCCACGCCTGCCGCACCGCGAGGATCACGTCCCGTTCCTCGCTCTCCGCGGCGCGGCGCGCCTTGAGCAGGTCCGCCTCGGCGCGGCGGATCGACCCCTTCGTGAAGAACCCGTCGAACACCGTGAAGTCCACGGACAGGCCGTACTGCCACTCGATGTGCTCGTCGTCGAAGTCCTCGAGCTCGAAGTTGAAGTAGTTCGTGCTGGCGTTCAGGGACAGCGACGGGTAGCGCTCCGCCTTCGCCGCCCGCACGGAGGCGCGTGTGGCGGAGAGGTCCGAGCGCGCGGCCGCGAGCGACGCGTTGGTCGACAGCGCCCGCTCGATCGCCGCGTCCATCGGCATCGGCTCGTCCAGGCCGGGCTCCTCGGCCGCCAGCTCCAGGTCCTCGCGCGGGTCCATCCCGAGGTACGTGGACAGCGTGGCCTTCGCGACCGCCAGGTCCCGCTCCGCGCGCAGCAGGGCGAGCTGGTTGTTCGAGTCGTCCACCTCGGCCTTCAGCACGTCCGCCTGCGTGGCGGCGCCCAGGTCCTTCATCGCCTGCGTCTTCTTGAGCTGCTCGGTGGACAGCTCCACCGCCTTCGTCTGCACCTCCGCCAGGGCCTCCTGCCGGCGCACCTCGAAGAACAACCGCTCGGTCTCCGTGACCACGTCCTGGCGCGCGCGCACGTACCGGTTCTCGGCGGACTCCCGCGAGTCCCGTGCCGCCGCGTAGTTGAACCAGTTGCCGAGGCCGTCGAAGAGCGTCAGGCTGCCGCTCGCGCGCGCGCTCCACGTCTCGTCGTAGAAGCGGAACTCGCCGCCCTGGAACACCTCGATCTTCTCCTCGGGCTTGGTCCAGGAGCCGCCCGCGGTGATCCGGGGCAGGAAGGCGGAGCGCGCCTGCGTGACGCCGGCGGAGGCGGAGCGCAGGTCCCCGCGGGCCAGCTCGGCGCTGATGTTCCTGGACAGGGCGATGCGCGTGCACTCCTCGAGCGAGAGCACCGCGGCCGCGGCCGGGGTGGCCAGGACGGCAACGCACAGGACGGCCGCGCCCCGGAGCGCCGGCACCACGATCGACATTCGACACCTCCGTACGTACGTAGACCCGCGTGCGGGAACACCCGTCCCGGAGCTACGCGTCGGCCCCGGCGCGGGTTGCGTGCGCGCTCAGCCGCCGCCCATCATCCAGGCGACGAGGAAGCGCGAGCCCGCGGTGAATACCGCCTTGAACAGCCAGTAGATCCCGGCCACGGTGAACGCCGCCCCACGGGGGATCCGGTACATCACCGAGGCGCCGATTCCCAGCAGCGCGAGGTTCCACAGGGAGAACGCGTCGAGCAGGTCCAGCAGGATGGACGGGGCCGAGTGGTACGGCAGGTCCGGGAAGAGGGCCCCGGGACCGAGCGTGACCTCCATGCTCCCGGCCGCCTGCATCAGCCCGTACTTCACGAGCGCACCGAGCCCGCTGGCGATCGCGGCGGCCCAGAACAGGGCGAAGGCCATGCGGACCGTGCCGGGGTGCCCCAGCACGCGGACCAGCAGGTGGATCAGGAGCGCCCCCACGGTCCCCAGCGCGGCCACGCCCAGCACGCCGGAGCCCACGTTCCGGAGGATCACGCCGGGGCTGCGGTCGTCCGGGTCCGGGAGGCCGGCCAGCGCCGCCTCGCGCTCCGCGTCGGGGAGGCCGAGCCGGTCCATCATGCTCTCCGTGGATTCGATCTGGATCTGCAGGACCGTCGGCAGGGCGATCCACGCCCCCGCCGCGTGCAGCACGAGCACGAGGAGGAACGGGCCCAGCCAGGCCGGCCGGACCGCCAGACGCCCGAACGCCGCCGAGGGCGCCCAGAACAGCTCCGGAAGGATGCCGAGACCCCAGGGGCCGGCGTCGGGGCCGGCCGCCGGCGGCGCGGCCGGATCGGTTCGCGGGAGCGGCGAGCTCATCGTCCACACCTCCCGGCCTCGGGGTCGAGGCCGCACCGCGACAGCCTAGGCGTCCCCGTCCGGTTCCGCCACGTCGAATCCCGAGAGGCGCCGCCGAAGCCGCGCCGCCGAGGGCCATCCGCAGGCAGGACGGGAAGATCCGGCTACTGGTTCAGGACGAACTCGAGGGGGACCGTGATCGTGGCCTTCACCGGGTTGCCGCTCTGCTCGGCCGGTTCGAAGATCCACTGCTCGGCCGCCTTGACGGCCGCCGAGTCGAAGATCCCCTGGGCCGCACTCTTGAGCACCACGGCCCGGATGACCCGCCCCCTCTCGTCCACGGTGATCTTCAGGATGATGGTTCCCTCGATCCCGGCGTTGCGCGCGAACGTGGGGTACTCCGGCTGCACGATCCGCTTGGGCTTCGGCGCCTTGTCGAAGACGTAGAACTCCTGTCCCGAGCTGGACGGCGGCGGCGGCGCGTCCGGCATGTTCGTGGGGTCGAAGCTCGTGTCCTCGATGGTCTCCTCCTCCTCGACGCTCTCGTCGAGGCTCTCCACCGGGATCTTCGGACGGGCGATCTCCTTGGGCGGCGGCGGGATGTCCACCTCCGGCGGGATCTCGATCACCTCGATCTCCTCGATCACCGTCTTCGAGCCCTCGATCTTGATGCGCGGCAGCAGCACGAAGGCGACCAGGTGGATGGCGAGGGAGACGATCAACGCGATATCCAGGTACTTGCGGTACCTGAGCTTGAACTCCAGGTTCGCGCGCGCCGACATGGCCTATCGCCTCCCCCGGCCCCGCTCGAAGTCGGCCGTGAACGAGATCCGCGTGGCGTTCGCGTCCTTCAACTCCGTCATCACCTTGTCCACGCGATCGAAGTTCGTCTGCTTGTCCACGTTGAACGCCACGATGAGCTGCGGGTTCTCCACCATCTTCGCGTACACGAGGCCCTCGATCTGGTCCACCGCGACGAGCTTGTCGTTGATCGCGATGTTCCCCGCCCGGTCGATCCAGATGTGCGACACCTTCTCCCGCGGGATCTTGATGCCGGCCTCGGCCTTCGGCATCTCGATCGGGAGGCCGTCCTCGAGCTTGAAGATGGTGGTGGTGATGAAGAAGATGAGCAGGAGGAACGCGATGTCCGCCATGGACGCCGTGGGGATGGTGGCGTTCGGGGTGGCCTTCCTCTTGAACTTCTGGCTGCGCGCCATTCGCTCCCCTACTGCTCCACGTTCATCCCGCGGAGCGAGATCTTCTTCGCGTCCGCGAGGTGCAGCTCGTCCAGGACGTCCACCATCGTCCCGTAGAACGCGTCCTCGTGCACCTTGAGCTGGATCACCAGCTTCGGGTTCGCGGCCGTGCGCCGGCGGACCTCCGACTCGAGGCCGTTCACCGGGAACGGCGCCCCGTCCAGCGTGACGGCGTTGGACGCCTCGATCTCGATGTTCAGGATGTTCTTCGGGTTGATCTTCGCCTGCTCCGAGGACGCGCCGGGCAGCTGCATGGGCAGGCCCTGCTCGTCCAGGAACACGGTGGTCACGATGAAGAAGATCAGCAGGAGGAACGCGATGTCCGACATCGACGCCGTGGTGATGTCGCCGACCGCGCCCTTCCGCCGCTGGATCTTGACCGCCACCGGGACGCCTCCCCTACGCCGTCTGTCCGCCGCGCGCCGCGCCGAGGTCCACGAGCGCCTCCACGAGATCCGCGGAGGTCTCCTGCATCTCGATCACGAACTTGTCGATCTGCGCCACGAAGTAGTTGTGCGCCATCGACATCGGGATGGCCACCACGAGGCCGGCGAGCGTGGTGATGAGCGCCTCCGAGATGCCGGCGGCCACGATCTTCGCGTTCACCTGGTCGGCCGCGGCGATGGCGTCGAACGCGTTGATCATGCCCGACACCGTGCCGAGGAAGCCGAGCAGCGGCGCGAGGTTCGACACGGTCACGAGCGCGAGCAGCCCGCGTTCCAGGAACGACAGCTCCACGACGCCCGCGTTCTCGATGGACTTCTCGGTGGCCTCGATGCCGATGTTGGAACGGCGCAGCCCGGCGTGCAGGATGGCGGGAATGGGGCCGCGTGTGGTCTCGCACACCTGGATGGCCGCTTCCACGCCGTCCTTCTTCAGCGCCGCGAGCACCTTGTTCATCAGGTCCCGCACGTTCGTGCGGGCCCGGCTCAGCGTCCAGAAGCGCTCCAGCATGATGGCGAGGCCGAACACCGCGAGCACGAGCAGCGGCCACATGAACAGGCCGCCCTTCAGGAAGAACTCGACCGCGCCGGAGTTCGCGAACTTCTGCCACATGCCGACGTTCTTCTGCTCCACCTGCACCGCGTCCGCGCGCTCGGCGGCCATGGCGATGGAGTCGATGGCGGCGGAGTCGATGGGGGCGGCCTCGGTCGGAGCCGCCGAATCCGGGGGCGCGACCGTGTCGGTGGCAGCCGTTCCGGGGGCGGGAGCTGCGGCCGGCGCCGGCGTCGTGGTCCCTTCCTGGGCGACCACTCCCGCCGCTCCCAGCGCCAGAAGGGCTACGACCGCCAGGACGGACGTGATCTTGCGGGGCTCCGAACGCATCGAACGCACTCCTCGAGTTCCAGGGTTAGACCGATCCCCGGCGGCCGGATCCTGTGTGCCTTTCCCCGCGAGGGCGGGGCCAGATCTGGGGAACGTCTTGGCTCACAACGTTCTGAGTCGGGGCATTCTAGGTATCGCTTTCCCGAGGTGTCAACGGCCTTCCCCCCGGCGCCCCGTGCTTCACCGAGGCTTCACGGCCCCCGGGGCCTCCCGCGGTGCTTCCGCGCCGGCAGGCCGCCCCCGCCGGGCCCGGGCGGCGCAGGTCACCGGATCGTGCTCCCGGAGCTGCCGATGAGCTGGAAGTCCCCGTTCCCCATCGCGTCCGCGAACACGAACTTCAGCCCGCGGTGGCTCCGGCCCGTCAGGTCCTGGTGATCCCGGCGCAAGGGCGACCCGCGGCCGTCGTACGTCCAGATGACGAGTTGCTGCGACTTCACGGTGGCCGAGCCGCGCTGGTTCACGAGGTCCGAGACGTCCCCCTCCCGGAACTCGTCCGGATCCAGGAAGGAGGCCGACGGCCGCGAACCCAGCGTGGCCCGCTCCCCGGGCTCCGCCACCTCCTCGAGCGCCCCCTCCAGCGACCCGAAGTTGGACGAGGAGAACTGGTAGTTCTCGTCGTCGGGGGCGCCGTACCGCACGTACACCCGCCCCCGGTCCGTCAGGATGCCGCGACGCATCACCGTGCCGAACTCCCGGTCCGCGACCGCGATGCGGCGGCGGAAATCCTCGAGCAGCGGGTTGTCGGGGGTGGCGGGATCCGGATCCAGCTCGTGCCAGAACTCGGCCAGGTAGACCTCCCGCGCTCCCGGCGCCAGGCCCTCCAGCGTCTTGTACTCGGCATCCGTCATGACGAGGATCATCTCCTGCAGGACCGCATCCGGCTCGCGCCCCCAGGAGGCCACGGACCAGATCACCTCGAACGACCGCTCGGCCCGGACCGTGGCGCGCGTGCGCTCGTGCACGACCGTGACGGCGAGGCGGTACGACCCGGACGGCACGGCGTTCTCCAGGAACAGCTCGTCGGTGAGCCCGAACACGGCGGCGAAGGGCTCCGCCCGCGTCGTGCGCTCCAGCAGCGGCAGGCCGGCCGCGTCCAGCACCTGGGTCTGCACCAGGAACGCGTCGCCCTCCCGCCAGTCCTCGCCGCCGTAGACCTCCGCGAAGAGGCGCACGGAAGGCAGCACGAGCCCGTAGTAGCGCGACGGGTTGGGGTCGAAGTCCACCCCGGACCGCGCCCACGGATCCCCCTCCTGCGCGACGCGGGCCAGCCGGACCAGGACGGGGTCGGAGATGCCGAGCCCGGCGCCGTCCCGCGGCCCCACGTCCACCCAGCGCTCCAGCTTCCCCTCGTTCCTCTTGTTGCGGATCCGGTCCAGGAGGCCGGGCTTCTCCGAGAGCAGGTCCTTCACGCGGATCTCCAGGCGGTACAGACCCGGGGCGAGCGCGGCCCGCCCGCGGACGGTCTGCACGATCGCCCGGTCCACGGCGTCCAGCGTGTCCGCCGCCGTCGGGGTCAGCTCCGCCTCCTCGCGGTACGCCTCATCCCCCTCCGGCGTGCGGAAGACGAGCTCCCAGGCCAGGCGCCCCTCGAATCCCCCGCCGGCCTCGTCCCGCCGGAACGCGAGCTGGTCGTTCGGGATCGCGACGTAGACCTCCTGCTCCACCCGCGTCGGGTCGCCGCGGAACGCGGCAAGGTCCGCGTGGAAGGAGATGTTCCCCTCGGCGGCGAACGGCGGGGACTCCGGCTCCGGCGCATCGCCCGCGCGCGCGACGGACGCCGCGGCCACCGCCGCGGCCACGGCGGCGGCCACGGCGGCCGCGAGCCCGAGCCCCGCGAGCGCGCGCACCGCGCCGGAAGACGAAGGGGGCGGCGCCGGCGCGCCCCCCCCTCGGTCCGACCGGCGTGTCCTGGCGGCGTGTCGCTTCCTCAGAATCGCAGCTCCGCGGAGAACTTGTGGGTGTCGTCCAGGATGTCCATCTGCGAGAAGGCGTAGTCCACGCGCATGCGGGAGGCCGACCCGGTGGGGAACTCCACGCCGAACCCGGCGGTTCCCCGCTCCTCGTCGCGGTTGAAGCGGTAGCCGCCGCGCACCTGCAGCGTCACGTTGGGCTGGAACGCCTTCAGCGTGTACTCCGCACCGGCCGAGGCCCGCTCCGCGTTGTCCGACGGATGGTCGAACTGGAACGCGCACAGCAGGTTGTGGTTCTCGCCCTGGTACACGTCCATGGCCGTGCCGACCTTGAACATCGTGGGCATGGGGAAGGTGTCGTCGATGAACTTCATCGACGGGCCCAGGCTCTGGATGTTCATGCCGATCCGGATCGTGCGGTAGTCCGTGAAGTACAGCGTGCCGAAGTCCACCACGAACCCGTCGGCGTTCTCCTTCTCCAGGCCCATGTGGACGTACTTCGTGGTCAGGCCGAAGGAGAAGCGATCGATCAGGTTCTTCGCCCACGTCACGGCGAGGTTGAAGCTGCCGGCATCGAAGTTCTCGCCGGTGCCCTGCGGGCTGTACTCGGTGCGGACCGGGATGGGATCCATCTGCAGCACGGTGGAGCTGAACGCCCAGGAGCCCGGCAGGCCGCCGTACGTGAACGCGTATCCCACGAACTCGTGCGAGATGTCCGCCGGCCACGTGGAGTGATTCAGCGTGAGCAGGCTGCCCCCCTCGCTCGTGATGCGGGCCACACCGGCCGGGTTCCACCAGATGGCGGAGGCGTCGTCCGCGACGGCGACGAAGGCCTCTCCCATGCCCACGGCCCGCGCCCCGGCGCCGATCTTCAGGAACTGCGCGCCGGCCGTACCCACCTTGCGGAAGATCTCGGCGCCGCGGGCGTCCGTCACGCACACCATCAGCGTGGCGGCCAGGATGACCCCGACTCTCTTCACGGACCTACCCTCCCGGGCCTCGTTCCGGTCCCCCGCACCCGATCCCCCGGTTCCGGAGGGACGGGGCGCGGCCGACCCACCTTAGCGAATGATGACGAACTTGCCAACCTTCTCGGACCCGTCCACCCCCGACTGCACGTGGTACATGTAGATCCCGCTGACGGTGTCCTGGTTGTTCTTCGAGATGAGGTTCCACGACGTCTGCCCCGGGGGCTCGCCGGCCACCGTGGCGTTGTCGTCGTGCTCGACCGTCGCCACGTGGTCCCCGGCCAGCGTGTAGATCCGGATGGTGGCGCGCCGCGGCAGGTTGAAGAACTTGATCCGCCGGCCGGTCGGCTCGAAGTTCGTCTCCGCCAGGTCCCAGGCCGCCGACTCGCGGTACGGGTTGGGGACCACGTACACGTCGTCCAGGGTCTGCGCCGCGGTGGTGTGCGGCATCACCCGGGTCATGTTCTGCGTGAACTTCCCGAACTTCGGGGCCTCCGTGCGCACCAGCGAGGTGCACGGCGGCGACGGGCAGTCCCCGGACACGACGTTGTCGATCTCCGTGCGGAACGTGCCCTTGTCGTACGCCGTGACGGAGTACCAGTAGTAGAACCCGTTCTGCACGCGCGTATCCACGAAGCGGTACTTGCCGATGCCGGTGAGCCCGGTGTCGATGTTGGCCATCTCCGTGGAGTCGTAGTCCGCGATCAGCCGCCACATCTCGTCGGACGGGATGTTCGACTCCCGGCGCCAGCCCTCCGCCTTCCAGACCTGGTAGCCGGCGAAGTCCTT
Source organism: uncultured Gemmatimonadota bacterium (assembly GCA_964471155.1). GTDB lineage: Bacteria > ARS69 > ARS69 > ARS69 > ARS69 > CAYYFX01. The sequence goes on along the minus strand of CAYYFX010000046.1, from coordinate 5,351 downwards.
GACGCCCGTGAGCGGATCCGGGACGTCCTCGGGGAAGTCGTCCCACTCCACCGTGACGGCGCGGTCCCCGGCGTCGACCCGGAGGTTGGGCGGCGGCGGCGGCGAGCTGGTGGCCCAGCGCAGGTCCAGGTCCTGGTCGCCGTCGAACGCCAGCTGCGCCTGGATCGGGTTGGTGAAGTCCGGAGCGCGTCGCGTGCCGCCGGTCACGGGGTCCGGCACCTCGATCATGTTGCCGAACACGAACGCCACCTGGAACGTCAGCGTGGAGCCCGCCGGGATGCGCGCGAACGGTCCCGCGGACACGAGGAAGCGGTAGTCGTCCGGCCGCGGGGTGGGCGGATCGATCGTGCGGCCGGTGTCCTGCAGGCCGCGGAGGAAGCGGTAGCGGTCCAGGTCGTCGCGGGGGTCCTGGTCCCCGCCCGACCAGATGCGGAACGCGTGGATGCCGACCTCGCGCGGCGCGATGGCGCTCTCGAGATCCGGCGCGGTGGTGTCCACCGTGTGGCCGAGGAACATCACGCCGCAGTAGCCGGGCACGTCGTCGCCCGCGTTCTGCCCGCCGGTCTCGTCGAAGATGTACCCCAGCGTGAGCCTCAGGTCGCGCTGCGTGCCCGTGCCGAGCGTGATCGTGGTGTCCAGCGCCGCGAACGAGCCCTGGTCGTCCTCCCAGTAGTTCAGGTCGTCGTCGTCGATGCCCACGTCGCCGTCGACCATGAACCCGATGTAGCAGCTGGTGATGTCCCAGCCGACCGGGTCGATCGTGTTCGAGATGTTCTTGATGCGGAACTCGACGCCCACGAAGTCGTCGAACTGCGGATCCGTCCACTGGTAGCTCTCCTGCTCGATGCGCAGGCCCAGCGGCGTGTGCTGATCCGCCTCGTCCGGGAAGAACTGGTTGAAGAAGATGGACGTGTCGTAGTAGACGGTCCGGAACATCTGCTGCGAGATGCCCGCGAAGTCCTCGTCGATGCGCCCGTCCTCGTCGTTGTCCGCGCCGTCCAGCGGATCCTCGTCCACCAGGCCGTCGCCGTCGTCGTCGAACGAGCGCAGCCCGCCCGGCGCGCCCTCGAACGTCTCGCAGATGCCCTCCGGCGGGCTGCCGCAGCCCTCGGTGGGAACGCGGTTCAGGAACTCGCCCTGCTGGTACAGGCCCGCGGACACGAGGGTGTCGCGGGAGCCGCCGCGCGTGACCACGCCGCCCACCCAGAGCCCGGCGGCGTACAGGTACTCGTTGTTCGAGCCGGCCGGCCACTCGGCCGACGGCTGCGTGGCGTCGCCGCCCCGCCGGCCGAAGTACCCGCGGTTCGAAAGGTGCAGGAGGACGTTCCCGGCATCGTGGATCCAGCCCGCGAACTCGTCGATCCGGAGCCCGCCTTCGGGGTCCCGATCGTCCCGGGACGCGCGCGCATCCGCGCCGGACGGCAGCATCCCGGACGCCAGCAGAAGCAACGCGGCGCGAACCGCCGCCCGACCGACCTGATGCCTCACGACTTCCTCCCGCCCGCCCTGCGGGCCCGGCAGAGACCGGACGCGGTCCGGGCTACCACTCGAACTGGATCCCGACGCGGAACACGCGCGACTCGCCGTACACCCGCGGATCGTTCAGCGGCACCAGGATGTCCTCGCTCGCGCCGATGGTGTCCGCCAGGTTGTACGCGCCGCCGAGCTCGCCGAACTCCGTGTAGTACTCCTGGTAGTACTCGTGGCTCGGCGTCGGGAACAGCGTGGGCCGGTCCGTCCGCACGTTCTTGCGGTCCAGGATGTTCCGGCCCTCCAGGAACAGCCGGAACTCCTGGCCGTACAGCGCGTACTGCTTGTTCCCGCGCAGGTTCAGGTTCATCGTGTACGGGAGCCGGATCGTGTTGATGTCCTCCGCCTGCGTGGTGCGCTGGCCGAGCCGGCGCGGCGTCGTGGGCGAGCCGGACGCCACGCTGAAGTCGAAGTTCAGACCCCACACGCCCGGGTCCGAGAAGTACAGGAACGCGCTGAGCACGTGGGTGCGGTCCCAGTCCAGCGGGACCTCCTTGATCGGCTCGCGGTCCAGCCCCTCGCCCGCCACCACCGCGCCCTGGTTCACGTCCGACGACGACCCGGTGGCCTGCGACAGCGTGTACGAGATCCCGCCCTGCCAGTAGTTCGCGAAGTTCTTGTCCAGGCTCAGCTCGAACCCGCGCACCGAGCCGTAGTCCTTGTTCACGTACACGGTGGGCTGGAACTGCGCCTGCTCCCGCTCGTCCTCCGCCTCCAGCTCCTCGGTGCCGACGAGCCCGAAGATGTCCTTGAAGAACACGGTGGCGTCCAGGAAGATGCGGTCCGACAGTTGCCGCCGCACGCCGAACTGGTAGGAGATGGTCGTCTCCGGCTCCAGGAACGCGTTCCCCACGAGCTGGTTGCCCGCGTTCGGGTTGTTGGCGAAGTCGTACAGGTACTCCAGGTCCGGCAGCTGGAAGAACCGGCCGTAGTGGAAGTGCAGCACGTCGCGGTCGGAGATGGGATACGACATCCCCAGCCGCGGCGAGACCTGCGCCTTCCACCGCTCCAGGAACGACAGGCCCGACGTGGGCTTCTGCAGCGCCAGCACCCGCTGGTTGGAGATGCGCACGGCTTCCTCGCCCGGATCGAAGAAGTCGAACCGCAGGCCCGCGTTCATCACCATGGACTTGCGGTACCGGAGCCGGTCCTGGACGTACAGCACGCCGCCCGACGCGTTCTGCTGGTAGATGTTCGGGAAGTTCCCGAACGGCGTGTCCTCGTCCGGGTACTGCCGCGAGTCCTTCTTCAGGTCGTAGTAGTCGAACGTGAAGCCCGTCTTGAGCTCGTGCGTGCCGTCGCCCACCTTGTTCTGGTAGTCCGCGCGCAGCGTCCACTGGTCCGACGTCCGCTCCTCCCACACGGGATAGTCCCCGGTGACCGCGAAGAAGAGGTTCGCCGGATCCCGGTCCTGGTCGTTCCCGGTGAAGGACACGTACTGCCACGGGCTCTTGTCCGAGACCTTCTCGTTGTACACGGCCCGGAACAGCGAGCCGCGGACCTTCACGTAGGAGTCGTCCGTGAGCGGGTGCGTGTAGACCATCTTGTACTGGTCGTTGCGGCTCACGCGCTCGGAGAGGTGCTCCGGCCCGTTGTAGTAGGTGAAGGTGCTGTCCAGCGGCGTGAACCACCACTGCTCCCCCTGCTCGGACCAGTAGCCCACGCGGCTGAAGGCGTGGTGGTACCAGTCGTTCTCCGTGCGGGAGAACAGGTACTCGCCGGACAGCTTCTTCGCGTCCGTGAAGCGGTACGTGGCCTTCACCTGCCCGCGCATCGCGTTCTCCTGGCGGTCGCGGAAGCTGGCCAGTTCCGTGTCGTTGAAGACGAGCCGCCGCGCCGGCCGCTGCTCCTGCGTCTTCAGGTACGTGTCCTGGAAGACGCCCTCGCCCGACGCGTAGAAGCGCCACGCGTCCCCCGCGAAGGGGATCGGGCCGCCGAACCCGAACGCGATGTTGTCGTAGTTGAAGTACGTGCGGTCCGGCGCGCCGAAGTCGTCCGTGAGGAACTTCACCGAGCCCTCGTAGGTCTCCCGGCCTTCCTTGGTCTCGATCTCGATGATGCCCGACTGCGCGTTGCCGTACTCCGCGTCGAAGCCGCCGGTGAGGACGTTGATGCCCTCCTGCGAGGTGAGGGCGATGTCCAGCGTGCCCGTGCCGGACGAGCCGGCGAAGGCGTCCGAGACCGGCATGCCGTCCACCACGGTCTTGATCTCCGTGCTCCGGCCGCCGCGGACGAAGAGGTTGTCCCCCAGCTGCACCACGCCGGCCTGGGTGGCGATGGCCTCTTCCGTGGTGTTGATCGCGCGGATCTTGCTGGTGCGCTGCGAGTCGATGACGCGGACGGAGGAGGACTGCTCTTTCTCGAGCTTCCGCTGCCGGGTGTCGATCACCTGGATCGCTTCCAGCGCGGTGGCCTTCTCGATCATGATCACCGCCGGAACCCGCGTGACCTGGCCGGCGCGGACGACGACGCCCTCGACGCGGTTGTCCTCCGCGGCCACCTGCTTGAAGATCAGCGTGTACGTCCCCGGCGGGACCGACTCGAACGTGTACTTGCCCTGCTCGTCCGCGATCGCCCCGATGTTCAGCCCCTGGATGATCACGTTGGCGTAGGGCAGCGGCTTGCCGGCCTCGTCGTTGATGATGCCGGTCAGCTTGCCCGTGGAGGAGGACTGCGCCGGCGCGAGCGTGGGCGCCGCCAGCGGCAGCAGAAGGGACGAAAGCAGGAGAACCAGGGACCGGGCGACCGGTGGCAGGACCCGGAACGGGGAACCTGGGGCCGCGGCACGGGTGGAACGCGTCGCACGCATCGGGGGCACACTCCCTCGTTGAGTCCATCGCGTGCACGGAGCCGCCGGGCGGCGGCCCGGAATCGGCTTCGCGCGAACCCGGGGGATCGGCTCGGGGGGGTCGAGGGGCGCGCGGTTCCGGCGGGAACTCCGGAGCGGGCGAACTCCCTTCCCCGATCCTCCTGGCCCCCGAGGTCGCCCGCGCCGGATCCGACTCCGGGACCTGCGCTCCGGCTCCGGGTTTCCCGGAGGATCCGGAGAGGCGCAAGTCCTTGAGCCCCAGCGAGAAAGAGCGGCCGTTCCGGGGACGGCGCGGCCACTATAGCCAAGCCCTCGAAGGAGTGTCAAGCTACACCAACGCGTTGCAAACAGGATCTTTACGCCTCTTTACAGGCCCCCGGGGCGGCCTCGTTGACACGGTCTCCGGCTGCGCCTAGGGTGCCGTTTCCCGGCGACTTCTCGCCCTCCGCGGGGCGCCACCCGATCCCGAACGACGGAAGTCCCATGGCCGACCCCGTCCTCCTGGCCGTCGAGGGGCTGCACACGTCCTTCTTCACGGAGGACGAGACGGTCCGTGCCGTCCGCGACCTGACGATCGAGATCCGCGCCGGCCGGACCCTGGGTCTCGTGGGCGAGTCCGGCTCCGGGAAGTCCGCCACTTCCCTTTCGCTGCTCCGGCTCCTTCCGGACCGCGTGGCGGAGGTGGAGTCGGGCCGCGTGGTCTTCCTCGGCCGGGACCTGCTGAGGCTCGCCGAACGGGAGATGTGCGCCGTCCGCGGCGCCGAGATCTCGATGATCTTCCAGGAGCCCATGACCTCCCTGAACCCGGTGATCACCGCCGGGAAGCAGGTCATGGAGGCCATCCTCGTCCACCAGAAGGTGGGCCGCGCCGAGGCGCGGAAGCGCACCCTGGACCTGTTCGCCGAGGTCGGCTTGCCCGACCCCGAGCGACGGCTGGACAAGTACCCGCACGAGCTGTCCGGCGGGCAGCAGCAGCGCGTGATGATCGCGATGGCCCTGTCCTGCAACCCGA
>CAYYFX010000045.1:0-29352 GCA_964471155.1 uncultured Gemmatimonadota bacterium | reverse complement strand
CGCGGGGGTAGGTCCGCGCGGCCCGCCGATGTCCGAAAACGGCCGGTCCGTCTCCGTATCGTCTCCACTACTGGGGAGCACTCCAGGGTACGCCAGGGGACTCCAGGGCACGCCAGGGTACGGCCCAACCGGCCCACCCCCGGGGGGTTAGCCCGCTAAGTGGTGCCAGGCCAACACCTTGCGAATCCGCCCGCACGTGGGTTCGATTCCCACCGCCTTTCGATCCGCTGCGTAGCCCTGTCCCCGCCGCCCGCCGCCCGCCGCCCGCACGACTCCGCCCGCCTCCCGCCACTTCGCGCCCCCCTTGAACGCGCCCCCGCCCCCGTCCGTCCTACTCCCCGAAGCCGGGGACGACCCCGGGAGGACCCATCCCCAAGGAGGCAGCGATGGCAGCGGGACGGATGAGTGCGGCGGGGTTGGCCGTCGCGGCGGTGATGGCACTGGCATGCACCGGCCCGGCGGCGGCGGGGCCGAGTGACAAGATCGATCGGCAGGTGGAGGTCTTCGAGCGGGTGCTGGACGACGTGTACGTCGAGAGCCCGAACTGGCTCGTTCAGGGGCAGCACGAGACGCGCGGGCGGTACCGCTCCGGCGAGGGGGCCCGGTTCCGCACGGACGCGTCGCTGGTCGGCGGCAACCGGTGGGGCGGCTCGAAGTGGTGGAAGTCCAGCTGGTGGCACGACGACGATCGCGTGATCATCATCGACAAGGACGACTGGGACGAGTGGAACGACGAGGACAAGGCGGAGCGCAAGGAGCGCATCGACAAGATGCGCGAGCGCCACTCCAAGCGAGACGAGCGCCTGTACGGCCGCGGGAAGGCGGAGCTCATCGAGGCCATGATGGACTTCGGCGACCTGCTGACCTCGGTCCCGGACAACGAGTACCTGACGGTCGAGGTGGACCTGGAGCGCGCGGACTACTTCGACGACAACGACATGAGCGGTCTCACGCTCAAGGCGAAGATGAGCGACCTGCGGGCGTACACCGCCGGCTCCATCGACGAGAAGACGATGGTGAGCCGGATCCAGGTGAGCGAGTCCTGATCGGACACCGCCGGGCGGCACCGACCGGGGGGCACGCGGCGCGCCTTGCGCGCCCGGCCCCCCGGCGTCATTGTGCGCCCATGACCGCGGAACTCGTGCGCGCCCTGGAGCCCCGCGCGCGGCGCGCCTGGCCCGCGCTCGAGGAGGCGCGCCTGGAGGGGTGGATCCTGCGGGCCGCCCGGGGCGTCACCCGGCGGCTGAACTCCATCCATGCGGACGGGGACGTGTCCGATCCGGTCGCCGCCCTGGAGCACGCGCGCGGCTGGTTCGCCGCCCGGCAGCTTCCGCTCCGGGCGTACCTGACGCCGGCGTCGCGGCCCGACGGGCTCGAGGTGCGGTTGGCCGCCGCCGGCTGGGGGCGCGAGGCCGGGGCCCTCGTGCAGGTGGCGGACCTGGACGGGGACGCCGCGGCGGCGCTCCGCGGCCCGACCCCGCCGGCCGGCCTTCTTCGCGTGGAGCCCACGGCCGGCGACGCGTGGGTCGCCGCCTTCGCCGCGTGGCGATCCCTGGAAGGCGTCGAACTCGAGGTCCACCGGGAGATCCTGCGCCGGGTCCCGCGCCCGTGCGCCTTCGTGACCGTGGGCGACGGGACGCCCCGCGCGGTGGGCTTGGCCGTGGCGGACTCCGGCTGGGTGGGGCTCTTCGACCTCGTCACGGACCCCGCGGCGCGCCGCGCGGGGTGGGGGCGCCGGCTGGTCGCGGCGATTCTCGCCTGGGGACAGGACGCCGGCGCGCGGCGGACCTACCTCCAGGTCCAGGACGACAACGCGCCCGCCCTCGCCCTGTACGCCACCCTGGGTTTCCGAACGGCCTACGCCTACACCTACCGCCGGGCGCCCGAGTGACCCGCCGGCCCCTTTTCGCTGGCCGCGGGGTGCGGCGATCGGCGAGCATGGAACGGTCTCGCCGCCCGCTTTCCCACAGGAAGGAACGACCATGCGAATCGCGCTGCCGCTCGCCCTCGCCGGCATCCTCGTCGCCGGCGCTGCCGGACCCGCCGCCGCGAGCTCCCTCACGTATGACGAGGCCCGCGCCCTGGCCGCCCGGGAGAAGAAGCCGCTGCTCGTGGACTTCTACGCCACGTGGTGCGGCCCGTGCAAAGCGTTCACGAAGGCCGCCGAGTCCGATCCCGAGGTGCAGAAGGCGCTGGAGAGCGTGGTGCTGTGCAAGGTCGACGCCGAGAAGGAAGGCGTGGAGCTTGCGAAGGCGGAGCGGATCCAGGGCTTCCCGACCTACGTGCTGATGAACGCGGACGGCGTGGCCTGCGACCGGTGGATGGGCTACGAAAAGGCGTACTTCCTCGGCGAGCTCCAGGAAGGGCTGTCGGATCTCACGCCGATCGAGACCAAGCTGGCGCGCTTCGACACGTCGCCCACCGCGGACGGCGCGGTGGCCTTCGCCGAGTACCACGAGACCCGCGGCGAGTACGCGGATGCGCTGAAGTACCTGGATCGCGCCGCGGCGCTGGACGCCTCGCGGAACCTCGCGGGGAAGCGCTTCACCTACGTCGCGAGCGGCTTCCTCCGGCAGGACCTCGGCACGCTGGACGACGTGCGCACGGCCGCCGACGCGGTGACGGCCTCCGGGAAGGCGTCCACGCAGGAACTGCTCGAGGTCGTCTGGCAGATGAAGCAGGTGGGGCAGAAGGCGGAGAACCCCGCGCTCGTGGCGCCGTACGTGGCGCCGGCGCTCGCCGCCACGGCGGGCAGCGACGACGCGGGCCTGCAGCGGGAGCACGCGAGCCTGCAGATCGACAACGCGCTGTACGTCACCGGCGACAAGGCGGAGGCCGTGCGGCTGAAGCGCGCGTCCCTGCCCGAGGGCTGGAAGGACGACGCGTCCGCGCTGAACGGCTTCGCGTGGTGGTGCTTCGAGAACGGCGCGAACCTGGAGGAGGCCGAGGCCTTGGCGCGGCGCGGGATCGAGCTGGCCCCGCCGGGCGAGGACCGCGCGGCCATCCTGGACACCGCCGCCGAGATCTGCAACGCGCGCGGGAACTGCGACGACGCGGTGGAGCTGATCCGCCGGGCCGTGGCCGAGTCCCCGGGCCGCGACTACTACAAGAAGCAGCTCGCGCGCTTCGAGGAGATCCGGGCGACGCGGACGAACTGACGCGCCGACCCCGCCCGAGGGCGGGCCGGCGGCCACAACGGGACCCAACCGGCGGCCGGGGCGTCCATGCCCCGGCCGCCGCGCGTTCCGGGGCGCGCTTGTCGGCGCGCCCCCCGCTTGCTACCTTCGCGGGCGCGAATGCCGGGAACTCGCGAACCGCACGGGGGCCCATCCGTCATGCCGCAGACCCTCCTGGAGAAGATCACCCAGGCCTACGCCGTGGGCTGGCCGGCGAACCGCCAGGTCCGCGCCGGGGACATGGTCCGGATCCGCCCCGCGCACGTGATGACCCACGACAACACGGGCGCGGTGATCCCGAAGTTCAAGTCCATCGGGGCGTCGCGCGTGAAGGACCCGCGCCAGCCCGTCTTCGCCCTGGACCACGACATCCAGAACGAGTCCCCCGAGAACCTCGCGAAGTACGCGAAGATCCGGGACTTCGCGGCCGAGCAGGGGATCGCGTTCTACCCGGCCAAGTCCGGGATCGGGCACCAGATCATGGCGGCCGAGGGGTTCGTGCTGCCCGGCAGCTTCGTGGTGGGTTCGGACTCGCACTCGAACCTGTACGGCGCGCTCGGCGCGGCCGGCACGCCGGTGGTGCGCACGGACGCGGCGGCCATCTGGGCCACCGGGGAGACCTGGTGGGAGGTGCCGCCGGTGTCGCGCGTGCGGCTGGAAGGGAAGCTGGCCGACGGCGTGGTGGGGAAGGACGTGATCATCTCCCTGATCGGCACCTTCCGGCAGGACGAGGTGCTGAACCACGCGCTGGAGTTCACCGGCCCCGGTGTGGCGGCGCTCACGATGGACCAGCGCATGACGATCGCGAACATGACCACCGAGTGGGGCGCGCTCGCCGGCATCTTCCCGTTCGACGACGTCCTGGAGGCGTGGCTCCGCGGCCGCGCGCGGCACTTCGCAAAGCGCGGCGATGCGTCGCCGCGGCTCACGGAGGCGCTCGTGGACCGGCTGGTGGCGCAGCGGGTGACCGCGGACGCGGACGCCGAGTACGCGCTGGATATCACGCTGGACCTGGGTGCGGTGGTGCCGCACGTGGCCGGGCCGAACGAGGTGAAGACCATCGCGCCCTTGCCCGCCATCGAGCGCCGCGGCATCGCCATCCAGAAGGCGTACCTCATCTCGTGCGTGAACTCCCGCCTGGAGGACCTGGTGGAGGCGGCGCGCGTGGTGAAGGGGAAGAAGGTGGCGGCGGGCGTGCAGTTCTACCTGGCGGCGGCGTCGGCCGAGGTGGAGTCCGAGGCGAAGCGCGTGGGCGCGTGGGATGACCTGCTGTCCGCCGGGGCGATCCCGTTGCCGCCGGGCTGCGGCCCGTGCATCGGGCTCGGCACCGGCACGCTCGAGGCCGGTGAGGTGGGCATCTCCGCCACGAACCGGAACTTCAAGGGGCGGATGGGCTCGCGCGACGCGGAGTGCTACCTGGCCAGCCCCGGCGTGGTGGCGGCGTCCGCGGTGGCGGGGCGCATCGCGGGACACCAGGCCTTCGCGGAGAAGCCGCTGGTCTCGTCCCTCCGGCCCGGCGCGCGCGCGCCGCGCGCGGCCGCGGAGACCGAGATCCTGCCCGGCTTCCCCGCGGAGATCTCGGGCGAGCTGGTGTGGCTGCCCAAGGACAACATGAACACGGACGGCATCTACGGGAAGGACGTCACCTACAAGGACGACCTCACGCCGGACGAGATGGCGCAGCACGTCTTCCGGAACTACGACCCGGAGTTCGTGCGCATCGCGCGCAAGGGGGACCTGCTTGTGGGCGGGTCCAACTTCGGCTCCGGCTCCAGCCGCGAGCAGGCGGCCACCGCCATCCGCTTCTTCGGCATCCCGCTGGTGATCGGCGCCACGTTCTCGCAGACCTACAAGCGCAACGCCTTCAACAACGGCTTCCCGCTCCTGGAGTGCCCGGAGCTGGTGGACGCGCTGCGCACGGCGTTCCCGCCCGGCGGCGCGCCCACGGTGCGCACGGGCTGGCACGCGCGGCTGGACTTCCGCACGTCCACCGTGCACGTGAACGGGACGTCGTACGCGTTCCTGCCGCTCGGCGACGTGGCGCAGCAGCTCGTGGTAGCCGGCGGCGCGGAAGCGTGGGTGCGCGCGCAGCTCGCGGGCGGAGGCGCCGCGTGAGCGCGGGCCAGGCCGGACCGCGCGGCGCGGACGTCCGCTCGGACGCGTGGGTGGAGTTCGCGCCGGCATCGTCCGGTGCGGTGGACATCCGCATCACCAGCAAGGTGCAGGGTCTCTACGGCGCTGCCATCCGCCGGCAGGTGGAGGAGTGCTGCGCCGCGCTCGGCGTGCAGCACGGGACGGTCACCGTGGAGGACGGCGGCGCCCTGCCGTTCGTGCTCGCGGCGCGGCTGGAGGCCGCGGTGCGCGCCGCGACGGACGTGGGGGCGAAGTCCTTCCTGCCGCCGATGCTCCCGGAGAACGCGCAGCCCTCCGAGCGGACGCGGCTGCGCCGCTCGCGCCTGTACCTGCCGGGGTCGCAGCCGAAGTTCATGATCAACGCCGCGCTCCACCGGCCGGACGGCCTCATCTTCGACCTCGAGGACTCCGTGGCGCCCGCGGACAAGCCGGCCGCGCGCGTGCTCGTGCGCAACGCACTGCGCTTCCTGGACCACGGGGACTGCGAGCGGATGGTGCGCATCAACCAGCTCCCCGCGGGCCTGGACGATCTCCCCTGGGTGGTCGGGCACGGCGCGCAGCTCCTCCTCGTGCCGAAGGCGGAGCGCGCGGAGGAGATCGTGCAGGTGGCGGAGGCGGCGGCGCGACTCGCGGGCGGCGCGGCCCCGCCCTGGATCATGCCCATCCTGGAGAGCGCGGCCGGCATCCTGCGCGCCGAGGAGATCGCGCGCGCGCATCCTTCCGTGTGCGCGCTGACGCTCGGGCTGGAGGACCTCACGGCGGATCTCGGCGCCGAGCGTACGAAGGAGGGGAAGGAGAGCTTCTTCGCGCGCAGCCGCGTGGTGTGCGCGGCGCGGGCCGCGGGCATCCCGCCCATCGACACCGTGTTCTCGGACGTGGGGGACATGGAGGGGCTGATGGCGTCCGTGCGCGAGGCGCGCGGGCTCGGCTTCGAGGGCAAGGGCTGCATCCACCCGCGGCAGATCGCGGTGGTGCACGAGGCGTTCGCGCCCACGCCGGGGGAGATCGCGAAGGCGGAGGCCATCCGCGCGGCGTTCGAGGACGCGAAGGCGCGGGGGCTCGGCGTGGTGTCGCTCGGCACGAAGATGATCGATCCGCCGGTGGCGAAACGGGCCGAGCGGATCCTGGAGCTGGCGCGGCGCACCCGCGCGCCCGGCGGCGGCGCCGCGGCGAAAGGGGACGGAGCGTGACGGAGCGGACGCGGAGCGGGGAGACGCTGGCCGCGCGGACCGAGGGACGCGTGACGAACGCCGCCGGGCGCGAGGTGCCCGAGATCGTGAACGGGCGCGCGCGTCCCGCGTACGCGGGCGTGGGGAAGCACCGGCCCACCGGCCGCAAGCACGGCCCGCCGATCCGCTCGTGCGCGGACTACCCCGCGGACGGGGACAAGCGCACGCCGTCCTTGCGCGCCGCGCTGGAGCGCGCCGGCCTGCGCGACGGGATGACGATCTCCACGCATCACCACTTCCGCAACGGCGACCTCGTGGCGAACGCGATCTTCGACGCCGCCGCGGAGATGGGCGTGAAGGACCTGATCTGGGCGCCGAGCGCGTCGTTCCCGTGCCACGCGCCGATGATCCGGCACCTCGAGTCCGGGGTGATGCACCACATCGAGGGCTCGATGAACGGCCCGCTCGGGGACTTCACGTCCGAGGGCAACATGCGCGGCGCGGGGATCCTGCGCTCGCACGGCGGCCGCTGGCAGGCCCTGCAGGACGGGGATCTGCCCGTGGACCTCGCGGTGATCGCGGCGCCCACGGCCGATGCCTTCGGCAACGCCACCGGGGACCGCGGCCCGTCCGCGTGCGGGCTGCTCGGCTTCGCGCTGGCGGACTCGCGCTACGCGGACCACGTGATCGTGGTCACGGACAACCTGGTGCCGTTCCCGTGCCTGCCCTGGCAGATCCAGGGCAACGACGTGGACCAGGTGGTCGTGGTGGACCGCGTGGGGGACCCCGCGAAGATCGTGTCCGGCACCACGCAGATCACGAACAGCCCGGACCGGCTGCTCATCGCGGAGTACGTGGCGCGCTTCGTCCGGGATGCCGGGCTCCTGCGGGACGGCTTCAGCTTCCAGGCGGGCGCCGGCGGCATCGCGCTGGCCTTCGCCATCCACCTGCAGAGGATGATGCGCGAGCGGAACGTGAAGGCGTCGTTCGTGCGCGGGGGGAGCACGAAGTACCTCGTGGAGATGCTGGAGGAGGGACTCACCGCGGCCATCCTGGACGGGCAGACGTTCGACCTCGAGGGCGTCCGTTCCATGCGCGAGAACGCGGGCCACGTGAACACCAGCCCCTTCACCAGCTACAACTACCACGGGAAGGGGAACTTCGCGTCCATGGTGGACGTGACCGTGCTGGGCGCCACCGAGGTGGACGTGGACTTCAACGCGAACGTCGTCACGCACTCGGACGGGCGGCTCCTGCACGGGATCGGCGGCTGGCAGAACTGCCTCTTCGCGAAGTGCACCGTGCTCGCGCTGCCGTCCGTGCGGGACCGGATCCCGGTGCTCGTGGACCGCGTGACCACGCTCACCGGGCCGGGCGAGCTCGTGGACGTGGTGGTCACGGAGCGCGGCATCGCGATCAACCCGAAGCGCCGGGACCTGCTCGAGGCGGTGCGGGGCACGGACCTGCCGATCCGCGACATCCGCGACCTCAAGGCGGACGTGGAACGGCTGTGCGGCGGGGCGCCCGAGCCGCCGCGGCTCGGCGACGACTTCGTGGCGGTCGTGAACTGGGTGGACGGCACGGTGATCGACGCCGTGCGCCGCGTGATCCCGCCCGGGAAGTGACGGCGCTCGTCCGCTTCCTCGCGGGGGCCGAGGCGACCGCGTGGCGCGCGCGCTTCCGCGCGAAGCCGGGCGAGGCGGCGCCGGACCCGGTGGCGGTGACCGCGGCGCTGCGCTCGGCGTTCGACCCCGAGCGCGCCCGCGCCCTTGCCGAGCAGATCCTCCTGGAGCCGCGCGCGGGGGCGAAGCTCCCGTTTCCCCGGACCATGCTGTTCGAGCGCGTTCCCCTCGAGCAGGCCACGTCGCCGGGCTGCGCGGCGTGGCACGCGGCGTCCGTGCCGCGGGATGCGACCGTGGTGGACGCGGGCTGCGGGCTCGGCGCGGACCTGCTGGCGTTCGCCAACGCGGGACATCGCGTGATCGGGATCGAACGGGACGCGCATCGTGTCGCCCTCGCGCGGCACAACCTGGCGGTGGCGGAGCCGGGCGCGCGGGCGTGGGTCGCGCGTGGCGACGCGGCGGCGCCGCCCGCCCGCGGGGACGTCCTCTTCGCCGATCCGGATCGCCGCGCCGGAGGACGCCGCGTCTTCGATCTCGCCGAGGCGTCGCCGTCCTGGGCGGAGCTCTCGGCGCTGCGCGACCGCTTCGCGGCGCTCCGGGTCAAGGCGCCGCCGGCGATTCCGGACGGGTCCATCCCGGCGGATGCCGCGGTGGAGTTCCTCTCGGAGGGCGGCGAGTGCCGCGAGGCGCTCCTCCGGCTGGGCTCCGGGGAACGCGCGGGCTCGCGGGCGGCCGTGCTCCTGGAACGCGGCGAGGTCCGGTACACGGCGCCCGCCCCGCTCCGCGTCACCGACCGCGGCCGCTTCCTGCTGGATCCCGACCCCGCGCTGCGCCGCGCGGGCGGCGTGGATGCGGTGGCGGACGAGCTGGACGCGGCGCGCGTGGCGGAGCAGTCCACGTACCTCTTCACGGAGCGCGCGCCGGACTCGCCGTGGGTGCGCGCGTACGAGGTCCTGGACGTCCTCCCGTACCGCCCGCGCGACCTCGCGCGCCGCCTCGCGGAGGCGCCGCCGCGGGAGCTCGTCGTGAAGCAGCGCGGTCTGGCGCTGGCGGAAGCGGCCGTGCGCCGCGGCCTGCCGTCGGACCCCGACGGCCCCCTCCGCGTGCTCGTGCTGTTCCCGCGCGGGCGTGCGCGCGTGGCGTGCCTTTGCGCTCCGGTCGTTCCGCGCTAGGATCGGCCCCACCCGCCCGTCCGCCGCGACGCCGACCCGGAGGAGCCCGTGTCCCGCACCGCCTCGGTCCCGCTCACGCCCGCCGTCCGCACGCGGATCGCCGACACGATCCGCACGCTCTCCCTGGACGCGGTCCAAGCCGCGAACTCCGGGCACCCCGGCCTGCCCATGGGCTGCGCCGACGCGGCGACCGTCCTGTGGACGCGGTTCCTGCGCGTGGACCCGGCGTGGCCGGACTGGCCGGGCCGGGACCGGTTCGTGCTGTCCGCGGGGCACGGCTCCATGCTGCTGTACTCGCTGCTGCACCTCGCCGGCTTCGATCTCCCGATGGAGGAACTGAAGCGGTTCCGGCAGTGGGGCTCGCGCACGCCCGGGCACCCCGAGCACGGCCTCACGCCCGGCGTGGAGACCACGACCGGCCCGCTGGGTCAGGGCCTCGGCAACGCGGTGGGCATGGCGCTCGCGGAGCGGCACCTCGCGGAGCGCTTCCCCGGGAACCCGGACGGGACGGAGGGCCACCGCACGTTCTGCATCGCGGGCGACGGCGACCTGATGGAGGGCGTGGCCTCGGAGGCCGCGTCGCTCGCGGGCCACTGGGGCCTCGGCCGCCTGATCGTCTGGTACGACTCGAACTCCATCACGATCGACGGCGGCACGAGCCTCGCGTTCTCGGAGGACGTGGGCGCGCGGTTCCGCGCCTACGGGTGGCACGTGATCGACCCGGTGGATGCGCACGATCCCGAGGCGGTGGAGAAAGCGCTGGCGGAGTGCGTGGCGGAGACCGCGCGGCCCAGCCTCGTCGTGGGCCGGTCCACGATCGCGAAGGGCAGCCCGAACTTCGCGGGGAAGAACAAGGCGCACGGGGCGCCGCTGGGCGAGCCGGAGGTGCGCCTCGTGAAGGAGCGGCTGGGCTTCGACCCCGACGTGAAGTTCCACGTGCCCGCCGAGGTGACGGACTTCTTCGCGGCGTGGCGCGCGGAGCGGGCGGCGGAATCCGCGGCCTGGAAGGACCGCGCGGCGCGGTGGCGGCGCGAGGATCCGGCCGCGAGCGGGGCCTGGGCAGCCGCCCTGGCCGGCGAGCCCCCGGCGGATCTGCTGGCGAACGGCCCGGAGTTCGACGCGGCGGCCAGCTTGGCCACCCGCAAGGCGGGGCACCAGGTCCTGCAGGAAGTTGCGAAGGCAATGCCTTGGCTGGTAAGCGGTTCGGCGGATCTGTTCGAGTCGAATCTAACCCACATGACCGGCGCCGCCGCGGTCGCGAAGGACGCCTGGGGCGGGCGGAACGTGTACTACGGCATCCGCGAGCACGCGATGGCGGCGATCGCGAACGGGCTGGCGCTGCACGGCGGCGTCCGTCCGCTCGTGTCCACGTTCCTCGTCTTCGCCGACTACCTGCGCCCGTCGCTGCGTCTGTCCGCGCTGATGGAGCAGCCGGTGCTGTACGTGTTCACGCACGACAGCGTGTGGGTGGGCGAGGACGGGCCGACGCACGAGCCCGTGGAGCACCTGGATGCGCTGCGCGCAATCCCCGGACTGCACGTGGTGCGGCCCGCGGACGCGCGCGAGACCGTGGCCGCCTATCGCTACGCGGCGCGGCGTCGCCACGGCCCGACGGCGATCGTCCTGACGCGCCAGAACCTGCCGGTGCTCGCGCGGCCGACGGGGGCGGGGGTGCCCGCGTCCGTGGGCCTGGCCGGGGTCGTCCATCAGACCGCGGGCGGCCCGCAGCAGCTCGTGTTCGCGGCCACCGGCTCCGAGGTGTCCCTGTGCCGCGAGGCGGCCGCGGCGCTGGAGGCGGAGGGGGCGCGCGTGCGCGTGGTCTCGCTGCCGTGCCTGGAGGAGTTGGCCGCGGCGGACCCCGCGGCGGTGGCCGCGCTGCTGCCGCCAGGCGTCCCCCGGCTCTTCGTGGAGGCGGGGCCCGGCGCGAGCTTCGCGCCGTGGCGCACCGAACGCGACGGCGTGCACGGCCTCGCGCGCTTCGGCGCCTCCGCGCCGGGTGCGGAGGTCGCGCGGCAGCTCGGGCTGTCGGCGGAGGCCGTGGCGCGCAGCGCGCGCGGGCTGCTCGCGAGGTAGCGGACGGCGGGGCGGGGTCGGCCGGACCGCGGACGCGGCCCGGATCGCTACTCCCGGCGGGCGGTCGCCCCGAGGTGGGACAACGCGGACGTCTCGTCCGGTTCGCAGGCGAACACGGAGTCGAGGTGCGTGAGGCGGAGGATCTCGCGGACGCTCGGCCGCACGTCGAACAGGACCAGCTCGCCGCCGGGGCGCACCGCCTTGAGCAGGCTCACGAGCGCGCCGAGCCCGGAGCTGTCCAGGAAGTCCACCCGGCCCAGGTCGACGGCCACGCCGCCGCCCTTCGCGGGAATGCTGGCGAGAAGCCGGGCGCGGAAGGCGTCCGCGCGGTCGGCCAGGATCTGCGTCTCGTCCACGCGAACGAGGACGGCGGGCCCGCGGCTCTCCGAGGACATCCGGATGACGTCGTCCATGGGCTCTCCCGCGGTGGGGTCAGCCCCTCATCGACCGGGCGCGCCGCCGGCTTGAGTCGCGCCGGCGCCCACAGCGTGCTAGGTTCGACGATCGATCCGTCCCCCCAGCCAGGAGTTCGCCCGAGATGATGCCGAGCGAGCGGCCGGAGTCCGGCCGCCACCCCCACCACGGCCACCGCGCCCTGCATGACGGCCGGCAGGACGGCCTCACGCCGGTCCGTCCCCTCGAGATCCACCGGTGCACGTCGGTCGCGGCGCTGGTCGAGGAGATGAAGAGCACGTCGTTCGGCGGGCGCCGGGTGGGGGAGGCCGCCGACGTGCTGCAGGCCATGGTCGAGGACGAGGACTGCCTGGTCGTGGGCACCTTCTCCGGCGCCATGACCGTGGGCATGATGGGCCACCTGCTGTGCGACATGCTGGAGGCCGGATACCTGGACGCGGTGGTGTCCACCGGCGCGCTCATGGCGCACGGCTTCGTGCAGGCGGCGGGGCTCACGCACTACAAGTGGGACCCGCGCATGAACGACGAGGAGCTGTACGCGAAGGGCTACAACCGCGTGTACGACACGCTGGAGATGGAGTCCAACCTCGACGACGTGCAGAGGATCGCGGAGGCGGCCCTGTCCCGCGCGCCCGCCGGCGAGACCCTGAGCAGCCGCCGGATCCACGAGCTGCTCGGCGACGTGCTGCTGGATGCGGACCAGACGCGCGGCATCCTGCCGACCGCGCGCAGGCTCGGGATCCCGGTGTACGTCCCGGCATTCACGGACTCGGAGCTGGGGCTGGACTTCGAGGTGACGAACCGCCGGCGCGAGCTGGATGGGAAGCCGCGGATCCCCTTCAACCCGTTCCTGGACCTGCAGCACTACGCGGACGTCTGCCGCACGCGGAAGAAGCTCGGCATCTTCACGATCGGCGGCGGCGTGCCGCGGAACTGGGCGCAGCAGGTCGGCCCGTTCTGGGAGGTCCTGGACAAGCGCATTCCCGGCAGCGGGGCCTTCGTCCGCTTCTCCTACGGCGTGCGGATCTGCCCGGAGCCCGACCACTGGGGCGGGCTGTCCGGGTGCAGCTACTCCGAGGGCGTGTCCTGGGGGAAGTTCGTACCCCCCGCCGAGGGCGGCCGCTGGGCGGAGGTGCCCTCGGACGCCACGATCGCCTGGCCGCTCGTCGTGGGCGCCGTGCTGGAGCGGCAGGGCAAGCTGGGCAAGGTCAACGCCGCTCGCGCGTGACGACGACCGCGGTGGTGTCGTCCAGCCACGCGCGGCCGCCGCCGTGTTCCGCCGCCGCCGCGAAGAGCGCCTCCAGCACGGCCGGCGCCGGCTGGCCGGCGCGCGGCATCACGACGGACTCGACCCCCTCGTCCCCGAACGGGTCGCCCTCGTCGTTCGCGCGCTCGAGGAACCCGTCCGACACGATGACCAGCGTGTCGCCCCGGTCGAGGTGGTCGAAGCCGCGCTGGAACGTGGTGGTCTCCAGCGGACCGAGGATGGTGCCGCCGCGGCGCAACCGGCGGATCCCGCGCGCGCCCAGGATCCACGGCGCGGGGTGGCCGGCGTTCACGTAGAACAGGTTCCCGTTCGTCTCCAGCTCGCCGAAGAACAGCGACACGAACCGCGTGGACAGCATGGAGCGCGCGATCACGCGGTTCAGCCGGATGACCGTGTCGGTGAGCTTCAGCGCACGCTCCGTCCCCATGCGCAGCCCCGTGACCGCGTCGCGCGCCACGAGCGCCGCCGCCAGGCCGTGCCCGGACGCGTCGCCCACCGCCAGCACGAGGGTCTCCGGGTCCGTGGGGAGGAAGTCGTAGAAGTCCCCGCCCACGCGCGCGGCCGGAACCGAGCGCGCCGCGATGCTGAACTCCGGGAACGGCGGCGGCGCCGCGGGGAGCAGGCTGCGCTGGATCTCCGCGGCCTGCTCCAGGTCCACCTTCATCGTCTGGAACGACATCCGGTCGTGGATGGCGTTCCGGATGGTGTTGAGCGCGAAGTCCACGTCGTCCCGCACCCAGCCCGGCCGCATGCGGAACGCGAGCACGCGGCGCGTCTCGCCGTCGATCAGGAGCCCCGCCGTGTCCGGGCGGCCGAGGTCGGTGCGGCCCTTGACGGCGGGCGTGGAGCCGTCGAACAGGTACACGCCGTGCGCGCGCACGAGGCGCAGCGCCGGGTGGTCGGCGTCCAGGAGGACGGGCTTCGAGGATGCCCCGTCCGGCGCCGCCGCGAAGTCCCCGTCCTGCTCCTCGAACAGCCAGCCCCGCTCGATGGACAGCGCGGGCCCGAACCGCTGCACGATCTCCGTGACGATCCACGGGAACCACTGCGAGTACAGCCCGCCGTGCTCCACCTCGCCGAGCAGGCGATCCAGCTCCCGGTAGAAGCGCTTCGGCTGGAACGGTCCCTTCACGTCCGTGCTCACCTCGTCTCCTCCAGCAGTTTCCGCGCCCGCGCGAAGGGGCGGTGGAACATGGCCCGCGTGAGCCGGCCGGTCTGGGTGTTCTGGCGGCTCGGATGATAGCTGCACAGGAGCGTCACGCGCCCGTCCGCCGAGCGGAACTCGGCGCCGTGGCCGAACGCGGGGCGCGGCGCGAAGCGCGGGCGATCGGCCGCGGCCCAGGCGCGCAGGAACTGGTCGAACGCGAACCGGCCGAGCACCAGCACGACCCTGACGCGCCGGTACGAGACCAGCTCCTCCACGAGGTACGGCCGGCAGGTGTCCGCCTCCGCGGCGGACGGCTTGTTGTCCGGCGGCGCGCACCGCACCGCGCACGTGACCCGCGCGCCGGACAGCGCCAGCCCGTCGCCCCTGCGCTCGGACTCCGGGCG
This sequence comes from uncultured Gemmatimonadota bacterium, assembly GCA_964471155.1. GTDB lineage: Bacteria > ARS69 > ARS69 > ARS69 > ARS69 > CAYYFX01. Next base: position 14,775 of record CAYYFX010000045.1, on the reverse strand, counting down.
GTTCGCGAAGCCGCTCGCGTGCATGGCCGCGAACAGCCAGTCCCCGCTGGCGTCCCCCGTGAAGATGCGCCCGGTGCGGTTCGCCCCGTGCGCGCCGGGAGCGAGCCCGACCACGAGCAGCCGCGGCGACGCGACCCCGAACGGCGGGACCGGCTTCCCCCAGTACGTCTCGTCCCGGTACGCACGGCGCTTCACGCGCGCCACCTCCCGGCAGTGCGCGACGAGCCGCGGGCACTTCGTGCACGCCGCGATGCGCGCGGCCAGGCGGGACGGAGCGGTGCTCATGGGATACACTCGGCGGGTTGGAAGAAGCGTCGCGAGGCCCCGCGCGACCGGACGAGGGGAGTGTGCCATGGGCGACGCGGGCCGGCGAGCCCTCGTGGACGAGTTCGAGCGTGCGTTCCTGGAATTCTCCGAGTTCGCGCGCGCCATTCCCCGGGAACTCTACGACGTGCCCGTTCCCGGGGAAGAGGGCAGCATCCGCAGGATCCTGGGCCACGTGGTCGAGGCGGGCTACCGGCACGTGGACTACGTGGCGGAGCATTGCAGCGGCCAGAAGTCCGACCGCCGCTTCGTGTCACCGGTCCTTCTCGACGACGCGGAGTCCTGGACAGCGGCCCTTCTCGATGTGACGCGTTACGCCCGCGAGGTTCTCGCATCGGTGCCGGACGCGGAGCTGGAACGCCGCTTCACGACGCGCTGGGGCCAGAACTACGACGGCGAGCAGATGCTGGAGCACGCGACCTGCCACCCGGGACGCCACGCGCGCCAGCTCCGCCGCTTCTTCGACGGCGAGCTGTAGCGCGGGAGTGCCCGCCGGCGTCTACATCGCCGTGATGCTGAACCCGGCGTCCACGTAGTGGACCTCGCCGGTGACTCCCTTCGACAGCCCCGACAGGAAGTACAGCCCCGCCGCGCCCACGTCGTCGATGTCCACGTTGCGCCTGAGCGGCGCGCGCTCGACGGCGTCCGCGAGCATGGAGCGGAGGCCGGAGACGCCGGATGCGGCCAGGGTCTTGATGGGGCCGGCGGAGATCGCGTTCACGCGGATGGCCTTCGGGCCGAGGTCCACGGCGAGGTAGCGCACGGAGGCCTCCAGCGCGGCCTTCGCGATGCCCATCACGTTGTAGTTCGGCACCGCCTTCACCGAGCCGAGGTACGAGAGCGTGAGGATGCTGCCGCCCTCCGTCATGCGCGGCTCGGCGCGGCGGGCCAGCGCGAGGAGGGAGTAGGCGCTGATCTCCAGCGCCTTGAGGAACCCCGCGCGGGAGGTGTCCACGGTGCGCCCGGCCAGGTCGTCGCGGTCGGCGAACGCCACCGAGTGGACCACGAAGTCCAGGCGCCCGAAGCGGCGGTCGATCTCCTCGAACGCCGCGTCCATCTGCCCGTCGTCGGCCACGTCCATGGGGACCACGACGTCCGAGCCCGCCTCCGCGGCGAGCGGGGTCACGCGCTTGAACAGCGCCTCGCCCTGGTACGTGAACGCGAGCCGCGCCCCGGCGGCGTGCGCGCGCCGCGCGATGCCCCAGGCGATGGAGCGCTCGTTCGCCACGCCCACGATCAGGCCGCGGCGCCCGGCGAGCAGGCCGGCGCCCTCGGTGGCGGGGTTCGGTTCCACGCGCGCTTCGCTCTCGCTCATTCGGCTCTCCTCGTGCGGGATGAACCGGGAGATTCGCAGGGCCGGGCCGGTTCCCGCAAGCCCGGCCTCACCGGGGCGGGCGGTCCCGCGGAGGGATGCCCAGGCGGGACCGGCGGCGGTCGGCGTGGGGCCGCCCCTCGTTCTGGCAGGTGGGGCAGTAGTGCGTCTCGGAGTCGCGGTACGAGATGCGCTCGATGCGGTCGCCGCATACCGGACAGGCGGCGCCGGGGCGGCCGTGCACGGCGAAGTCGCGCCGCCAGAGGTCCTGCTTCTCCGGGAGGGTTCCCGGCGGGCAGGCCGCGCGCACCTTCGCGATCCAGGCGTTCAGCGTGGCCGTCGTCGCCTCGGCGAGCCGGGCGATCTCCCCGTCCGTGAGCCGCGACGTGAGCCGGAGCGGCGACAGGCGCGCGGCGTGCAGGATCTCGTCCGAGTAGGCGTTGCCGATTCCGGCCACCACCGCCCCGTCGCGGAGCGCCCCCTTGAGCTGCCGGTTGTCGCGTCGCAGGGCCGCGGCCAGGGCGTGCGGTCCGAAGGCGGGGGACAGCGGGTCCAGGTCGGGCGGCGGCGAGGCCGCCTCGCCGCCGGGGCCCAGGACGCGCAGGGACGCGCGCCGCTCCGTGCCCGCCTCCGTCATCTCCACGAGCACGTCGCCCTCCGCTTCCAGGACGAAGCGCGTGCGGCGGCGGTGCGGCTTGTGCGTGGAGGCGGCCCGCAGGCGCAGCCGCCCGGCGAGCATGAGGTGCAGCTCCAGCGCGAGCGCGTCCTCGAGGAGGATGCGCAGACGCTTCCCGGTGCGTTCGACACCGGTCACGCGGCGCCCCGCGGCGGCCTCCGGCGGGGGCTCCACGGTCCGCAGCACGAAGGGCTCCAGCACCGTCAGCCGGACCACGCGCCGGCCGACGAGCGCCCCGGCGAGACGCTCCCGCGTCACTTCCAGTTCCGGCAGCTCCGGCATCGCCCCTCCCCGGAAGCCCCACGATACGCGACCGCGACGCTTCCCGCGCGCCGGACGACCGCGCCGCGGCAGGAGGCGCGCCAGGGCCGCCCGGGCCGGGCGCCCGTTGTCGGCGACGCGCTTTGCAGGTAGGCTTCCGCCCCTTCCCGGAACGAACGCGAGGTCGTCCCCATGCTGGACATCCGCACCATCCGCGAGGAGACCGACCGGGTCCGCAGGGGCTGCGAGGCCAAGGGTATCCCGGTGGATCTGGACGCCCTGCTGGCCCTCGACGAGAGCCGCCGCCGGATCCTCCGGGAGGTGGAGGGCCTGCAGCAGGAGCGGAACTCCCGGTCGAAGGAGATCGGGACGCGCAAGAAGGCGGGCGAGGACGTGACCGCCGCCGCCGCCGAGGTGCGCGCCGTGGGGGAGCGGATCGCCGCGCTCGAGACGGAGCTGGCCGCGGTGGAGTCCCGCCTGCACGATGCGCTCCTCACCGTGCCGAACCTCCCGGACGACACCGTGCCGCCCGGCCGCACGCCGGAGGACAACGTCACCGTGCGCGAGGGGGGCGCCGCCCCCGCCTTCGACTTCCCGCCGCGCCCGCACTGGGAGCTGGGCGAGGCGCTCGGCATCCTGGACTTCGAGCGCGGCGTGAAGGTGGCGGGATCCGGCTTCCCGGTGTACGCGGGCCTCGGCGCGCGGCTGGAGCGCGCGCTGATCAACTTCTTCCTGGACACGCACACGCGCTCCGGCAAGTACCGCGAGATCTTCCCGCCGATCGTGATCAACGCGGACAGCGCCACCGGCACGGGGCAGCTCCCGGACAAGGAGGACCAGATGTACGTGGTCGACCGGGACGGCCTGTACCTCGTGCCCACCGCCGAGGTGCCGGTGACGAACCTGCACCGGGACGAGATCCTGCCGCCGGACAGCCTGCCGATCCGGTACGCCGCCTACACGCCGAACTTCCGGCGCGAGGCGGGCTCCCACGGGCGCGACGTGCGCGGCCTGAACCGCGTGCACCAGTTCAACAAGGTGGAGCTGGTCAAGTTCGTGGATCCGGCCACGTCGGACCGGGAGCTGGAGGAGCTCGTCGCGGACGCCGAGGGCGTGCTGCGCGCGCTCGGCCTGCGATACCGCGTGCTGCTGATGTGCACGGGCGACATGGGGTTCACGCAGGCGAAGAAGTACGACCTGGAGGTGTGGGCGCCCGGGCAGGGGAAGTGGCTGGAGGTGAGCTCGTGCTCGAACTTCCGGGACTTCCAGGCGCGGCGCATGCGCATCCGGTACCGCAACGCGGACGGCAAGCCGGCCCTCGTGCACACGTTGAACGGCTCCGGGCTGGCCACGCCGCGGACGTTCATCGCGGTCCTGGAGCACTACCAGCGTGCGGACGGATCCGTCGCGGTGCCCGAGGTGCTGCGCCCGTACATGGGCGCCGACATCATCGCGCCGCCGGCCGCGAAGGCGGCGGCGCGATGAGCGACGCTCCCGATCCCCGCGCCGACGCCGCGTTCGCCGGGCTGGTGCTGCTCCTGCGCGAGATCGCGCACGGGCTGCTCCGCGAGGGGCGCGCCGCGGAGGGCCGCGGCATCATCGACGGGATCGCCTCGCTGCGCGTGAAGACGAAGGGCAACCTCCTCGAGGAGGAGGAGCGGTTCCTCTCGGACGTGATCTACGGGCTGCAGATGGCCGCGGTCCGGGCCGCGGACCGGGGAGCGGACGGCGGGGGCGACGACGCCGGCGCGCCCGGAGCCCCGGAGACGCCGTGAGGCCCGGCGGCGCCACGCGGTCGCTCGTGCTGGCGGTCGGTGCGCTCGCCGCGGCCGGCGGCGCCCACGCCCACTCCGCGGCGTCCGGCGGCACGGGGCTCTTCGACGTCCGCTCGGCCGAGGTGTCCGGCACCGGCTCGGTGGAGGTGCAGGTCTCCGGCATCACCTACCGCAGCGACGAGTCCAACCTCCTCGGGTCCGACAAGGTGGACCTCGTGGACGGGATGCTGCAGGTGCACGCGGGCGTGAGCCGGCGCATCGAGGTGTGGGGCGCGTTCGGCACCGCGTACTACTCGGTGGCCAACGCGGACTACCGCGCCACGTCGGTGCGCGACGGCCTGGCGGGCGCCAAGATCCGCCTCGGCAGCGGTCGCGTCGTGCCGGGGTTGATGGTGGAGACCAGCCTGCCGTTCGGGGTGCGCGAGCGCGGCTTCTCCACCGGTTCGTTCGACCCCGCCGTGACCGGGCTCCTCACCGTGCACCTCCCGGAGTCCAACACGCTGACCGGCGCGAACCTGCACGCGAACCTCGGCTTCCGCCGGCACGGCGACGAGCGGGGCCGCGGGTTCGAGGGATGGCCCCTGTACTACCTGCCGCCGGTGCACCCCGCCTTCCACCGCGACCGCCTGGACCTGCGCCTCGCCCTGGAGCTCTCCGGGCGCAGCACCATGCTGTTCGTGGAGCTGCTGCTGGACCAGCTGCAGAGCGCCGGCTTCTCGTTCCGCGAGTCGCCGATGTTCCTCACCCCGGGATTCCGCTGGTCGTTCACGGACTCGTGGTCCCTGCTCGCGGCGAGCAAGATCACGCTGTCGTCGGACGATCCGGCGACCACCCGGTACAAGTCGCCGGAGGATCTGTATCCGAACTGGCAGTTCGGCTTCGCGCTGTCGTGGTCCCGGCGCGGCCCCGGCGCCGACCAGGACGGGGACGGCGTGCCGGACTTCCGCGACGAGTGCCCGGAGGTCCCCGAGGATCCGGACGGATGGGACGACGCGGACGGCTGCCCCGACCGGGACGATGACGGCGACGGCATTCCCGACGAGTTCGACGGGGCGCCGCGCGCGCCCGAGGACCTCGACGGCTGGAAGGACACGGACGGCATCCCGGATCCGGACAACGACGGCGACGGCATCCCGGACGCGGAGGACCTCTGCCCGGACAACGCCGAGGACATGGACGGCGTGGCGGACGCGGACGGCTGCCCCGAGACGGACGCCGACCAGGACGGCATCCCGGACGAGGACGACCGGTGCCCGGAGCAGGCGGAGACGAAGGACGGGGTGGAGGACGACGACGGGTGCCCGGAGCGCCTGTCCACCGCGCCGCAGTGGCTGCCCGGCGTGGTCTGGGAGGGCGCCGCGGTGTCGCCGAAGCCCACGTCCTACTACGACCTGAACCGGCTCGCCGAGCGCATGCAGCGCGATCCCGGGATGAACGTGGAGATCCGCGTGCTGGCGTCCACGCGGGAAGCGACGGCGCCGGACCGCCCGGATCTCGCGACCCTGCGCGCGGAGTACCTCAAGGCGTTCCTCGTGGCCACCGGGGTGGATCCGCGGCGGGTGGACGCCCGCGGCGTGCGCCGGCCGGCGGGGGAGTCCCCGCCGGACACCACGCTGCCGCGCGTGGAGATCGTGGCCAGCGAGTCCATCCCGGAGACCCCGGCCGCGACGAAGTGAGGCCGCGGCCGCGGCGCGCCGTCAGGCGCCGGCCTCGCCCCCGCGCTCGGACTCCTTCGCGCGCTCCCAGACCGCGTCCATCTCCTCCAGGGTCATCCGCCGGCCTTCGCGGCGGATCGCCTTCTCCACCTCGCGGAACCGGCGCTCGAACTTCTTGATCGTGCCCACGAGGACCTCCTCGGGGTTCCGGTTCAGGAAGCGCAGCAGGTTCACCACCGCGAAGAGCACGTCCCCCAGCTCCTCCACCGTGTGTTCGCGGTCGCCCGCCTTCCAGCTTCGGCGCGCCTCGTCCATCTCCTCCTCGATCTTCGCGAAGACGGGCTCGGGGCGGTCCCAGTCGAAGCCGACGGCGGCCGCGCGCTCCTGCACCCGGCGCGCGCGCATCAGCCCGGGGAGGCTGTGCGGGATGCCGTCCAGCGCGGACTCGCGGTCCGGCTTCCCCTCGGCGCGCTTCACGTCCTCCCAGACGCGCTTCGCGTCGTCCGGCGTGGCCGCGGCCGCGTCGCCGAAGACGTGCGGGTGGCGCCGGTGGATCTTGTCGTGCGCCTCGGTGAGGAGCTCCCGGATCGTGAACAGCCCCGTCTCCTCGGCCACGAGCGCGACGAACAGGAGCACGTAGAAGAGGTCGCCCAGCTCCTCGCGGAAGGCGGCCACGTCCCCCGAGGAGTGCGCCTCCAGCGCCTCGTAGGTCTCCTCGAGCAGGTTGGGCTTCAAGGTCTCGATGGTCTGCTCGGCGTCCCAGGGGCAGCCGCCGGGCGCGCGCAGCTTCCTCTCGAGCTCCAGCAGCCGGGCGAACGCCTCGACGGGCATGATCCCCTCCGGGATGGGCGTGGAACCGGAAAGGCTACCGGCGCGGCGCACGCCCAGCAAGGGCCGCCGCAGGGGCGCCGCGGCAAGGCGCCGCAACGGCCGCGCCGGGGCGTCGCTTGCCGGTCCGCGGGGCGCGGCCTATCCTGCGGGGCCCGTGCTGCCGGGGAGGAACCGTGGACGGTCACAGCGCGTGGGTGGAGGTGGACCTGGACGCCCTGGCGGGGAACCTCCGCCGGATCCGCGAGATCGTCGGCCCGACGGTGGGCGTGCAGGTGGTGGTGAAGGCGGACGCGTACGGCCACGGCGCGCCGGAGATCGCGCGCGTGGCGGAGGAGGAGGGCGCCCACTCGGTCGGCGTCGCCACGCTGGACGAGGGCGTGGAGCTCCGCAACCACGGCGTCCGCCTGCCCGTGGTCATCCTGTCGCCCACGCTGCCGTTCGAGGCGCCGCGCATCGTGGAGCACGACCTCACGCCCGCGGTCGGGAACCTGGACGCCGCGCGCGCGCTCGGCGAGGCGGCGCTCGCACGCGGCCGCGACGTCTCCGTCCACGTCGAGATCGACACGGGCATGGGGCGCTCGGGCATCGCCCCGCGCGACGCCGTGGAGTTCTGCCGCGCGCTCGCGGCGATCCCGGCCCTGCGCCTCGCCGGCATCTTCACGCACTTCCCGCGCGCCGACTCCTTCGACGGGCGCGCCATGGTGGATCGGCAGGTGGCGGACTTCCTCGAGGTCGCGCGCGCGCTGCGGGCCGCCGGCGTGGATCCGGGCGTGCTGCACGCGTCGAACTCCGCGGGCATCGTGCTGCATCCGGCGTCGCGGCTGGATCTCGTGCGTCCCGGCATCCTCGTGTACGGGCTGTCCGGCACCGACGCCGTCCCGCCGCCGCCCGGCATCCGCCCGGTCATGCGCTTCGCCACGCGGCTCGTGCACGTGCGGGAGCTCCCGGAGGGCCATCCCGTGAGCTACGGCGGGGACTTCGTCGCGCCGGAGCCCATGCGCGTCGGCACCGCCGCGGTGGGGTATGGGCACGGCTATCCCTGGGCCCTCTCCGGGCGCGGCTACGCGCTGCTGCGCGGCCGCCGCGTCCCCATCCGCGGGCGCGTGACCATGGACACCACGGTGTTCGACCTCCGCGGCGTCCCCGAGGCGCGCGTGGGGGACGAGGTCGTGCTGTTCGGGCGCAGCGGGGACGAGGAGATCCGGGTCAACGACCTCGCCGCGCTGTCCGGGACGATCGTGTGGGAGCTGCTCATCGGGATCGGCCGCCGGGTGCCGCGCGTGTACACGCGCGGGATGCGCACCGTGGGGCAGCGGACGCTCCTGGGCTCGGAGCGACGGGCCGGCGCTCCGGGGGCGCGCGGCGATGCGTGAGCGCTTCCCGAAGGCCGCCATCGTCGTGCTGGACGGCGTGGGCTGCGGCGGCGCGCCGGACGCGGCCGCGTTCGGCGACGAGGGGTCGGACACGCTCGGCAACACGGCCGACGCGGTGGGCGGCCTCGCGCTCCCGAACCTGCAGGCGCTCGGGCTCGGCAACCTCTCCCGCATCCGCGGCGTGGCGCCGGCGGACGCGCCGCGCGCGTCGTTCGGCCGGCTGCGCGAGACCGCCGCGGGCAAGGACACCACCACGGGACACTGGGAACTGGCCGGCGTGACCCTGCGCGAGCCGATGCCCACGTTCCCGCACGGCTTCCCGCCGGAGCTCATGGACGTCTTCGCTCAGACGGCGGGGAGGCCGGCGCTCGGGAACGTGGTCGCCTCCGGCACGGAGATCATCGCCCGGCTCGGCGAGGAGCACGGGCGCACCGGGCGGCCCATCGTGTACACGTCGGCGGACTCGGTCTTCCAGATCGCCGCGCACGAGGACGTGATCCCCGTGGAGGAGCTGTACCGCATCTGCCGCGACATGCGCGCCGCGCTCACCGGCCCCTGGGGCGTGGGCCGGGTCATCGCGCGCCCGTTCACGGGCGGACCGGGGAGCTGGACGCGGACGAACCGCCGGCGGGACTTCTCCCGCGAGCCGGCCGATCCCACCCTGCTGGACCGCGTGAAGGAGTCCGGCCGGGACGTGGTCTCGGTCGGGAAGATCGACGACATCTTCGCCGGCCGCGGGATCACGCGCTCCGTGCACGTCCTCCCGAACGACGAGTGCGTGACCGCCACCGTGGACGCGTTGCGCGCGCTCGAACGCGGCCTCGTGTTCACGAACCTGATCGAGTTCGACATGAACTTCGGACATCGCAACGACCCCGCAGGCATGGCCGGATGCCTGCGCGCGCTGGACGCGCGGATCCCGGAGCTGCTGGACGCGGCGGGCACCGACACGCTGCTCGTGTTCACGGCGGACCACGGGAACGACCCCACCACGCCGTCCACGGACCATTCCCGGGAGGAGGTGCCGCTCCTGGTGTGGACGGGCGGGCGGGGCGCCGCGCTCGGCACCCGGAGGACGTTCGCGGACGTGGCCGCCACGATCGCGGAGTGCTTCCGCGTGCCGCCGCCGCCGGCGCCCGCTGCCTCCTTCCTCGCGGACTTGCCGTCCTGAGGGGCTTGCCGGAGAATCCGCGGATGACCGAGGAGACCGTCCGGCAGCTGGTGGAGGCGGCGCGGACCGCCGCGCGGGGGGCGCACGCCCCGTACTCGACGTACCGGGTCGGGGCGGCCGTGCTCACGGCGTCGGGCGCGATCGTGGCCGGGGCGAACGTGGAGAACGCGTCCTACGGGCTGTCCATGTGCGCGGAGCGGACGGCGCTGTACGCGGCCGCGACTCGCGGCCTCGTGACCCGGGACGCGCCCCTGGCCGCCGTGTGCGTGCACGCCGCGCGCCCGCCCGCGCCGTGGCCGTGCGGGGCGTGCCGGCAGGTGCTGTGGGAGTTCGCCGGCGCGGCGATGCCGGTGCTCGTGGACGGGCCGGACGGCCTCGTCCGCACCACGCTCGGAGAGCTGTTGCCGCACGGCTTCCGTCTGGAGGCGCCGTGAACGAGGAGACCGTCCGCAGCGTCGTGCGGCGCGTCCTGGAGGACGTGGCCGCGGCCGCGCCCGTCGTGCGGGCCGCCGTGCCCGCGGACTGGCCGCCGCGCACCGTGGCGCTGGGCGCGGACCACGGCGGGTTCGAGATGAAGGAGGACCTCAGGCGCTACCTGGAGGCGAAGGGGTTCGCCGTGATGGACTGCGGGACGCACGCGAAGGAGTCGTGCGACTACCCGGACATCGCCGTGCGCGTGGCCGGGCTCGTGCGCGACGGGAAGTGCGAGGCCGGGATCGTCGTGGACGGCGCCGGCATCGGCTCCGCCATGGCGGCGAACAAGGTGGCGGGCGTCCGCTGCGCGGTGTGCCACGACGTGGCCACCGTGCTGAACAGCCGGGAGCACAACGACGCGAACGTGCTGGCGCTGGGCGCGGGGGTCGTGCCCGCGGCGCTGGCGCGGCGCATGGCGTCCCTGTGGCTGGCCACCGCCCACGGCGGCGGCCGGCACCTGCGGCGCGTGCGGAAGATCCGGGAGTTGGACGGATGAACCGGGACGAGCTGGTCGAGCGGATCACGAGGGCGGTGCTTGCGAGCCTGGCCGGGGAGAACGGCGGCGCGGCGGCCGGGGCGCGGAACGCGGACTGGGCGTGCGACGGCGGGGCCGCGCGGGTGCCGCAGGAGCACCTGGCGGGGCTGTGCGAGGACCTCGGCATCTGCCGGCTCGGCGCGAAGCCGGGCGACGTGCCCGGTCCGGGGCTGGCGTCGCTCATCGACCACACCGTGCTGCGGCCGGACGCGTCGCGCGCGGACATCGAGAAGCTGTGCGCGGAGGCGCGGGAGAACGGCTTCGCCACCGTCTGCGTGCAGCCGTGGTGGGTGCCCTTGTGCGCGGACCTCCTGCACGGGAGCGGCGTGCGCGTGTGCACGGTGATCGGCTTCCCGCACGGGATGAACAAGGCCGAGACGAAGTGCTTCGAGGCACGCCGCGCGGTGGAGGACGGCGCGACCGAGCTGGACATGGTGATCAACGTGGGGGCGCTCAAGTCGAAGGACTTCGCGGCGGTGGAGCGGGACATCCGCGCGGTGGTGGAGTGTGCGCAGCCGCGCGCCACCGTGAAGGTGATCCTGGAGAACGCGTACCTCACGGACGAGGAGAAGGCGGAGGGTTGCGCGCTGGCGAAGGCGGCCGGCGCGCACTACGTGAAGACGTCCACCGGCTTCGGCCCCGGCGGCGCCACCGTGGAGGACGTGACGCTGATGCGCCGCGTGGTCGGGCCGGACATGGGGGTGAAGGCGGCCGGCGGCATCCGCGACGCGGACATCGCGCGGCGGATGGTGGAGGCGGGCGCCACCCGGATCGGGGCCAGCGCGTCCGTGCAGATCGTGCACGGCGCCGGGGCCGCATGAGGATCCCGGAGCTCCTCGAGCGCAAGCGCGACGGGGGCGAGAGCTCGCCGGAGGAGATCGCCGCGATCGTGCGCGGCGCGGTGGACGGCAGCGTCCCGGACTACCAGATCGCGGCGTGGCTCATGGCGGTGTTCTTCCGGGGCATGACCGCGCCGGAGACCGCGGGGTTCACGCGCGCCATGATGGAGTCCGGCGAGGTCCTGGATCTCGCGGACCTGCCCGGCGTGAAGGTGGACAAGCACTCCACCGGCGGCGTGGGGGACAAGATCACGATCCCGCTCGCGCCGATCGCCGCGGCCTGCGGCGTCACCGTCCCCATGATCTCGGGCCGCGGGCTCGGGCACACCGGGGGCACGCTCGACAAGCTGGAGTCCATTCCCGGACTCGGCACCGCGCTGGCCCCGGACGAGTTCCGGCGGGTCGTGCGCGACGCGGGCTTCGCGATCGCGGCGGCGGGAAAGTCGCTCGCGCCGGCGGACGCGCGGCTGTACGCGCTGCGCGACGTCACCGGCACGGTGCCGAGCATCCCGCTGATCGTGGCCAGCATCCTCTCGAAGAAGTACGCGGCGGGCGTGGAGGCGCTGGTGCTGGACGTGAAGTGCGGCGCGGGCGCGTTCATGCGCGAGGAGGGGGACGCGCGCCGGCTCGCCGCGACGCTCGTGGAGGTCTCGCGCGCGATGGGGAAGACGGCCCGCGCGCTCGTGACCTCCATGGACGAGCCGCTCGGGTTCGCGGTGGGGAACGCGCTGGAGGTCGCGGAGTCGCTCCGGGTGCTGGACGGCGGGGGACCTCCGGACGTGCGCGAGCTGACCCGCGAGCTGGCGGCGGAGATGGTGCTGCTGGCCCGGATCGAAGGGGACCTCCCGGCCGCGCGGGCGCGCGTGGACGCGCGCGTGGCCGACGGCTCGGCCCGGGAGGCCTTCGCGCGCTGGGTGGCGCGGCAGGGCGGCGACGCGCGCGTCGTGGAGGATCCGTCGCGGCTGCCGCGCGCGCCGCACGTGGTCGAGGCGCGGGCGCCGGCGGACGGCTTCGTCGCCGCGATGGACGCGCGCGAGGTGGGGCTGGCCGCGAACGCGCTCGGCGCGGGGCGGGCGCGGCTCGACGATCCGGTGGATCCGGCCGTGGGCTTCGTGCTCCGGGCGAAGACGGGGAGCCGCGTGGCCCGCGGGGAGCCGCTGGCGGAAGTGCACGCGCGCTCGCCGGAGGGCGCCGCGCGCGCCGCGGAGCGGCTCGTGCGCGCGGTGCGCATCGCGGGCGCGGCGCCGGCCCCGCGCCCCCTCGTGCTCGCGCGCATGGACGGCCCGGGACCTGGGGCGTGAGCCGCCGCCTCCGCCGGGCGGTGTTCACGGCGGTTGCCGTGGCCGGCGTGCCGCTCGCGAGCCTGGCGCTCGTGGAGGGCGCGCTCCGCGTCGCGGGCTTCGGGTACGACCCGCGCTTCCTCGTCCCGCGCCGCGTGGACGGGGAGGCGTTCCTCGGCGAGAACCCGCGCTTCGGCTGGCGCTTCTTCCCGAAAGACATCGCCCGCGGGCCGCAGCGGTTCCTGATCGCCCGTGACAAGCCCGACGGCGTCCGCCGGGTGTTCGTGCTCGGCGAATCCGCCGCGATGGGGGACCCGTCGCCCGCCTTCGGCATCCCGCGGATGCTGCAGGCCATGCTGGAGGCGGCGCGCCCGGACGAGCGGTTCGAGGTGGTCAACGCGGCGATGACCGCGATCAACTCGCACGTGATCCGCGTGATCGGGCGCGAGTGCCTGGAGCACGAGGCGGACGCGGTCGTGATCTACGCGGGGAACAACGAGGTCGTGGGGCCGTTCGGTGTCGGCTCCGTGTTCGGGATTCCGGGCGCGGACCGGGCGCTGGTGCGCCTCATGGTGGCGATCCGGGAGTGGCGCATCGGGCAGCTCGCGGACGCGCTGGCGGCGCGGCTGCGCCCGCCGCCGCCCGCGTGGACGGGGATGGAGGCGTTCCTCGGCACGCGGCTCGCGTTCGAGGATCCGCGGCTGGGGGCGGTCACCGCGGCGTTCCGGGAGAACCTGGCGGACGTGTGCGACCGCGCAAGCGCGCGCGGCGTCCCCGTCGTCGTGGCCACGATGGCGGTGAACCTGAAGGACGGCGGCCCGTTCGGCGCGGAGGAGCCCGCCGCGGACGTGGCCGGGGCGTGGCGCGCGCGCGTCGAGGACGGGGACCGCGCCTGGGCCGCCGGCGATACGAGCGCGGCGCGCGCGGCCTGGGAGGCGGCGAGCGCGCTGGACGCGCGGCCCGCGGATCTCGCGTACCGGCAGGGGCAGGCGGACCTCGGGGCGGAGCCGGCGGCGGCTGCGGGCCGGCTGGCCGTGGCGCGGGACCGCGATGTGCTCCGCTTCCGCAGCGACTCGCGGCTGGCCGCGGCGCTGGACTCGCTGGCGGCGGAGCGGGCCGGGCGCGGCGTGCACCGCGTGGACGTGCGGGCCCGGGTGGCGGCCGCGTCGCCGCACGGCGTTCCGGGGCGGGAGCTGTTCGACGACCACGTGCACTTCCGCTTCGAGGGCAACTACGTCGCGGCGCGGGCGATCGCGGCGGAGCTGCTCGCCGTGCTGCCGGGCGGCGCCGCCGCCGACACGGCGCGGCTGCCCGGTCCGGACGCGGTGGCGAAGCGGCTCGGCCACGACCCGATCACGCGGTACCGCACGGTGAACACGATGCGCGGACGGCGCTCGCTGCCGCCGTTCCCGGCGCAGTGGGACGCCGCGGTGCAGGACGCGCATCTCGCGGCGGAGGCGGACTCGCTGCGCCCGCTCACGCAGCAGCCGCACCGCGTGCGCCGGCGGCTCGCGGATCTGACCGAGGTGCTCGCACAGCACCCGGAGGACTGGACGCTTCGCCTGGAGCGGGCGGAGCTGCTGGCCCGGACGGGCAACGTGCCGGCCAGCCTGGAAGAGCGGGAGACCGCGCGGCGGATCTTCCCGTGGGACGCCGACATCCGTTACGGCTACGGGGATGCGCTGCGCGAGGCGGGCCGCACCGACGAGGCGATCCGCGAGCTGGAGGGAGCGCTGGACCTCTTCCCCGGCCACTTCCTGGCGCACGATGCGCTGGGGCGCATCCGCCTCGAGCGCGGGGAACTGGACGCCGCGGAGCACCACTTCCGTGAGGCGACCCGGCGCTATCCGGAGTTCGCCACCGCGTTCCGCTCGCTGGGAGACACGCTGCTCCGCCGCGGCCGCCCTGCGGAAGCGGAAGCGCCGCTACGCCGCGCCATCGAGCTGGAGCCCGCGTTGGCCGGCGCCCACAAGCGCCTCGGCGACGCGCTCTTCGACCTGGGCCGCACCGGCGAGGCCGAGGCCGCCTGGCAGCAGGCCGTGACGATCCACCCTGCCTTCGCCGCCGCCCACGCCCGCCTCGCCGAGCTCTACCGCTCCCGCAACGACATCACCCGCGCGGCCCACCACGAGTCCCTGGCGCAGCAGGGGGAGACCGAAGCGCCGGTGTTCGGGAAGTAGCCCCTTCCCCTACGGACGGAAGTGCGGGACGACGAAGCGGGGGGGGGGGGGGGGGGGGGGGGGGGGGGGGGGGGGGGGGGGGGGGGGGG
>CAYYFX010000044.1:0-30042 GCA_964471155.1 uncultured Gemmatimonadota bacterium | reverse complement strand
GCGGGCTCACGGACTTCGGATACTCCTACGTCTACGTGATCTTCGAGGACGGCACGGATCCGTACTGGGCGCGCTCGCGCGTGCTCGAGTACCTCTCGAAGATCCAGCCGCGGCTCCCCGAGGGCGTGCGCACGGAGCTGGGTCCGGACGCCACCGGCGTCGGCTGGGTCTTCCAGTACGCCCTCGTGGACGACTCCGGCACGCACTCCCTGGACGAGCTGCGCTCGTACCAGGACTGGACGCTGCGCTACGCGGTGCAGTCCGTCCCGGGCGTGGCCGAGGTGGCGTCCATCGGGGGATTCGTCCGCCAGTACCAGGTGACGGTGGATCCGAACCGCCTCGCCGCCTACGGCGTCCCGCTGGCCCGGGTGGTGCAGGCGGTCCGGGAGGCGAACGACGAGGTGGGCGGGCGCCTGCTCGAGTGGGGCGGCACGGAGTACATGGTCCGCGGCCGCGGCTACGTGCGGTCCATCGCCGATCTCGAGGCCGCCGTCCTGGGCGCGGGCGCGAACGGCGTGCCGGTGCTCCTGCGCGACGTGGCGCGCGTCGAGATCGGGCCGGACATCCGGCGCGGGATCGCGGACCTGGACGGCCGGGGCGACCACGTGGGCGGCATCGTCGTGATGCGGCACGGGGAGAATGCGCTCAACGTGATCGAGCGCGTGAAGGCGAAGCTGCACGATCTCGAGCCGTCCCTGCCGGAAGGCGTGCGCATCGTGACCACGTACGACCGGGCGGACCTCATCGAGCGCGCCATCCACACGCTCCGGCACGAGCTGACGATCGAGATGATCATCGTCTCGCTCGTGATCCTGCTCTTCCTGTGGCACGTGCCGTCGGCGATCGTGCCGATCCTCACGATCCCGGTCTCCGTGCTGCTGGCGTTCATCCCGCTGCACCACTTCGGCGTGACGGTGAACATCATGTCGCTCGCGGGCATCGCCATCTCCATCGGCGTGCTCGTCGACGGGGCGATCGTGGAGGTGGAGAACGCCTACAACAAGCTGCACGAGTGGGAGGCCGGCGGCCGCAAGGGGGACTACCACGCCGTCCGGCTCCAGGCCATGCAGGAGGTGGGGCCGGCCGTCTTCTTCTCGCTGCTCGTCGTGGCGGTGTCCTTCCTGCCCGTGTTCGTGCTGGTGGACCAGGAGGGGCGCCTGTTCAAGCCGCTGGCCTGGTCCAAGACGCTGACCATGGCGCTGGCGGCCGTCCTCGCGGCCACGCTGGACCCGGCGCTGCGGATGATGTTCACGCGCATGGACCCGTTCCGCTTCCGCCCGGCGTTCCTCGCGAGGGCCGCGAGCGGGCTGTTCGTCGGTACGTACCACGCCGAGGAGAAGCACCCGATCAGCCGCGCGCTCTTCCGCGTGTACGAGCCGGCGTGCCGCTTCGTGCTCCGCCGGCCGAAAACGGTCATCGCCGCGGCCGCCGCGCTCGTGGCGGTGAGCGTGCCGGCCTACTTCCGGCTGGGCACGGAGTTCATGCCGCCGCTGAACGAGGGCACGATCCTGTACATGCCCACCACGCTACCGGGGATCTCCGTGGCGCAGGCGCGGGAGCTGATGGAGACGCAGGACCGCGTGCTCGCGTCCTTCCCGGAGGTGGAGCGCGTGTTCGGCAAGGCCGGGCGCGCCGACACGGCCACCGATCCCGCGCCGCTCTCGATGATGGAGACGACGGTCGTGCTGCGGCCGCCGTCCGAGTGGCGCGGCAAGGAGCGGTGGTACTCGGGCTGGGCCCCGGAGTGGATCCGGGGATTCCTGCGCCCGATCTGGCCCGACCGGATCTCCTGGCAGGAGCTGGTCGACGAGATGGACCGGGCGCTGCGCATCCCCGGCGTCACGAACGCGTGGACGATGCCGATCAAGGCCCGCATCGACATGCTCACGACCGGCGTGCGCACGCCGGTGGGGATCAAGGTCCTGGGGGACGACCTCGCGGAGATCGAGCGCATCGGCGCGCGGCTCGAAGCGCTGCTGGCGGGCATCGACGGGACGCGCAGCGTGTTCGCCGAGCGGGTGACCGGCGGCTACTTCCTGGACATCGTGCCGGACCGCGAGCGCCTCGCCCGGCACGGGTTGAGCGTGGACGACCTGCACGCGGTGATCCTCGCCGCGATCGGCGGGGAGAACGTGGGCACGGTGCTGGAGGGCCGCGCGCGGTACCCGATCAACGTCCGGTACCCGCGCGAGCTCCGGGACGACCCGGAGCGGCTCGGGCGCGTCCTCGTGCCCGCGCCGTCCGGCGCGCAGGTGCCGCTGGCGCAGCTCGCGACGCTGGAGGTGGTGAGCGGGCCCGCGATGATCCGCGACGAGGACGGCTTCCTGGCCGGGTACGTGTACGTCGACATCGCCGATCGCGACGTGGGCGGCTGGGTGGAGGAGGCGAAGGGCGTGGTGCGGAGCGGCCTGGCCGTGCCGCCCGGCGTCGTCCTGCAGTGGAGCGGCCAGTACGAGAACATGATGCGCGTGAACGAGCGGCTGAAGCTGGTCGTCCCGATCACCCTGCTGCTGATCTTCCTGCTGCTGTACGCGAACACGCGCTCGTTCTTCAAGACCTCGGTCGTCCTGCTGGCGGTGCCGTTCTCCGCCATCGGCGCGGTCTGGCTGTTCCACCTGCTGGACTACAACGTGTCCATCGCCGCCTGGGTCGGGATGATCGCCCTGCTCGGCCTGGACGCGGAGACGGGCGTCTTCATGCTCCTGTTCCTGGATCTCTCCTACGACCGCGCGCGCCGCGAGGGGCGGCTGCGCTCGGTGGCGGAGCTGGACGAGGCCATCGTGCACGGCGCGGTGAAGCGGGTCCGCCCGAAGATGATGACCGTGGCCGCGGCGTTCCTGGGGCTCCTGCCGATCCTGTGGTCCACGTCCGCGGGCGCGGACGTGATGAAGCGCATCGCCGCGCCGATGATCGGCGGGTTGGCGACGTCGTTCCTGCTGGAGCTTCTGGTGTACCCCGCGATCTACAAGGTGTGGAAGCGGCGCACGGAGCTGAAGGGACTCCCGTCCTGAGGCGTCCGTGCGCCGGGGTCGATCGAACGTTCGAGAAGGAGGACGTGACATGAAGCGCAGGCTGTTCCCGTTCGCGACGTGGATCCTGCTCGCCGGCGCCGGGTGCGGCGCCCCGGAGGATCGCCCGTCGTCCGCCCCGGCGCCGCGGCCGGAAGGGGCCGCGGTTCCGGAGTCCCCGGCGGCGGTGTCCCCGGAGTCCCCGGCGGCCTCGGCCCCGGAGTCCGCCGGCGCGTCGGTGCCGATGCGGGTCGCCGGCTACCAGGTGGTGCGCGTGATCGTCCGGGACACCGGGTACACCCCGGACCGCATCCGGCTCGAGGCGGGCGTGCCGGTGAAGATGGTGTTCGTGCAGGAGTCCCGCTCGCACTGCGCGTCGCAGATCATGATCCCGGCGATGGGCGTTCCCGCGACGGACCTCCCGCCGGGACAGGAGACCGTGGTGGAGTTCTCGCCGGCGGAGACCGGGACCTTCGCGTTCACCTGCGGGATGGACATGCTGCGGGGGACCCTGGAGGTGGGGGCCTGACGCGGACGGCCGCCTCCCGGCGGGGGTGAACCCCGGTGCGGAAGGCTCCGCGGACTCAACCGAAGGCTAAGCCGGGGCCCGGAATCTGCCGATTCCGGAGGGGACGCACTCGCCCGCGAGGTTCCCGTGTCCGGAGCCGTCGAAAGTCGATCCGAGCTGGACGCCCTGCTCGCCCTCGTGGCCACCCACACGAGCCGCTCCGTCCTCATCTGCGACGCCGCGGAGCGCATCCTGTGGGTGAACCAGGGGTTCACGCGGCTCACCGGCTACACGCTGGAGGAGGTCCGCGGGCGGACGCCCGCCTCGTTCCTTCCCGGCCCCGGGACCGACCCCAGGACGCGCGCGTGGATGCACCGCCGCTTCGCGGCCGGGCTCCGCGTCGACGTCGAGGTGCTGAACTACACCAAGGACGGCCGGCCGCAGTGGGTGGCCACGGAGGTGCAGCCGGTCCAGGACGCCTCCGGCCGGGTCACGCACTTCATCGGGATGCAGATCGACGTCACCGAAACGCGCAAGGCCCGGGAGGCCCTGCAGGAGCAGACGGCCCGCGCGTCCGCGCTCGCCCACGACCTGGCCCGCGAGAAGGCGGTGCTGGAAGGCATCATCTCCACCATCCCGCACGCCGTGTTCTGGAAGGACCGCGACTCCCGGTTCCTCGGCTGCAACCAGACGCTGGCGCGGCTCGGCGGCCTGGCGTCGCCGCGGGACATCGTGGGGCGCACGGACCACAACATGCCGTGGCGCGACCAGGCGGACGACTACCGCCGGGACGACCGGCAGGTCATCGAGTCGGGACGGCCGAAGCTGGACATCGAGGAGGTGCTGGAGGACAGGAACGGGCGCATGTCCGTCCTCCTGACCAGCAAGGTCCCGCTGCGCAACGAGCGCGGCGAGGTGGACGGCGTGCTCGGCGTCTTCGCGGACATCACGGAGCACAAGAACCTGGAGCGCCAGCTCTCGCAGGCGCGGAAGCTGGAGTCCATCGGCCAGCTCGCCGCGGGCATCGCGCACGAGATCAACACGCCCACGCAGTACGTGTCGGACAACACGCGGTTCGCGGCGGACGCCCTGCGCGGGCTCATGGCCCCGCTCCGGGACCTGGCGGAGCTGGCCGCGAAGCCCGATGCGGCCACGCCGGAGCGCGTGGCGGCCCTCTTCGAGGCCGTGCGGTCGCTGGACCTCGGGTACCTCGCGGCGGAGGTCCCGCGCGCCATGGAGCAGTCGCTGGACGGGCTGGAGCAGATCGCGCGGATCGTGCGGGCGATGAAGGACTTCTCCCACCCGGGCGAGGAGATGGCGCCGACGGACCTGAACGCGGCGATCGCGAGCACGATCACCGTGGCGCGGCACGAGTGGAAGTACGTGGCCGACGTGGAGACCGACTTCGACCCCGAGCTCGGCCCGGTTCCCTGCCGCGCCGGCGACATCAAGCAGGCCGTGCTCAACATGGTGGTCAACGCCGCGCACGCGATCCAGCGCGCCCGCGGGGGCGACGACGCGTCCAAGGGGACGATCCGCATCTCCACGCGCCGCGCGCCGCCCTTCGCCGAGATCCGCATCGCCGACGACGGCTGCGGCATGAGCGCGGAGATCCGCTCCCGGATCTTCGACCCCTTCTTCACGACCAAGGGTGTCGGGCAGGGAACGGGGCAGGGACTGGCGATCGCCCACTCGGTGATCGTGAAGACGCACGGCGGGACGATCTCCGTGGCGACCGAGGAAGGCCGTGGCGCCACCTTCCTGGTCCGCCTGCCGCTGGATCGGCCCGCTCCCGCCGGGTCCGCGCGCGCCTGATCCCGGTCAGCCGGCCTGCGCGGCCGCGGCGTCGGCGCCCGCGGCGTCGGGGCCCGCCGCGTCGGGACCTACCCCGTCGGGGCACGGGTCGGCGAGCGGGATCCGCATCACGAACGTGGTGCCCCGGCCGACCTCCGACTCCACGTGCATCGTCCCGCCGTGCTTCTTCACGATGACGGAGTACGCGATGGCGAGGCCCTGCCCGGTGCCCTTGCCGACCTCCTTCGTCGTGAAGAAGGGCTCGAAGACGCGCGACTGGTGCTGCTCCGGGATGCCGCACCCGTCGTCCGAGATCCGGATCTCCGCCCAGGGATCCGCGCGCCGGGTGGCGATCCGGATGCGCCCCTTCCCCGAGGGGTCCTGCCCGCGCACGGACTCGATGGCGTGCGCCGCGTTGACCAGGACGTTGAGCACGACCTGCTTGAAGTCGGCGGCGTGGCAGGGCACGAGGCCGAGCCCGGGGTCGAAGTCCGTCTCGACGTCGGCCACGTACTTCCACTCGTGCCGCGCCACCACGATCGTGTTCTCGATCGCCGCGTGGAGGTTCGCCGGCGCCTTCTGCTCGCCCGGGTGGGAGAAGTCCTTCATCGCCCGCACGATCCGCGCGACCCGGTCCAGCCCCTCGAGGGCCTGTTCCAGGGCCTTCGGCATCTCCTCCACCAGGTAGGGAAGGTCGATCCCGCGCAGCGCGGCCGCGACCGCGCGGATGCGCTCCGCGCCGGGCGCGCCGCCCCCGTCCGACAGCAGCTTCAGCGGCGGAAGCAGGTCGCGGACCGCGTCGGCGACGAAGCGCACGTTGTCGGACACGTACTGCGTCGGCGTGTTGATCTCGTGGGCCACGCCGGCGGCGAGCTGCCCCACGCTCTCCAGCTTCTGCGCCAGCCGCAGCTCCGCCTCGGCCTTCTCGCGCTGGACGCGCTCGTCCTGCAGCACCGTGTTCGCGTTGGCCAGCTCCTCCGCGCGGCGCGCCAGCTCCTCCAGCGTGCGCCGCCGGTCGGTCAGGTCGCGGAGCGCGGCGATGAACCCCACGCCGTCCCGCAGGGTCAGCGGCGTCAGGACGAGCTCCACGGGGAACTCCGAGCCGTCGCGCCGCCGCCCGGTCAGCTCGCGGGGAACGTCCAGCGCGCCCGGACCGTCGATCGGCAGGCGCTCGAGGAGCCGCCGCGAGTCCAGCGAGGGGAGGAGCGTCCGGAACGGCACCCCGATCAGCTCCAGCGCCATCGTCCCGAACATGCCGTCCGCGCGGCGGCTGGCGCGCAGGATGCGCCCGTCCGGCGCCACCACGATCATCGCGTCCGGCGAGGCCTCGAGCAGCGCCGTCTCCGCCTCGCGATGCCGCTGCCGGCGCGCGACCTCGGCCATCTCGCGCTCCACGACGGGGCCGAGGCGGTGCAGGTTCTGCTTGAGGACGTAGTCGTGCGCGCCCTCGCGCATCGCGGCGACGGCGAGCTCCTCGCCGATCGTCCCGGAGACGAGCACGACCGGCAGCTCCGGCGCGGTCCCCTTCACGATGCGCAGCGCGGCGAGCCCGTCGAAGCGGGGCAGATGGTAGTCCGCGAACACGATGTCCCACGGCCCGCGCCCGAGCGCGTGCCGCAGCTCGTCTTCCGACTCCACCCGGCGGAGGCGCAGGTCGTATCCCGCCGATTGCAGGGCCTCCGCCATCAGCTCGGCGTCGTTCTCCGAGTCCTCGACGAGGAGCACGCGAAGCGATCCGGCCACGACCACTCCCGGACGAACGGGGACGAGGACCGGCTCGGCCGGTGGCCGGACCGGGGGGCTCCCCGGGTTTTCGGCGTTCCGCCCCCGGACGTTGAACCCCGGGCGTCCCTCCGCGTGGCGCGGGGCCAGCGGCCCAGAGGAGGGCCGGCTCAGCTATCCGCGGGGCTCCACGCGGGCATCGTGCTCATGAAGCGGGCGGCGCGGGCGCGGGCGGTCTCCGGGGTCAGGCCGTCCTGCCAGCCCAGCATCCAGGTCGCGAGGATCTCGTGCACCTCCTCCCGGGGGCGGAGGCGGCCGGAGTCGTCGGAGCAGTGGCGGCAGTAGAGCGGGTTGACGCCGCCGTGCTCGCGCAGGGAGGTGGCGCACGACAGGCAGTGCGCGCCCGGGGTCGGAGGGTGCGGGGCCCCCGCGGCGGCGGCGAGGGACTCGACCGTGCCGGACCAGGTCCCGGGAAGGAGCGCCTGGGTGCGGGCGACCGGGCCGTCCCAGGCGTCGGGGGTCGGCGGCGCGTCGTCGGGGGAGAGGCCGGCGTCGCGCAGGAACGCGTGGAGCAGCTCGCGCGCGAGCACCCGGCGGAACACGTCATCGGCACCGGGGAAGTCGGCCAGGCGGTGGCGGGAGGCGTGCAGCATCGCCGCGCAGGTCGACGCGGTGGCGGCCCGCGCGGAGCCGAAGAGCTCGTCCGTCCACGCGGTGACGAGGTCGGGCGCGGCCGCGTGTCCCGCCGGGATCGCGAGCGCGACGGGGAACGACGGCGCGTCCTCGTCCGGCGGCAGCGCGGGGGAGGATCCCGCGGCGAGGAGGGCGGCCCGGCAGGTGGCTTCGTCCGCGACCAGGTAGAGGTCTTCCGGGTCGCGCGCGGCGCGGTGCCGGCGTACCGCCGCCAGCGTCGCCTCGAGGGACGCCGCGTCGTCGGGCAGGGCGCGCACCCGGGAGGACGGCGCGTCGCGGTGGACGCGCAGCCAGGCCTCCACGGCATCGCCGCACGCGACCACGAACGCCGCCCCCGCGCGGGGCACCTCCGCCCACGGCGCGGGCGTCACGCGGTCGGGCACGACCCGGAGCGCGCGAACGGACGCACGGCAGCCCGGCACCGCGAGCGTCGCCCATCCCCGCCGGCGCAGCGCGGCGCAGTCCAGGATGCCCGCCACGACGGGGAGCGCGCCCGGCGGCGCGGAGTCCCGCCAGGCGAGGGCGCGGGGCAGGGGCAGGACGCGCACCGGCGGGTCGGCATCCGGATACGTCGCGCGCACGAGTTGCCGGGCGAGCGGAGCGATCGCGCGCGCATCCGGGATCGAGCCGAGCCGCGAGGGCGTCACCGCGATCACCGCCGTCGCGGGCGGGCGCGGCGTCGCGCGGCGTCCGGTCGGGCGGTCCGCCGCGGCGGGCGCGCGGGTCTCGTCCCAGGGCAGTCCCGCCGCCTCCACCCACGCCCGCGGATCGTGCCCGAGCTGCCCTGCCAAGCGCGCCAGCGTGCGCGCCCACGACCGCGCCTGGCGCACGGAGGCGGACTCGAAGCGCGGCACCGTCCCGTCCACGAGGATGCGCTGCAGCGTGTGCGTGGAGACCCCGAGACGGCGGGCGAGGGCGCCCCGCCCCAGCCGGACCGCCTCGGCGCGCAGGGCCAGCCAGACCTCGGTCATGCCGGCCGGGAGATCCCGCGGGGGCGTGGCCGGCACGCGAGGGCGACGGGGCATGGGTGGAAGGCCTCCGATGGGGGCCGGGCATCGTTGCCGACAATGTTATCCGCCGCGCCCGCGGACGTCAACCCGCGCGGCCCCGGAACCGGACGCCCCGGAGCCCGCATCCGCCGCCTCCCGAGGCCGTCCAGCGCCCTCGGCGGCCGA
The DNA here is from genome assembly GCA_964471155.1 of uncultured Gemmatimonadota bacterium. Taxonomy (GTDB): domain Bacteria; phylum ARS69; class ARS69; order ARS69; family ARS69; genus CAYYFX01. Next base: position 21,142 of record CAYYFX010000044.1, on the reverse strand, counting down.
CCCTTGTGGCGCGGAGATTGGGGCCGGACGCATCCAGTGTGCGGTGTCGCAATGAGTTCGCCGCCGGGGTCGAGCCGCGGCGGCAAGTGGTTGCGACCCCGCGGATTGCGCCCAGTCCCCCCCCAATCTCCGCGCCACAACGAGCGTAAATCGCTGTAAATCCGGGGGGGCGGAGGCTGGCGGCGGGTCCGAATCGGACCATAATGTTGCGCGCAACGAATAGACCGCCCCGTCGCGCCGGAAGTCCCGGGCGGGCGGGCGGTCCGTTCCGGAACGGATCGGGGGTCATCATGTCGCGTTCCTCGTCGCTCCACCCGGGCCGGTCGCGTGCCGCCGCCGGGCTCCTTGCCGGGATCCTGCTCGCCTCGTCGGCGGCGTGTCCGCCGGCCGCGGCCGGCGGCGCACCGGCCTTCACCGAGCACCTGCGGTTCGGCGCGAGCGCCACGATCTGCGTGGCGTTCGCCGACTCGGACGGGGACGGTGACCAGGACCTCGCGGTCGGGAACGTGAACAACCAGCAGAACTTCCTGTACATCAACGACGGCGGCCTCGCGTTCACCGAGCAGAACGCGTTCGGGACGCGGCACACGTTCGCGCTCGCGTGGGCCGACGTGGACAACGACGGCGACCGCGACATGGCGGTGGCGAACCGCCTGCACAACAACCGCCTCATCCTCAACCACGGCGGCAACTCGTTCATGGGCCAGAACCAGTTCGGCCTGGGCCTCTCGATGGCGCTCGCCTGGGCGGACTACGACCTCGACGGGGACCTCGACATCGCGGTCGGTCACGGCATCCTCGGCTCCCCGGAGCAGAACGCCCTGTACCGGAACGAGGGCGACGGCACGTGGGCGGAGTTCCCGGAGTTCGGCGTCGGCCAGACCTGCACGCTGGTGTGGGGCGACGTGGACGGCGACGGGGATCCGGACCTCGCGGCGGGGAACGGGGGGTTCAGCACGGAGGAGCAGAACTACCTGTACGTGAACAACGGGGACGGCACGTTCACGGAGCGGGCGGAGTTCGGGCTGGGCAACTCGGTGTCGCTGGCGTTCGGCGACGCGGACCACGACGGGGACCTCGACCTCGCGGTGGCCAACTGGGGCGCCGGGCAGAGCCGGCTGTACGTCAACGACGGCGCCGGCAACTTCACCGGCGCGGACGCGTTCGGCGACGGCGACCCGAACACGATCGCGTGGGGGGACTTCGACAACGACGGCGACCTGGACCTTGCGCAGGGCAACGGGGACTTCGGCTCCGCCGCGCCGAACACGCTGTGGGTGAACACGGGCGGGGGCGTCTTCGCCGCGAGCCCGCAGTTCGGGCTGGGCAGCACGGACGGCGTGGCCTGGGCGGACGTGGACCTCGACGGCGACCTCGACCTCGCCGCCGGCAACGAGCACTCGCCCGACCTCAACAACCTCTACGAGAACCTGGAGAACGACACGGACTGGCTGTACCTGCGCCTCGTGGGCCACTCGTTCGACCTCGGCGCGGGCCATTCCAACCGCGACGGGATCGGGGCGAAGGTCTACGCGTACGAGCCGGGGTTCCTCGGCGATCCCGCGCACCTGCTCGGCTTCCGCGAGATCTGCGCGCACGGCGGGTTCAGCTCGCAGAACCAGATCGAGGCGCACTTCGGCCTGCCCGGCCGCGCGACCGTGGACGTCCGCATCGTGTGGCCGGGGTCGGCGGGGAGCCGCGTGACGCAGGACATCGCCGGGATCCCCGTTCCCGGGCGGTACACGGTGCACGAAGGGACCACCGCCACGTCCGTCACGACGGGCATGGCGGCGCCGCCGGCGGCGGCGTGGCGGGTGGTCCCGAACCCCTCGCGCGCGGGCGTGGCGCTCGAGCTGGCCGGGGCCGCCGCGGTGCGGGACGTCGACATCGTGGACGCGGGCGGTCGGCTCGTGCGCCGGGTGGCGGCGGCGTCCGCCGGGGACGACGCGCTGCACGCCGCGTGGGACGGCCGCGACGCCGCGGGCCGTCCCGTGGGCGCGGGCGTCTACTTCGCGAAGCCCGCGGGACAGACCGGGCCGTCGGGCCGCATCGTCATCCTGCACTGAGCCGCGGCGCGTGCGCGGCGGCGCCGGGGCGTCAGGACGCCTCGAGCGCCGCCGCGTTGTGCTCCAGGATCGTGGGCGGTTCGTACGTCCACCCGCGCGCGAGGCGCCGCTCCTCCCGCGCCAGGGTCCAGCGGATCAGCGACCCGGCCAGCGGCGTCGCGAGCCGCGAGCGCCAGCCGAACTCGCGCTGGATCTCGTCCAGGGCGTTCGCGAGCCGCGACGCGAGCACGGGGTCCGGGCGCAGCCAGCGCCGGGCCGCCCACAGCGCCCCGGCGAACATCACGGGCAGCTCCCGCGCCTGCCAGGCGAAGCGCCGCCGGATGCGACGGTCCGGGTGGTCCTTGTACCGCTGCCAGCCGCGCAGCACGGTGCGCGCCATGCGCAGCACGCTCGGCCCGTTCACCGCGAAGTCGCGCTGGAACGCGCGCAGCAGGAGGGAGGTCTCCTCGCCGGCGGGGATGTTCGGGTGCCGGAAGTTGAAGCGGAGCTGGCCGTGCGCGTCCGCGTGCGGGCAGTCCGCGGGATCCAGCAGCGCGCCGGCGTCCCGCAGTTCCGCGTGCAGCGGCGTCCCCGGGACCGCGGTGTACAGCATGAACTGGTGGAACTCGGTGTCGTGGCTGACGGCGTACTCGATCGCCGTGTCGATGTTCTCCGGCGTGTGCGACTCCAGCCCGATGATCGTGGAGCCGAGCACGCTGGTGCCGTGGTCCTGGAGGGAGCGCACCAGGTCGCGCGTGTCCACGCCCTGCACCTTCGCGTACTGCGAGTCCTCCCCCTCGAGGCCCAGCCACACCCACGCCAGGCCCAGGCCCACGAGCTGCTCGGTCGTGTAGGACCGCAGCACCTTCGCGGAGCTGAACACGTGCAGCGCCCACGCCTTGTCGTGCCGCTCCATGAGATCGAGGAGGCGGAGGGCGCGGCGGCGGTGCAGCAGGAAGTTCTCGTCCATGACGAAGAACGAGCGGGCCCGCATGGACGACTCCAGGTCGCACATCACCTCGAAGAGCTCGTCGCCCGTGGGGTAGAAGTCCACGAAGCGGCCCTTGCCGCCGAACATCGCGGACGTGGAGCAGAAGTTGCAGCCCATGGGGCAGCCCACCGAGGGCAGGAGCACGGCCGGCTGGTCCGCGCGGCCCCGGCGGACCGGGAGACCCATGGCGCGCACGTTGAAGCCGGCGGTCACCTTCGGGTGCTTCAGCGGCGCGGCGGGGTCCTCGTCCAGGAAGCGGCGCATCCAGCGCACGCCCTCGCCGCGCACCACGTGGTCCGCGTCCACGCGGTTCTCGATCCCCGGCAGGTTCGCGACGTGCCCGCCGACCACGATCACGGCGTCCGGCAGGTGCCGCCGGACGAGGCGGCACATCTCCGCCACCTTGTCCACGTTCATCACGATGGACCCGATGCCCACGATGTCGTAGCGGGTGCGCCGCAGCTCCTGCACGAAGCGGTCGCGGGTGGGAAAGTCCAGGAGCGTGCAGCGGGCCTTCAGGTTCGCCTGGATGAGCATCAGCCCGAACGAGCGGTGGTGCGCGCGCACGGAGAACGCGCGCTGAACCCGGGTGACCTGGTTGTGGTAGAGCTCCATCGGGTTGAGGGCGCGGCTGCCGTACTCGTCGTCGCGGGCGAAGGGACCGAACACGCTGCTGAGCAGCACGCGCGCGTTCGATCCCCTGGGATGGGGACGGACGGCAGCGAGACCCTCCGGCACGTGCGGGGCGTGAAGCATCGCGGCCACTTCGGGGACCTCCGGGGATGGGATCCGCAGAAGGTCCCCGTTCAGGAGTCATCGGTCAACAACTGTGTTGGGAACGCGGCGAGGCGTGGCCGCGCACACCGCCGCGGATTGCCGGCACGACCGTGCCAGGAACTCCTCTCGACCTCGCTTTCGCCCCGGCGGCGAGGGCCGCACGATTCGAGGGGCGCACGGCGGCCCGGGTGCGTCGTGGACGCGCGGGACGTAGCGGTGGGGTGCGGCCGTCCTCCGAAGAGCTACGGCCGCCGAGCCGGAGTTGGGGGTAACCACCTTCCGGCCCCCCCCACCTTCGCTTCAATATAGGTGAGGAGCCGGCCCCGTGCCGAGCCCGAATCGGGGCCCGTCCGGCAGCACCGCGGCCTCTCGGGCGCGGGGGCGGTGCGCGGTCCGGCACGCGGTCCCGGCCCGTCTTCGAATCTTCATCGCGCCGATTCCCGCGGGAGCGGCGGATGTCTTATGATCGGGCGCTTGTTCCGTCGCGACGTCGAACTCCACAAGGACATCCCGTGATCCGTGCATCCCGCTCGTGGTGGTCGAACGTTCCCCGGGCGCGCCTCGCCGCGTCCGTCATCGCCTTCCTCGCCTGCTCCGGGGCCGCGGACGCGCAGCAGGTCACGTTCGGCCCCGACCGCATCATGCGCGTCAACGGGCAGCGCGTGTTCCCCGTGGGCCTGCTGGAGCTGGGGATCGACCGCTACCCCGACGACTGGAACCAGCGCATCCGGGACTCCCGCGCGAATCTCGTCTGGGACAACGGCTTCGCGTACAGCGACTCCACGCCCACCTGCGAGGCGATCCGGGACTCCTCCCTGGCGGCGGGCTACTGGGTGATGGTGGGCTCCCCCGACGCGTGGAACTGGGACGTGGTGTCCACGCCGGAGTTCGAGGTGTCGAAGCCCATGTACCATCCGGACTCGCTGTGGGCGGTGCGGCAGTGCTTCCCGTTCTGGGGGCGGCTCGTGGGCTACTCGAATCGCGACGAGCCCGTCTGGACGATCCAGCGCGGAATCGTCGGGGACATCGACAGCCTGCACGTCCACGAGACGTACGCGCAGATCAAGACCATGTCGTCCTCGAAGATGGTCGGGATGAACTTCGCGAACGCGCACCTCACCGGGGACATCGAGCAGTGGAAGTCGGACATCTCCGGCTACCTGCCCGCCACCGACGTGGTCATGTCGGCCAACTACCCGTATCCCCACGGGCCCGGGACCTGCGGCCAGTACAACGTGTTCGGTCCGAGCTGCTCCATGGACCGGCTCTGCCTCGTCGCGGACACGTTCCGCAACGAGATCGCGCCGGACAAGCCGCTGTGGATGATCCTGCAGGCGTTCAAGGACATCCCGCTCAAGGAGGCCCGGTGGGAGGCGGCGCAGTCGGTGATCCACGGCGCCACCGGGCTGCTGTGGGCCGGCTGGACCTGGTTCCACCCGCTCGGGGACGGGGAGGACAACTGGCCCGTGATCGCGCAGGTGATCCGCGAGTACGAGGCCCTCGACGAGATCCTGTTCCAGGCGAGCGTCGCCGGCGTGGTCTCCTCGGAGCCGGACGTGGACGTGCTGGGCAAGGTGGATCCGTCGGACGAGATGATCGTGTTCGCGGCGGGACGGAACGGATTCGCGGGCGAGGCCACGATCACGCTTCCCGGCGTGAGCGGCCACTGGGTGGAGGTGCGGTACGAGAACCGGTACCTGCCGATCGTGAACCGGACGATCACGGACACCTTCAACGGCTACGAGTCCCACATCTACCAGGTGAAGTCGATCGGGTTCGAGCCGCCCCTGGACGCGCCCGCGTTCGCCGGCGCCGCGCCGGGGGCCCTGCGGCTGGACGTGTTCCCGAACCCCGCGTCCGGCACCGTGAACGCGCGACTCTCGGCGCCGTCGGTGTTCGGCGCCACCGCGGTCGTGCACGACGTGGCCGGCCGCCGCGTCGGGACGGCCGAGGTGCGGGACACGAATCCGGACGTGGCCACCGTGACCTGGGAGCCCCGGGACGCGAGCGGCGCGCGGCTCGCGCCGGGCATCTACTTCCTGCGCGCGGCCACGCCGGACGGCGCCTCGGTGACGGCCCGCGTGGCCCTGCGGTAGCGCGCGGTGGCCCTCCCGCGACCCGCCGCGCCGTACGCCCGCGAGTTCCCGATCCGCTTCAACGACATCGACGCGGCGGACATCGTGTACTTCCCGCGCCTCCTGCACTTCTGCCACTGCGCGCTCGAGGATTTCGTCACCGACCGCAGCGAGCGCAGCTACCGCCGCTACGTGCAGGACGGCATCGTGTTCCCGGTCGTGCACGTGGAGGGGAAGTTCTTCAAGCGCGTCCACTACCGCGACCGGCTGCGGGTCACCGTGACCTGCGAGGAGATCCGCGCGCACGCCTTCCGCGTCCGGTACGACCTGGCCGTGGTTCCCGGCGAGGGCGGCGGCGTCCCCGAGCCCTCGGCGCGCATCGTGATCGCGCAGGCGGTGACGCGACGCGACACCTTCGCGCTGCAGGACGTGCCCGCGGACCTGCGCCGCGCGCTGGAGTCGGTGCTCGAACCCGTCGAGTGACCGCCTCGCTTGACACCCCAAGCAGCGGGACTTAGCCTGCCGGTGGCCGTTTCCGCGCCTGCGGGTCGCGCGCGGCCGGCGTCCTCGCCGCGGGAGGGTGGATGAACGGGCTCGAAGCGAGGGCCGGCGCCGGCTCCCTCGAGGTGATCTGCGGCAGCATGTTCAGCGGGAAGACGGAGGAGCTGATCCGCCGCCTGGTCCGCGCGCGCATCGCCCGGCAGACCGTCCTGGCGTTCAAGCCCGCCCTCGACGACCGGTACGGCCGGGACCACGTCACCTCGCACAACGGACAGCGGATCCCCTCGATCGAGGTCGAGGACGCCGCCGGGATCCTGGAGCACGTGCGCGCCGACACGCTCGTGGTCGGCATCGACGAGGCTCAGTTCCTCGGACTGCCCCTGGTGGACGTCGTGGAGGAGCTGGCGGGTCGCGGGCACCGCGTGATCGTGGCGGGGCTGGATCAGGACTATCGCGGCCGGCCCTTCGAGCCCGTGCCGCAGCTGATGGCGGTGGCCGAGAGCGTCACGAAGACGATGGCGGTGTGCATGGTGTGCGGCGCGCCCGCGAACCGGACGCAGCGTCTCGTGGCCGCCGAGGAACGCGTGCTGGTCGGCGCCGGGGACGCGTACGAGGCGCGCTGCCGCGCGTGCTGGACGCCCGAGCCGGCGAAGGGCGGTCTCCGTCCCGCGGAGGCCTCCGGGGTCGGTGCCGCCCCGCGGTGACCGATGATGGCCGGAACCGTGGCCGGGCGGCTCTCCCGCGTGCGCGAGCGCATCGCGGAGGCGGCGCGGCGCGCGGGCCGGGATCCCGGCACGGTCGCGCTGTGCGTGGTCACGAAGGGGCGCCCGCTCGCGGCGGTTCGGGAGGCGGTGGCGGCCGGGGCCCGGATCCTGGGCGAGAACCGGGTGCAGGAGGCCTCCGTGAAGATCGGGGAAGCCACGGACCTTCCCTCCGGGATATCCTGGCACCTGATCGGGCATCTCCAGCGGAACAAGGCGCGGCGCGCCGTGGAGTTGTTCGACCTGATCCAGTCGGTGGACTCGCCGGCCCTGGCGCGCCGCCTGGCCGAGCTGGGCTCCGGTCGCGGTCGGCCGGTGCGGGTGTTCGCCGAGGTGCACACCTCGGGCGAGGCCACGAAGACCGGGCTCGCGCCGGACCAGGCGGAGGACGCCATCGCCGCGATGCGGGCGCTGCCCGGCCTCGAGGTGGCGGGCCTGATGACGATGGCGCCGCGGACGGACGACGAGGCGGCGATCCGGGCGTCGTTCGCGATGCTGCGCCGGCTCGGCGAGCGGACGGCCCTGGCGGAGCTGTCCATGGGGATGTCGTCGGATTTCGAGCTGGCCGTGGAGGAAGGGGCCACGCTCGTGCGCGTCGGAAGCGCGATCTTCGAGTGAGGGGGAGTCGATGTTCGTGGCGGGGAATCTCGTGATGGCGCTGGCCAAGCTGCTGAGCCTGCTCGCGCAGCTCTACGTGTTCGCGCTCATCGGCCGCGTGATCGTGTCGTGGGTGAACGCGGACCCGTACAATCCCATCGTGCGTTTCCTCGTGCAGGTGACGGATCCGCTGCTGGACCGGATCCGCCGCTTCGTGCCCCCGCTGGCCGGTCTGGACTTCTCGCCGCTCATCGCCATTCTCGTGATGCAGATCCTGATCCAGGGCTTCCTCGTGGACACCCTGCGGGATCTCGCCCTGCGACTCGGATGACCCCCGGAGGAACCGCGATGAAACTCGGCCCCGTCGACGTTCGCACGCACGGCTTCGTCAAGCGCGGGATGCGCGGCCTGGACGAGGCCGAGGTCCGCGCGTACCTGGAGCTGGTGGCCGACCGGCTGGAGGAGGCCATCCTCGAGGCGGAGGAGCTGCGGGGGCGGATCGACCGCCTCGAGCGGCAGGTGGAGGAGTACCGCAAGCTGGAGCAGTCGTTGCGGGATTCGCTGCTGTCCGCGGGGCGCATGGCGGACGACCGCCTCGCGCAGGCCGAGAAGGAGGCGCAGATCCTCATCAAGGACGCGGAGGTGGAGGGGGAGAAGATCCTCCTGCGATCCCGCGAGGAGGCGGGGCGGTTGCGCGCCGCCATCGACGATCTGCGCCGGCAGCGCACCACCTACGTGGAGCGCTTCCGCGCGCTGCTCCGCTCGCAGATGAAGATCCTGGAGGCCAGCGTGGCCGGCTTCGATCCCGAGGGGGTGGCCGGCGAGCCGCTGGCCGAGGGCGCGGCGGAACCGCCCGCCGTGCCGTTCCGCCGGGAGGAGGCGTGGCCGGCGCACCGGCCGGCGGCCGCGCCGCCGTCGTCATCGCCGCCGTCGCCGCCGGCGTCGCCGCCGGCGTCCTTCGCCACGTCGCCGCTGTACTCGCCGCCGCCGCACCTCGCGCCCCCGCCCGCGCCTCCGGCGGATCCGCCGCTGGGCTCGTACTTCGGGGACGCCGGCCTCTCTCCGGCCGTCCGTCGCGAGGACGACACACCGGAGGGTCGCTGACCGTTGGGTGACACGGCCCGAGAGATCGCGCAGGCCGCGGATGCGCTCCGGCGCCGCGGCGTCGGGGAGGTGGGTGCGGCCGTCGTGGCCGGCTCCGGGCTCTCCGGCGTGCTCGCCGACGTCGCGGACGTGTCGGTCCCCTTCGCGGAGATCCCCGGCTTCCCGCGGGGCGACGTGGCGGGGCACGCGCACCGGGTCACGTGGGGTCGCGTGGGCGGCACCGGCGTCCTGGTCGTGCGCGGACGCGTCCATTGCTATGAGGGCGTCGATCCCGCGCGGACGGCGTTCCCGGTGCGCGTGGCCCGGGCGCTCGGCGCGTCGCGGATCGCGCTCACGAACGCGTCCGGCGCGCTGCGCCCCGTGTTCGACGTGGGCGACATCGTCGCGATCACGGACCACCTCAACCTGATGGGCGAGACCCCGCTCGCGGGGCCGAACGACGACTCGCTCGGTCCGCGCTTCCCGGATCTCGGCCGCGCCTACGATGCGGCGCTGCTGCACGCGGCGGACGAGGCGGCGCGTGCGGCCGGCGTGGTGCTGCGGCGTGGCGTGTACGCCGCGGTGGCGGGTCCGCAGTACGAGACCGCCGCGGAGCTGCGCATGCTGCGCACGCTCGGCGCGGATCTCGTGGGGATGTCCACCGTGCCGGAGACGCTGGTGGCGGTGCACGGCGGGCTGCGCGTGCTCGGGCTGTCCGTGGTGACGGACTTCGCCTTCCCGGAGGCGCCGGCGCCGCTGGTGCACGAGGACGTGGTGCGCGCGGCCGAGGCCGCCGCGCCGCAGGTGTCCCGCATCCTCCAGGGCGTCCTGGGGAGGGAGTCGTGACCTCCGAGCTCCGCACCGGGCCCACCCCGTACCCCGTGGACGACGTCCTCGCGCCGGCGGCCGAGGCCGAGGCGCGCACGCTCGCCGAGTGGAAGGAGCGGGGCACCTTCCGCAAGAGCCTCGCCCGCACGGAGGGCGGGAGGCCGTTCGTCTTCTTCGAGGGACCGCCCACCGCGAACGGCAAGCCGGGCGTGCACCACGTGCTCGCGCGCACCGTGAAGGACCTCGTGGGCCGGTACCAGACCATGCGCGGACGCTTCGTCCTGCGCCGCGGCGGCTGGGACACGCACGGGCTGCCGGTGGAGCTGGAGGTGGAGAAGCGCCTCGGGATCGCGAACAAGCGCGAGATCGTGGAGAGGATCGGGATCGAGGAGTTCAACCGGCAGTGCCGCGAGTCCGTCTTCACGTACCTGGAGCAGTGGCGCAACCTCACCGGGCGCATCGGCTACTGGGTGGACCTGGAGGACGAGTACGTCACGCTGCGCAACCCCTACATCGAGTCGGTGTGGGCCCTGCTGCAGCGCATCCACGCGAAGGGCCTGCTGTACCGGGACTTCAAGACGGTCGCGTACTCCACGCGGTCGGGCACCACGCTCTCGGACCACGAGATCGCGCTGGGCTACCGCGAGGTGGAGGACCCGAGCGTCTTCCTGCGCTTCCGGCTGGAGGACGAGCCGGGCACGAGCCTCCTCGTGTGGACCACCACGCCCTGGACCCTGCCGGGGAACTCCGCGCTCGCGGTGCACGCGGACGTGGAGTACGCGAAGGTCCGCGCGGGCGGCGAGGTGCTCGTGCTCGCCGAGGCGCTGCGCGAGGCCGTGGTCGGCGCGGAGGCGGAGGTGCTGGAGCGATTCCCGGGGCGCTCGCTCGCGGGGCGGCGGTACCTGCCCCTGTTCGACTTCTTCGCGAGGGAACGGGAGCGGCACCCGAGCGCGTGGACCGTGATCGCGGAGGACTTCGTCACCACCACGGACGGCACCGGCATCGTGCACATCGCGCCGGCGTTCGGGGCGGACGACCTGGCCGCCGGCCGCCGGCACGACCTGCCGCGCCTGCTGTACGTGGACGACGCCGGCGTGCTCGGCCCGGAGACCGGGCCGTTCGCCGGGCTCTGGTTCAAGGACGCGGACAAGCCGATCACGCGGGACCTCAAGGAGCGCGGGCTGCTCTTCCGGCAGGCCACGTACAAGCACACCTACCCGTTCAACTGGCGTGGCGACGATCCGCTGATGTACGTGGCGCGCGAGGCCTGGTACGTGCGCACCACGGCCGTCAAGGACCGCATGGTGGAGCTGAACCGCGGCATTCGCTGGGTGCCGGAGCACATCCGCGACGGCCGCTTCGGGGACTGGCTCGCGAACAACGTGGACTGGGCGCTGTCGCGGGAGCGCTTCTGGGGGACGCCCCTGCCCATTTGGGTGTCGGACCGCGATCCGGAGCACTTCGAGGTCATCGGGTCGGTCGCGGAGCTGTCGGAGCGGTCCGGGAAGGACCAGTCCGGCCTGGACCTGCACCGCCCGTACGTGGACGAGGTCACGTGGCCCGACGGCAACGGCGGCACGATGCGCCGCGTGCCCGAGGTCCTGGACGTGTGGTTCGACTCCGGCGCCATGCCCTTCGCGCAGTGGCATTGGCCGTTCGAGAACGCGGAGCGCTCGGCGCAGCAGTTCCCGGCGGACTTCATCTGCGAGGGGCTGGACCAGACCCGCGGGTGGTTCTACAGCCTGCACGCCATCGCCGCGCTCGTGACCGGCGAGGCCGCGTACCGCTCGTGCCTGTGCACCGGGCTGCTCCTGGCGGAGGACGGCCGGAAGATGTCCAAGAGCCTCGGGAACACGGTGGACCCGTGGGAGGCCGTGGACATCGGCGGCGCGGATGCGCTGCGCTGGTTCCTCACCGTCACGAACAACCCCGCCGGCGGGATGCGCTTCTCGAAGGACGGCGTGCGCGAGGTGTCGCGCAAGATCCTGGATACCGTGCGCAACCTGTGGTCGTTCTTCGCGCGCTACGCGAACCTGGACGGGTGGACGGGGCAGGAGGCGCCGCCGGTCGCGCAGCGCCCGTTGATGGACCGCTGGATCCTGTCGCGCCTCGCCGGCGTCACGGCGGCCGTGACGAGGGACCTGGACGCGCTGGAGATCTCGCGCGCCGGGCGGACGCTGGAGGAGTTCGTGCTGGACGACCTGTCGAACTGGTACGTCCGGCGCAACCGCGAGCGCTACTGGGCCGAGGGCCTGGAGCCGGACAAGCGCGCCGCATACGCCACGCTCACGACCTGCCTCGACGCGGTCGTGCGCATGATGGCGCCGTTCGCGCCGTTCCTCCCGGACCGCGTGTGGCAGGCGCTCTCCGCCGCGCGGCCGGGCGCGGCGGAGAGCGTGCACCTCGCCTCCTGGCCGGAGGTCGACGCGGGGGCCGTGGACGCCGGGCTGGAGCGGCGCATGGAGGACGCGCGGCGGCTCGTGCGGCTGGGGCGCGCCGGGCGGAACCGCGCGAACGTGAAGACGCGCCAGCCGCTGCGGCGCCTGCGCGTGTCCGGCCCCGGCGATCCGGCCGCGCTCGGCGAGCTGATGTCCGTGGTCCTGGACGAGCTGAACGTGAAGGCGGTGGAGCCGGGGGACGCGTCCGCGCTCGAGCTGTCCGCGAAGGCGCGCTTCGACGTGCTCGGACCGCGCTTCGGCAAGGACATGAAGGCCGTGGCCGCGGCCATCGCGAAGCTGACGCCCCCGGAGATCGCCGGGCTGGAGCGCCGCGGGACCGCGGAGGTGGAGGCGGCCGGCGCGCGGCACACGCTGCGCCGCGAGGAGGTCGTGGTCGCCCACGTCGACCCGCCGGGCTGGGTGCTGGAGCGCGAGGCCGGCTGGTCGGTGGCCCTGGACCTGGAGCTGGACGACGCGCTCCGGGACGAGGGGTTCGCGCGCGAGATCATCAACAAGATCCAGTTCATGCGCCGGCAGGCGGACTTCGACGTCACGGACCGGATCGAGGTGTTCTTCGAGGGCACGGATGCGCTGCGCGGCGCCGTGGCGCGCCACGACGCGCTCATCCGCGCGGAGACCCAGGCCGACCGCATCACGGCGGGCCCCGGTGCCGGGGACGCCCGGGAGGAGTGGACCATCAACGGGGAGCCGGCGGTCCTGTGTCTGCGACGGATCTGACGACGCGCCGCCGGGAGGACGGGCCCGCGGCGCCCGCGTGGTTCTACCTCGTCACGGTCGCGGTGTTCGTCCTGGACCAGTGGACGAAGCACCTGGTGTCCGCGCGCATGTGGCGCGGGCAGTCCGTCGAGGTGCTGGGCACGTTCTTCCGCATGACCTACGTGCACAACGACGGCGCCGCGTTCGGTCTGGATCTCGGGGGCCGGTGGTCGTTCGTGGCGGTGACGATCGTGGTCGCCGCGTTCATCCTGTTCTACTACTGGCGCTCGGAGCGCACGCTCACGGCCCGGTGGGCGCTGGCCCTGATCCTGGGCGGCGCGCTGGGCAACCTGGCGGACCGCATCCGCATCGGCGAGGTCGTGGACTTCCTGCACCTGAGCGTGGCCGGGTTCTCGTGGCCCATCTTCAACGTCGCGGACATCGGCGTCTCGGTGGGCGTGGGGCTCCTGGCACTGCACCTCTTCCGCAAGGACGCGGACGACATTCCCGAAGAGGGGACACCCGATGGCTCGAACGCGCAGGGCGCTCCGGATCCCGCCGGGGAGCGCGGCCCGGCGGCTTGACCGCGCGCTCGCGGAGCTCCTGGCCGGCGAGGAGTCGCGTTCGTCCATCGCGCGGCTGATCCGCGCGGGGCGCGTGCGCGTGAACGGCCGCCCGGCGAAACCGTCGCAGGAGGTGGGCGAGGGCGACGCGGTGGAGCTGGAGGCGGACGTCGAGGCGGCCGAGGTGCTGGCCGCCGAGGATCTCCCGATCCGCATCGCGTGGGAGGACGACCGCCTCGCGGTCGTGGACAAGCCCGCCGGCATGCGCACGCACCCCGCCGGCCCGATCCGCACCGGCACGCTCGTGAACGCCTTGCTGCACCGCTGGCGCCGCCTCTCCGCCGTGGGCGGGCCGGCGCGCCCCGGCATCGTGCACCGCCTGGACAAGGGCACCTCCGGGCTGCTCGTGGTCGCCAAGGACGACGAGGCGCACCGCCGCCTCGCGCAGGCGTTGGCCGCGCGCGAGATCCACCGCACGTACGAGGCCGTGTGCTGGGGCCGCCTCGCCGGCGCGCTCACCATCGACGCCCCGATCGGCCGGCACCTCCGGGACCGCAAGCGCATGGCCGTGGTCACGCGCGGCAAGGAAGCCCGCACGCACGTCCGCGCGCTGCGCGCCGGCGAGGCGGCCTCCCACATCGAGGTCCGGCTGGACACCGGCCGCACCCACCAGATCCGGGTGCACCTGGCCCACCGCAACCACCCGCTGGTCGGCGACCCCGCCTACGGCGGCCGCCGCCGCGCGTTGATCGGCGCCTCGGGCGAGGCCATGCGCCTGGCCGACGACCTGGCGAGGATGATCGACCGCCCGGCCCTTCACGCGCGCCGGCTGGAATTCGCCCACCCGTTCGACGGATCCCCGATCGAGGTCGAGAGCCCGCTGCCGCCCGACATGGCGGCGCTGATCGCGGAGGCGGCCCGGATCGCCTGACCGCCGGCCGGGGATGCACGAAGGCGGGGGCGAGGGGCCGGGAGGCGCGACGGGCGGACCTCGCGCCTCCCAGCCTCGTCCCGCGGCCCCGCGACCACCCCCGCCGAACCTCCCCGGCCGCGTCCGGGTCCGTCCTGCCCCCCGGGTCCGCTTGGCGGGCCCGGTCCCGCCCGGATCGGCTAGAATGCTCCGAACATTCGATCGCGTCCGTCCGTCTATCGGGAGGAGCCCGACCGATGCCGTCGAACCGCGTGGACGAGGTGCGCCTCGTCGTCCCGAGCCGGATCGAGTCGCTGGCGGTCATCAACGCCGTCGCGGAAGAGGTGGCCCAGCAGCTCGAGTTCGACGAGGAGACGCGCAACGCGATCACGATCTCGGTGGTGGAGGCCGGCACGAACGCCATCCAGCACGGCAACGCCGAAGACGCGGCGAAGCCCACGGAGGTCCTGTTCCGCACCGGCGGCGGCCGGCTGGAGATCCGCATCCGGGACCAGGGCCGGGGCTTCGATCCGGACGAGGTACCCGACCCGCTGGACGGGGCGAACCTGTTCGCGGAACACGGCCGCGGCGTCCACATCCTGCGGTCCTTCATGGACGAGGTCTTCTGGCGGTTCGACAAGGGAACCGAGTGCTGCCTCGTCAAGTACCTGCCCGCGAGCTCCCGTCCGGCGCGCCGCTAGAACGATGGGGGGGACGCTTCCCGCGTCCCGGTGAGGGGCAATGACTTTCGAGCTCGTCGCGGCGACCGCCTACCTCACCTGCGGCGCGCTGATGCTGTTCCTGGGGCTCGTGGTGCTCCGCGAGGACCCGCGGCAGCTCGTGAACCGGACCACCGCGGCGATGCTGGTGTTCGCCGGGCTGGGGCCGATCCTCGGCGCGTACGCGAACCTCGGCGCGGGGGCGGCCGCCGGGGCCACGGCGTTCCAGGACGTCTTCTCGCGCTTCGCGTTCCTGTGGGAGTTCTTCTTCCCGGCCACGCTGCTCTTCGCGCTCGTGTTCCCCACGGTGCACCCGCTGCTGCGGCGGTATCCGCGGTTCGTGCCGCTCCTGTTCGTGCCGCACGCGGCGCACGTCGTGCTCGTGCTGGTGTCCGGGCAGACGGACGCGCTGGTCGAGCGCATCGACGCCGGGCCGCTGCCCGCGTCCGCCGTGGTCGAGCGCGGGCTGGACTTCCTGCGCATCGGGGCGAACCTCGCGCTGAAGTTCCACATCCGGCTGTTCTCCTTCGTGAACCTGGCCATGGTGGCCCTCAGCGTCCTGCTCCTGTTCCGCAGCGCGCGCAAGACCCTGCAGCCGAAGCTGCGCGCGCAGCTCCGGACCATCCAGACCGGGCTCAGCTTCGGCCTCGGGCTGTACACCGGCGGCGAGCTGCTGCCGCGCGTGTTCGGCGTGCCGATCTCGCGCGCGGTGAGCCTCCCGCTCGTCACCATCTCGCTGCTGGTGGGGGCGGCGTCGATCGTGCTGGCCATCGTGCGGCTCGGCTTCCTGGACGTGCGCTTCATCGTGCGGCGCGGGCTCGTGTACGGGCTGCTCTCCGGCGCGATCGTGGCGTTCTACCTGTTCCTGGGGAAGCAGATCGATCGGGTCACCGGCGCCGTCGTGGGGCAGCAGATCCCGTTCTTCGAGACCACCTTCGTCGTCCTCAGCATCTTCCTGCTGCAGCCGATCCTGTCGGGCGTGGAGCGGCTCGTGGATCGCGGCTACTCGCGCGACCGGCAGGATCTCCGCAACGCGCTCGGACGGCTCACGGACCAGGTGGCGTACGTGCTGGACCCGGACGAGGTGGCCACGACCGTGGCGGACTCGATCCGGCGGGAGATGGTGCTGCGCTCGGTGTGCGTGGTCCGGAAGGACCGCACGGGGGCGCGCTACGCCCTGTGCGTGTCGCGCGACGTCCCCGAGCAGGTGGGCGACTGGCGTGCGGGGCGCGTGTTGTTCGCGGCGCTGTCGGACCGCGCGGATCCCGTCCCGGCGGCGGAGTTCCTGGAGGCGCCGGCGGACGACGCGGACCGCGCGCTGCTCGCCACCGAGGTGGCGGCCATCGGCGCGGAGCTGGCCGTGCCGCTGCGCGCGCTCTCCCGCGACGGCGCTGCCAGCGACCTCGTGGGCGTGCTGCTGCTCGGACGGAAGGTGACGGAGACGCGCATCACGTTCGAGGAGTCGGCGCTCGTGCAGCTCATCGCGCGGCAGGTGGGGATCAGCCTGCTGAACGGCGCGCTGCACGAGGAGCAGATGGCCACGCGCCTGTTCGAGGAGGAGGTGGCCACGGCGCGGCGCATCCAGCAGCAACTCCTGCCGGAGCGGCCGCCGGCGCTTCCCGGCTGGCAGGTGTGCGCCAGCAACACGCCGAGCCGGCAGGTCGGCGGCGACTACCACGACTTCCTCCCGCTCGGGGCCGACCACGTGGGGTTCGCCATCGGCGACGTCTCCGGCAAGGGCGTGCCGGCCGCGCTGCTCATGTCGAACCTGCAGGCGGCCCTGCGCATCCGCACGCTCGGCGGGCACCCCCTGGATCGCGTGGTGGAGGACGTGAACCGGCAGATCTGCCGGAACACGAACCACGAGAGCTTCATCAGCTTCTTCCTGGGCGAGCTGGAGCCGGGCGAGGGGACGCTGTCGTTCGTGAACGCGGGGCACAACGCGCCGATCCTGGTGCGGAGGGACGGGCGGGTGGAGTGCCTGGAAACGGGCGGGCTGCTGCTCGGCGTGTTCCCGGAGGCCACCTACGAGCGCGGCTCGGTGCGCATGGAGCCGGGGGACATCCTGGCGATGTACACGGACGGCGTGACCGAGGCCTGGAACGCGGAGGGCGACATGTTCTCGGAGGAGCGGCTCCTGGACACCCTCGTGCGGCACCGCGACCGGGGGGTCGCCGAGCTGCACGACCGGATCCTGGAGGAGGTTCGGCGGTTCCAGCAGGGCAGGGTGCCGGACGACGACCTCACGCTCGTGCTGCTCAAGCGCGCGAACGGCGTGACGGTGGCGGCGTGACCGGCCGCGTGGTCGCGTTCGACCTCGGCGACAAGCGCATCGGCGTGGCCGTGTCGGATCCGTTCGGCACGATCGCGCTGGGGCGGCCGACGCTGGAGCGGTCCGGGGAGTCGTGGCCGTGGCGGGCCATCCTGGAGGTCGTGGAGGAGAGCGAGGCGGTGCGCGTGATCGTGGGGGATCCCCTGCGGATGGACGGCACGGCGGGGACGCGGGCGGAGATCTCGCGGAGGTTCGCGGCGGAGATGGCGGAGCGCACGGGCCTCCCGGTGGAGCTGCAGGACGAGCGGCTCACGAGCGTGCAGGCGGAGCGCGGGTTGCGCGCGAGCGGGGGCGGCGGGCGCGGCGGGCGCAGCGCGCGCGGGAGACAGGAGGCGCGCGGCGAGGTGGATCGCTCGGCCGCGGTCCTGATCCTGCAGGCGTGGCTGGACCGGCGGGCGGCGCGCGCGGCACGGGGCGAGGGGGAAGGCGCGGCGTGAGGGGGCGCGTGGCGTTCGGGGCTGCCGTCGCGGCGGCGTTCGTGCTCGTGCTCGGCGCATGGCGCGTGCGCGAGCTCGCCACCGAGGCGCCCGTGGGATCCGGCGAGGTGGAGTTCGCCGTGCCGCCGGGCGAGTCCTTCCACGACATCGCGCGCCGTCTGGAGACGGAGGGTCTCGTGGTGTCCGCGTGGCGCGTGCGCGCGCTCGCGCGCGTGATCGGCGCGGACCGGAGCATCCACGCGGGCACGTACCTCCTGCGCCGCGGCCAGCCGCCGCTCTCCATCCTGGACGAGCTCGTGGCCGGGCGCGTGCTGCAGCGTCGGGTGACAGTGCCCGAGGGGATGCGCGCGGAACAGATCGCGGAGGTGGTGGAGGACGCCCTGGCCGTGCCGGCGGCGGAGTTCCTCGCGGTGGTGGGGGACTCCGCGCGCGCGGCGCGCATGGGCGCGCGCAGCGGGACGCTGGAGGGCTATCTCTTCCCCGACACGTACCGGTTCCCGGACGGCGTGACCGCGGCCGAGGTGGTGGACGCGATGCTCGCGCGCTTCGAGGACGTGTGGCGCGGTCTTCCGGGGGCGCGGCCGGACGGCTACGACCGGCACGACCTCGTGACGCTCGCGTCCATCGTGGAGGCGGAGACGCCGCTGGGCCCGGAGAAGCCGCGCGTGGCCGCCGTGTACTGGAACCGGCTGGATGCGGGGTGGAAACTGCAGGCGGATCCCACCGTGCGCTACGGGCTCGGGTACTGGGCGCCGCGCGTGTACTACAAGCAGCTCGGCATCGACACGCCGTACAACACGTACATGCGCGAGGGTCTGCCGCCCGGACCGATCGGGTCGCCGGGCGAGGAGGCGCTGGCCGCCGTGCTCGCGCCGCTGACCCCGTGCGAGGACTTCTACTTCGTGGCGTCGGGGAACGGGGGGCACGTGTTCTCGCGGACGAAGGCGGAGCACGACCGCGCCGTGCGGGCCGCCCGGGCGGCGGCGGCCGCGGCGCAGGCGAAGGCGGACGCGGCCGCGGCGGGGACGACGGGGACGACGGGGACGACGGGCGGCGACGCGGCGGCGGGCGCACATCGCGACGCCGCGTCCCCGGCCGGCTGATCCGGCCCGCGCACCCGGCCGGCCGGCCCCGCCCGGTTGACCCGGTCGGACGCCGATCCTATCGTCAAGCCTCCGCCCGCACCCGAAAGGACCGCTCCGTGGAGAAGCTCGAGAGACTGCGCCGGATCGTCCGCGAGGCCGGCAGCGCCATCGTGGCCCACTCCGGCGGGGTGGACTCCACCCTCGTGCTGCGCGTGGCCGCGGACGAGCTGGGGCCGCGCGTGCTCGCCGTCACGGGCCGGTCCCCGGCGGTGCCCGAGCGCGAGCTGGCGGAGGCGCGGGAACTCGCGGCGTCCTTCGGTTCGGCGCACCGGTTCCTGGACACGCAGGAGCTGGACCGGCCGGGCTACGTGGCGAACGGTCCGGACCGGTGCTACCACTGCAAGTCCGAGCTGTTCGATCGCCTGGAGGTCCTGCGCGCCGCCGAGGGCTTCGCGTGGATCCTGGACGGCACGAACCGCGACGACCTCGGCGACCACCGCCCCGGCATGCAGGCGCGGCGCGAGCGCGGGATCCGCAGCCCGCTCGTGGAGGCGGAGATGACGAAGGCCGAGGTGCGCGAGGCGTCCCGCGTGCTGGGGCTGGCCACCGCGGAGAAGCCCGCGCTGGCGTGCCTGTCGTCGCGGCTGCCGTACGGGACGCCGGTGACCACCGAGGCGCTCGCGCGCGTCGCGGCCGCCGAGGAGGTGGTGCGCGCGCTCGGCTTCCGCCAGTTCCGCGTGCGCCACCACGGCGACATGGCCCGGCTGGAAGTGGACCCCGCGGAGCTGGACCGGGCGCTCGGTGCGGAATTGCGCGCGAAGCTGGCGCGCGGGTTGAAGGAGGCGGGCTACCGCTGGGTGGCCGTGGACCTGGAAGGCTACCGCACCGGCAGCCTCAACGAGATCCTGCCGCTGCGCGCCGCCGCACCGCCGGCGACCGGGAACGGGAGCGCGGCGGCGAGGACGAACGGGAACCCCCGGGGGAACGACACGTGAGCACGAAGGAGCCGGCGAGGAAGCCGAAGGCGGCCGCGGCCGCCGCATCCGGAACGATCCGCATCCGTTGGGAGAAGCGCAACCGCATCCTGATCGGCGCGGGGCTCGGCGCGGTGGTGCTGGGTTACGTCCTGCTGTCCCAGGGGGACATCACGGCGGCGCCGGTGCTGCTCGTCGTGGGATACTGCGTGCTGATCCCGCTGGCGTTCATCCTGTAGGTCCGCACGGGGGCGAATAGCTCAGCCGGTTCAGAGCACCTGCCTTACACGCAGGTCCAGCGAGTCACGCCGTTCCGCCCGAAGCGCACCGTGGTCCGGGCCGCCGGCGGAGGGCGTGGAGTCGCGTAAGAGGCAGCGGCACAGTCACTTGGAGATGGGCGAATAGCTCAGTTGGTCTAGAGCACCTGCTTTACACGCAGGGGAGCGGGGGTTCGAATCCCTCTTCGCCCACCATCCCGTCCTCGAAGTCGGCGAAGTGCCTCGGCCGACCTCACCGATGCAGCGCCTTCACGCGGCCCCACGACCATCCCTCCACCGCGATCACGCCGCACCCCTGTTCGAAGGCGCCGATCAGGCCGCAGCCCGGTGCGGCCAGGCAAGGGGAGTTCTGCGCCAGGCGGTAGTCACCCGTGGACGTGGGCGCGGACTCGCAGGTGATGGGACCGCAGAAGAGAGGATCGACGTAGAGGTTCTCGCCCTGGTACTCGAACGTCCCCGCACCGGCGAACCCCGTCGAGTCAACGTCGGAGCAGATCATCGTGAGCGTGCCCCCGGCGTCCACGACAGCTTCGTCTCCCACGGTTCCCGCGCAGTTCCCCCACAGGACGCAGTTCTCAAGCGTCGCGTGCGAGCTGCTGTCGACGATGATACCCCCGCCATGAGTTCCCGCGCGGTTCCCAGCAATCGTGCAGCGGAGAAAAGACGGCGCCGCTCCCGAGGTGCATCGCACTCCGCCAGCATGGAGTAGTGCGTCGTTGCCGAGGATTGCACACTCCTCGAGCCTCGGGCTCGAGGAGTGGATCGAGAGCCCGCCCACGGCTCCTCCCTCGGAGTACGTCGCCGAGTTCCCGGCGATCACGCACCGGCGAAACAGCGCATCGGAGCGAAGGAGTCTGACAGCCATCGTGAGGTTGGCGCTGTCTACGACATGGACATCCTCAAAGGTTGGCGAGGCGTCCTCGATCCAGATTGTCCCGATCTCGCCCCCCCAGGTCATCGTCACGCCGGCGAGGAGGGAGTTCGGACCCTCTCCCGTCATGAAGAGAAAGCGCGCGTGCATCGTGCACAGC
>CAYYFX010000043.1:0-30401 GCA_964471155.1 uncultured Gemmatimonadota bacterium | reverse complement strand
CGCCCCGCTCCGGCGAAGGCCAAGGGAAGTCCCCCGCTCGCGCTCAACTACCGCGAAGCGGCCATCGGTTCGTACGCCTCCCGATGTCCGCGTCCGGCGAGCGAACGGAACGCCGGCTTGCGGATGCGGGCGTGCTCCAGCTCCGGCGTGGCCACGGCCACGACGCTGACGCCCAGGGGGAAGCCCACGCGCTGCTCGACCGCGCGGAACCAGAAATCCACGGACGAGTCCCACCACGTGCGCTCCCGCCGGAGCGACGCGGGGCGCGCGGTCCTCTTGCGGAGCGCCGCGGGCACGCCGGCGAGATTCCAGTGCCGGACCGTCAGGGATTCGAACGCCGCCTCCTCGAGCGCGTCGCGGAGGCTTCGGGGATCGTACCGGCGCACGCCGCCGCCGTCGGCGGACACCGCACCGCGGGCCCAGGGCCGGGCCGGCACGCGCACGACCAGGCGGCCACCCGGGCGCAGCGTGCGCTGCAGCTTCTCCAGCACGGCGACATCGTTCGGAAGGCGCTCCAGCACATCCAGGCACAGGGCGCTGCCGAAGGTGCGCGACGGGACGCCGAGATCCTCGCTCGACGGGTTCCGCTCGGCCACGCGCAGCGTGACGCCTTGCGCACGCGCCGCGGCGTCCAGCGCCTCCAACCGCTGCGGACACCACTCCACGACCGTCACGTCGTGCCGCTTCGCGGCTTCGAGGGCGACCTGCGAGCCGCCGAGCGCCACGACCGGCCCCGCGCCGAGCTGCGCGCACAGGAACCGAGGGAGGTTCCGCGCTCCGGCCGAGGTCTCGCCGCAAGGCGGCCGGGCCAGAACGTGCGGGTCGTGTCTCATGCGCACCTCCGCGCGAAGGGGCGATCGGCTCGGCGGCGCCAACGGCGGCGATCCTACCACGGTCCCCCGCGTCGGTCCTCCGCCGGGTCGCCGCCGGCGGCCGGGCCCCTGGGGGCCGGGCGCGGCCGCCGCGGACGCGATCGTTCCGAGGCCGTTCAGCGGCAGTTGAGGTGCATGAGGATCCCCCCCACGAGATCCAGGAGATCCCCGTCCCCGGGGACTCCGGTGTGGTAGAGGGCGATGCCCCGCAGGCACCACTGCAGGTCCGTTCCGCCCGACGGCAGGCCTGCCGCCGGCGGTCCGGCCGCGGCGGGGGCCGCCTTCGCCGCCGCCTCCGGGCCTCCCCCCTCGAACCCCGCGACGGCCGCGAGGATCGTCAAACCTGCCAACACGCGCGCTCCCCTGCTCATGGTTCGCTCCTTCCGGGGAGGGACAACTCCAGCGCCCAGCCTGACCACTGCGCCCGCAGGGCACCCGGCGGCAGTTCCAGCGCGCCGAGCGACGGATCGTGCACGCGGAAGTCCCCCGCGCCCGTGCGCCCCTCCAGCACCACGAAGTGGTCCGCCTTCAGGTGCAGGATGGCGGGAGGCGCCAGCGCCTCCGGGCGCGACCCGTCCGTGTGCACCAGTCGCGGCACGAGCCCGCGGCGTTCCGCCTCCCGGGCCACCTCGTCCAGCCGGCATCCGCGCGGCCCCGGCCGCAGGGGGCTCTCCGGATCCGGATACGGCGTCGGCCGGCCCAGCCGCAACGCCGCGTGCGCGAGGGCGGCCGGCCCGCAGTCCGCGGCCCCGCGCTGCCGCACGCCGCCCGCGTCCGGCACGAGCCGCGCGCCCCGGACCCACGCCACCGCCGCCGGAACCGGCTGCGGCGCCCGCGCGATTCCCGCCAGCAAGCACCCCGCGATCCCCGCCGCCGCGAGCACGAGTCCCGCGAACACCCGGCGCACCGTGTCTCCCCCGGCCGCGGCACGCATCCCGCGGCCGCCTCCCTGCGTACTCAAGCAAGGCGCGTTCCACGCTCCGGACCGCCGCAGCGCCCGCCCGCGCCGTCCTCGCGCACGCGGGCGTCAACGCGCGGCGCGCGCGCGTCACCGCCGGTTTGCACTGCGGGAGCGTTGGGCTACGATCCGTCGAACCTCGAGGAGGACCCCATGAGCGAGACGCGAGTCCGACTGGAGCTCGACGGCGCGGTCGCCACGCTGACCGTGGATCGGCCCGAGGCGCGCAACGCGCTGGACGCCGATACGGTGCGCGACTTCCACGCGGCGCTGGACCGCGTGGAGGCCGACGCGGCGCTGCGCGCCGTGATCGTCACGGGCGCGGGCACCTCCGTGTTCGTGGCGGGCGCGGACGTCCGCACGCTGCTCGCGCGCACGACCGCGGATGTCCTCGCCGCCGCGAACAACCGCCTCTTCGCCCGGCTCGAGGCACTTCCGCTTCCCACGATCGCGGCGATCAACGGCTGGGCGCTGGGCGGCGGGCTGGAGCTCGCCCTCGCGTGCGACGTGCGCATCGCCTCCACCGCCGCGAAGCTCGGGCTGCCCGAGACGGGGCTCGGCATCCTGCCCGGCGCCGGCGGCACGCAGCGCCTGCCGCGCCTCGTGGGACAGGGACACGCGCGCGAGATGATCCTCTTCGGGACGATCCACGACGCCGAGGCGGCGGCGCGCATCGGCCTGGTGAACCGCGTGGTCGCGCCGGACGAGCTCGTGCCGGCCGCGCGGGAGCTGGCGGACCGCGCGGCGAAGCGCGCCCCGGTCGCCGTGAGGCTCGCGAAGCTGGCGCTGGGAGCGTCCGCGAACGTGCCCGAGGACTGGGGCGGCCGCTTCGAGATCGTGGCCCAGGCCGTGCTCAACTCCACGTCGGACATGCGCGAGGGGATGACCGCGTTCCTCGAGAAGCGTCCGGCCGCGTTCCGGGGCGAGTAGTGCTCGCGGACGCCCTTCTCCCGGACGCGCTGTTCGGCGTGGTCGTGGGCCTCGCGCTGAGCGCGGCCGTGGGGCTGCGCATCTTCGTGCCGTTCCTCGTGATGAGCGTGGCGGCGGTCTCGGGACACCTGCCGCTCGCGTCCGGCTTCGAGTGGATCGGCACGACGCCGGCGCTCATCGCGTTCGCGGTGGCCACGGTCCTGGAGGTGGCCGCGTACTACGTGCCCTGGCTCGACAACCTCCTCGACGCGGCGGGTCCGCCGGTGGCCGTGATGGCCGGCGTCATCGCCACGGCGTCCGTGGTCACCGACCTGCCGCCGCTGCTCAAGTGGACGGTGGCCGTGATCGCGGGCGGCGGGCTCGCGGGCCTGCTGCACGGCGCCACGTCCGCGGCACGCGCCGCGTCCACCGTGGCCACCGGCGGCACCGCGAACTTCCTGGTGGCCACCGCGGAACTCGGCGGCGCGCTCGCCACGAGCATCCTGGCGATCCTGCTCCCGGTGGCGGCGGTGGTCGCCGCGCTCGTCCTCGTGATCTGGCTCTTCCGGCGCGCCACGCGCCGGCCCACGCGCCGGCCCCCGCCCGGAAATCCGCCCGTCGGCCGCTGACCGCCCGGCCCTCAGCGCACCCGGCCGCGGGCGGCCACGGGCCAGCGATCCTCCACGCTCCCGTCCCGCACGACGACCAGCTCGTCGTGCAGGTTGACGACGGTGCAGGCATGGTTCGGGACGACGCGCACACGGTCGCCCTCGCGCAGCGCCACCCGTTCGTCCACGGGCAGGAGCGCGTGCTCCTCCCACAGCCGCGAGATCACGAGCGACGGCGCGCCCAGCAGGCAGCCGAACCCCCGCACCGCGGATCCGCCGTCGGACGTGAGGGTCTTGGATCCGCAGTCCAGGATCAGCCGGTCCGGAGAGGGCCGCGCGATCACGGTGGCCAGCACGGTCAGCGCGCACCGGTCGAACGGCGCCACGCCCAGCGACGCCTGCACGCCGTCATGGAACACGTAGTTCCCCGGCCGCAGCTCGGTGACGCCGGGCACGGCGACGGCGTGGGGCGCGGTCGGCGTCGACCCGACGCTCACCGTGTCGCACGGAAGCCCGTCCGCCCGCAGCGCGCCGGCCGTGCGCACCAGATCCTCCGCCTCGCGCCGGCCCACGGCCGCGATCTCCGCGGGCGCGGCCCCGTACGCATGTCCGCCGTGCGTGAGCACGCCGCGCAGGGTCACGTTCCGGTTCGCCGCGATGCGGCGCGCGAGCGGGAGCGCCGCCTCCCCCGGCGGCACGCCGGTGCGGCCGAGGCCCGTGTCCACCTCCAACAGCACGGGCAGGCGCCGCCCGGTCGCCGTGCCCGCCGCCGCCCACGCGTCCAGCCCGGCGTCGGATTGCACCAGGCCCAGGATCTCCGAGTCCCCCGCCGCATCCACGAGGCGGCGAATGCGCGCGGGGTCCACCACCGGCGTCGCGACGAGCAGGCTGCGGATTCCCGCCGCCGCGAACACCATCGCTTCGCCCGGCTTCGCCACCGTGCCGCCGACGGCCCCGAGCGCGACCTGCCGGCGCGCGATCTCCACGCACTTGTGCGTCTTGAAGTGCGGGCGCAGCGCCACGCCGTGGCGCGCGGCGAGCCGCGCCATGGACCGGAGGTTCGCCTCGAGGAGGTCGCGGTCCACGAGGATCGCGGGCGTGTCGAGCGTCTCGAACCGGTGGTTCATCGCTCAGCCCGACATCAGGATGTCGAACGTCTCCTTGCCGTGGCGCTGCACCGCGGGCACCAGCCCGCCGGCGCCCTGGATCCGCGACGCGATGCCGCCCGCCGCGCGCGCGCGGAACGTGCGCCCGCCCGTCTCCACCGTCCCGTCCGGCCCGATGACCAGCGCGTCCCCGTCCTTCACCGCGGCGTGGAACGCGGGATCGTCCAGCACGTAGAACCGCACCGCCTCGTTCACGAGGTTGCGCTTGTGGATGAAGGCGTACGACTTCGCGATCACCGCCTTCACGCCCGCGAACTTCAGCGCCCACACGGCGTGCTCGCGCGAGCTGCCCGACCCCCAGCCTTCGCCCGCCACCAGGATGTCCTCCCCGCGCGCGATGCGCGCGCCGAAGTCCGGGCGCACGTAGTGGAACGCCACGCGGCCGATCTCGTCCGCGCTCGTGAGGTGGCAGAACTCGCCGGGGATCATGGCGTCGGTATCCACGTGGTCGCCGAAGAGCTGCGCCTTGCCGCGGATGGCGCCGTCGTCGCCGCCCTTCGCCGCGGCAGCGCCGACGCCATGCGCGTGGACGGACTCCGCCACCATCTCCGCGTTCGGCTCGGAGATCTCCGGGACCGGGCGCGCCGGCGGCTCGTCCAGGTGCCGGCGGAACTCGTCCTCGCCGACCTTCGCGAGCCACGGCCGCGGATCCGCCACCTTCATCCCCAGCGCCGACGCCGCCACCGTCGGCCCGCTGGCCAGCCACGCGATGGAGCCCGCGCCCATGCGGTTCGGGAAGTTCCGGTTCTGGCTGGAGAGCCAGTGCTCGCCCGGGCCGGCCTTGTCCGACGCGATGCCGAGGCACATGGAGCAGCCGGGCGGGCCCACGCGGAACCCGGCCTGCTCGAAGATGGCGAGCAGCCCGCGGCGGCGCAGGTTCTCCGTGATCTCGCGCGAGCCGGGGACCACGAGCCGCTTGTCCCCGTCCACCGGCTTCGGCGTCAGGCCGGCGGCCATGGCCTCGCGCAGCACCAGCGCCGAGAGCACGATCTCCTCCTCGGTGGTGGTGCACGCGCCGATGAACATCCCGTCCATGGCGGCGTCCTTGACCTGCGTGACGTCGAACGCGTTGTCCGGCGAGAACGGCTTCGCCACCTGCGGGACCAGCCGCGGGAGGTCGAACGCGTGGCGCGCCGCGTACACGGCGCCCTCGTCGGCCCGGAAGTAGAGCGCGGCGTCGTTGTGCGAGCGACGCTTCGCGAGCAGCTCCGCCGTGCGCGCGTCCGCCGGGAAGATGCCGTTCAGACCGCCGAACTCCGCGGTCATGTTCGCCACCGTGAAGCGGAAGTCCGTGGAGAAGTGCTCCAGCGAATCCCCCACGAACTCCACCGAGCGCTCCATGGCCACGGTGTTTCGGCCGAGCTCGCCCAGCGTCCTCAGGATGACGTCCTTGCCGGTGAGCCCGAAGGGGAGCCGCCCGCGGTACTCCACGCGGATGGCGTCCGGCACCTGGATCCAGGTCTCGCCCAGCACCATGGCGATGCACACGTCCGCGCCGCCGAGCCCGATGGCGAAGGCGCCGATGCCGCCGTGGCTGGACGTGTGCGAGTCCGCGCCGATGACCACCTCGCCCGGCTGCACGAGGTCCCGGTAGAACTTCGTGTGCATGATGGTCTCGTTCGCGTCGAAGAAGTTCGGGATGCGGGCCTCCTTCGCGAAGTCCCGCGAGAGCTGCACGAGCTTCTGCGTGCGCGCGTCGTTCGCCAGCGTGCCCGGGTCCACGGTGTGGTCCAGCGCCAGGTAGAAACGCTCCCGGTCGTGCACGGGCGGGCGCCCGAGCTTCTCGTAGGTGGCGTTCATCCCGTTCCACGCCAGCTCCGACGCGATGGTCCAGTCCGCGCGGATGCGGAGCACGTCCCCCGCGGCCACCCAGGGGCGCGTGAGCCCCACCGCGTGGTGGCACAGGATCTTCTGGGTGAGCGTCATGGGCTTGCGGGACGGGGGCATGCTTCCTCCGGGGGCGGCGCGGGCCGGTACGGGTTCCGCGGGGACAATACCGGCGGCCCGCCGGACCTTCAACGGCGCGACGGCGGGAGAGGCTCGCGAGGTCGCCGGAGCGACCGCTCCCTAGGGGGCGATCCGGACGAGCTTGGCGCTTGGACGGCCGCCCGGGGCGTCCAGGCGGGCGAAGTAGATTCCCGCCGGCACGGGGGATCCGCCGTCGGTCCGCCCGTCCCAGGCGAAGGCGTGGATGCCCGCCGGGAGCGGACCCGACCAGAGCGTGCGCACGAGCCGGCCGGTGACGTCGAAGAGACGAAGGCGCGCGGAGCCCGCCGCCGGGAGGCTCGCCTCCAGCGCCGTCGCGGCACGGAAGGGGTTCCCGCGAACCGCGAGCGCGAGCGCGGCGGGCGAGCCGCCCGCGATCTCCGGCGTGTCGTTCGGGTCCAGGTTCGGCGGCTCCATCGTGCCGGCGAGGCAGGGGGCGCCGATGGAGGAGAAGCCGACGACGCCGATCGGCAGCACCTGCGGGGCCAACGACGGGCAGTGGGCCGCGCCCATCACGTCGCTCGCCGCGGAGGGTTGGAGGCAGAAGTCCCCGCCGTGGTCGATGACCCACCAGGAGCCGAGACGGAGGTTCACGTCCGGACCCACGGGGCAGCCGGGAATCGCGCACAGGAGGTCCGGGCCCGGGAGCACGTTCAGCACCCCGCCTTCCGGCACGAACGGGAACTGCACCAGCGATCCCGCCGCGTCGGCCTCCAGTGCGGAGAGTCCGTGGTCCAGGTTGACGGCCCAGAGCCAGAGCTGCCGCGGGCCCATTGCCGGCGGGGCCGTGGTCACCCACGGATCGTCGGGGCTCGCGCTGATCGTGAACGTCATGCCGGCAAGCGCCACGAACGCCTGCCACGTCTCCGGCTGCTCGATCACGTGCGTCCACTCGGGCTCGAGCACGTCGAACGGCTGCCAGCCGGTGGAGTCCGGATGACCCCACTTCACGATGGCGTGACCGCTGTCCGGCTGAGCCGTGAGCGTGAGCGGCTGCCCCTGCGGCGCCCACTGCGACGGCGTGACGGACGCGTCCCCGTCGGTAGACGTCTCGATCCAGTGGTACGTCTGCAGGTTCAGCCGGAAGCCACGGCCAGCGGGCGGCACGGTGAACTCGTACTCCGGCGTGGCGACGCCGCCCCAGCTCACGAAGTCCCGGTACGTGACCGGAGAGATCGGCGTGCTCATCGGCGTGGAGAGCATGTGCGTCGTGCCGGACGTCCATAGGAAGCGCTGCGAGCCCGTGTAGGAGACGCCGTCCACCACGTAAGGCACGTCGTCCGCGTCGGGAACGACGAGGGCGCCGGGGCCGAGCGGGGCGAAGGTGGCAATCCGGTCGAAGTTCCCGTACGGAGGGTATGCGACCATGCGACCCTGTCCGTCCTCGGCCGCGAACCTCGGGCTTCCGCCATCCCAGTCGTTCTCCGGCTCGTCGTAGAACCACTCGCACAGAAGCACGCCTTCGGGACCGAACGTGCGAACGTACTCGCCGTCCGGATGCAGCAGGATCATCGTCCCCGAAGGTGTCGCCTGGAACCGCGGGTCTTCCCAGCTCCCCCACCAGTCGAGATGCAGCGCGATTTCCCGCACGAGCGCGCCCTCGGACGAGTAGATCTGCGCTCCGCCGTGGTGCGAACGGTCGAGGATCCAGACCAGGCCGTCCGCAGCCAACGCCACGCTCCCCGGCTGTCGCGGCGGGAGGGCGAACGAGCGGCGCATCTCCCCTGCAGGGCCGAAGACCACGAGCGAGTCAGGGACCACGATGTCCCAATCGAGGAGATCCCGCACGGCGAAGACCTCCCCGTCGCGGTCCGGGGCGGCGACGCAATCCCATGGGAGTATCCAGTGCGCGAGGACCGCTCCGGCGGTGTCGAAGATCCAGACACCGCGATCGCGCACGAGGCACAGCGTCCCGTCGTCCAGCTCGCGGAGGTGCTGGCCACCGAGCGCGATCTCCGCCGGCACGGATGCGACCGGCACCACCGTGCCC
Organism: uncultured Gemmatimonadota bacterium; assembly: GCA_964471155.1. GTDB lineage: Bacteria > ARS69 > ARS69 > ARS69 > ARS69 > CAYYFX01. Next base: position 21,912 of record CAYYFX010000043.1, on the reverse strand, counting down.
GTCTCGAAGCGCAGGAGCTGGGCCGGTGTGCGCCCGAGCATCCACACGGACCCGTCCGCGGCCGACGCCATCGCGGTCACGCCCCAGACATCAGGAATGTTCTGGAGATGTGTCGGCGGATCAAACAGGACGTCGGCTTGCGAAGGGGCCGTGATGATCGCGACGGCCAGCATTCCGGCCGTGCATCGTGCGAGGCGCATCCACATCATCGGTCCTCCTACGCTCGTCTTGTCCCACCCGTTCGTTGCTTGCACAGCTTCGCCTTCCGGTTCCGCGCGCCACGCGTGTGACGCCCGCGCCCGGGGTCCACTCAAGCATGGCCCGTGCCAGGGCGAGCCGACCCGGAGCGACGCAAGGATCCGCCAGCATTGTCGGTTCCTGCGGGGCGGCGGGTGAGCCGGCCGCGGCGGCCCGCGGGCATGCAGCCTGGGGCTCGCCGGGCAGATCGCGCCGCCCGTCACCCGCGCCGCCGCCGCCCTCTTCCCGGGGGTGGTCGGGAAGCGCGCAGCGAGGCATCATGGGACCTCTCACCCCCCGACCCGGAGAACCTGTGCAGCCCCGTCCCATCTACATGGACGCCCACGCCACCACCCCCGTGGACCCGCGGGTCCTGGAGGCCATGCTGCCCTACTTCGGCGCGGCCTTCGGGAACGCGGCGAGCCGCACGCACGCCTACGGGCACGAGGCGGAGCGGGCCGTGGACCGGGCGCGCGGACAGGCGGCGGCGGCCATCGGGGCGTCGCCGAAGGAGATCGTGTGGACGGGCAGCGCCACCGAGGCCGACAACCTCGCCATCCTCGGTGCGGCCGAGGCCTACCGGGATCGCGGCGATCACCTGGTCACGTGCGTGACCGAGCACCCCGCCGTGCTGGACCCGTGCCGCTTCCTGGAGACGCGCGGCTTCCGCGTGACGTACCTCCCCGTGGACGAGCACGGCCTCGTGGACCTCGCGGAGCTCGAGGCCGCGCTGACGGACCGCACGATCCTCGTGTCGTTCATGACGGCGAACAACGAGGTGGGCACCCTGCACCCGATCCGCGGGATCGCGCGCCTCGTGCACGCGAGGAGCCGCGCGCTGGTGCACACCGACGCCGTGCAGGCGATGGGCCGCGTGCCGATCGACGTGGAGGCGGACGGCGTGGATCTCCTCTCGCTGTCCGCCCACAAGGTCTACGGCCCGAAGGGCGTGGGCGCCCTGTACGTGCGCCGCCGCGACCCCACCGTGCGCCTGGTCCCCGTGCTGCACGGCGGCGGCCACGAGAGGGGGCTCCGGCCGGGGACCCCGAACGTGCCGGGCATCGTGGGCATGGGCGCGGCGCTGGAGATCGCCGCCCGCGAGCGCGAGACCGAGTCCGCGCGCATCGGCGCGCTGCGGGACCGCCTGTGGCGCACGCTCTCGGATGCGCTGCCGGAGGCGAAGCTCAACGGCCACCCCACGCTCCGCCTCCCGAACAACCTGAACGTGAGCTTCGGCCGCATCGAGGCCGAGGATCTGCTCCGCGAGATCCCCGACGTGGCCGTGTCCACCGGGGCCGCGTGCGCGTCCGCGTCGCCCGACCCCAGCCACGTGATCACGGCGCTCGGCCTCGGCCAGGCGCGCGCGCAGTCGTCCCTGCGCTTCGGGCTCGTGCGGTTCAACACGGAGGAGGAGGTGGACCGCGTGGCGCGCAGCGTGATCCGCGCGGTGGGCGCGCTCGGCGGCGCGGTGGCGAAGGACCGCGTGTCGTGAGCGGGCCGGCGGTCCCGCGCGCCGCGACGTCCGCGGCGTCCTCGCGGCTGCCGCTCGTGCCCGCGGAGGAGCTGGCCGAGCGGGCGCGCCGCTTCGCGCATCGCCTGCGCGCGGACGGACTCGACGGCGCGTTCCTCCTGCACCCCTCCAGCCACTTCTGGATCACGGGCACGCTCGCGGACGGCTGGCCGTACGTGGACGCGGACGCGCGCGTGGCGCTGCCCGTGCGGATGAGCGTGAACCGCGCCGCGGCCGAGACGTCGGTGCCCTTCGCGCCGGTGCGCCGCCCGGCGGATCTCCCCGGCGTGCTCGCCGCGCTCGGCGTCCCCGCGGGAAGGACGATCGGCGTGGAACTGGACGTCGTGCCGGTCACCGCGTTCGAGAGGCTGCGCCGCGCGTTCCCGGACACGGAGTTCCGCGACGTCTCGCGCGCCATCCGCGAGGTGCGCTCGGTGAAGTCCGCATACGAGCTGGAGTGGATCCGGCAGGCCGGCGCGCTCGTCACGGACGTGATGGACCGCACGCTCCCGCCCCGGCTGCGCGCCGGCGTGCCGGAGATCGAGCTGTGCGCGTTCCTCGAGGGCGAGCTGCGCGCCCGCCGCCACCAGGGCGTGGTGCGCGTGCGCCGCTGGAATCTGGAGATGCACTTCGGCACCGTGTCCGCCGGCGCGTCCGCGGCGGCGCCCTGCTACTTCGACGGACCCGACGGCCTCGAAGGGCTGTACCCCGCGGTGCAGCAGGGCGGCGGCGAGCGCCGCATCGAGCGCGGGGTGCCCGTGCTCGTGGACTACGTGGGGGCGGCCGGCGGGTACATCGCGGACCGCGCGCGCGTCGTGTGCGTGGGCGAGCCGCCCGCGGAGATCCGCGAGGCGCACGCGTTCTGCCGGGAGCTGCTGACCGGCATCGAAGCGGAGCTCCGGCCCGGAACGGTGCCGTCCGTGCTGTACACGGACGTGCTGGCGAAGGTCGCCGCGTCGCCCTGGGCGGACCGCTTCATGGGATACGGGGAGAACCGCGTGGGCTTCCTCGGGCACGGGGTGGGCCTGGACCTGGACGAGTTCCCGGTGCTGGCTCCGGGCTTCGATTCCCCGCTCCACGCCGGACAGGTGCTCGCAGTGGAGCCGAAGGTCTTCTTCGCGGACGGCGCCGCCGGCCTGGAGAACACGTACGTCGTGACGGAGCGCGGAGGATCGAACCTGACCGCGGGTTCCGAGGACATTCTCGTGGTTCGCCCGGATCGCGGGGAGTGACCCCCTCGCCGGATCGCCCCGTTCGCCCTACCATGGAGTCTCAACCGGATCCGGAGACGGTCATGACCCGAGCCCCCGAAGCCACGCTGACGAAGCTGTTCACCCCGGCGGAGGCCAACCGCACGCTGCCGCTCGTCCGCAGCATCGTCGAGGACATCCTGGAGGGCGCCCGCGAGCTGCGCGGGATGACCGCGCTCTCCGCGGACCCGGATGCCGACGAGGGCATCGAGCAGGTCCGGCAGGACATCCTGGACCTCATGCAGGAGATCGAGAACCTGGGCGCCTCCTACAAGGACTGGGACTTCAAGGTGGGTCTGGTGGACTTCCCGGCCCGCATCGAAGGCAAGGACGTGCTGCTCTGCTGGCGCTCGGACGAGCCCGAGGTGGGCTGGTACCACGAGCCCAGCCACGGGTTCGCCGGCCGCCGGCGCATCCCGGAAGCCCTCCTGCGCGGGAAGTAGCGCACGGTGACCGCGGCGCGTCTTCCGGATGCGCTGTTCGTCGGACCCCAACGCGCCGGCACCACCTGGATCCACGAGTTCCTCGCCACGCGCGACGACGTGCAGCTCCCGCGCGGCGTGAAGGAGACGTATTTCTTCGATCTCAAGTGGGATCGCGGCGCGGAGTGGTACGCGCGGTTCTTCCCCGCGAGCGCGGCCGCCCGCGTCGTGGAGGTGGGGCCGTCGTACTTCCATGATCCGGCGGTGCCGGGCCGCGTGAAGGAGCTGCTCGGCGCGCCGGTCGTCGTGTGCACGCTGCGCCATCCCGTGGAGCGCACGCACTCGCTGTGGGTGCACATGCGCCGCTACGGGATGACGCACCTCCCCTTCGGCGAGGCGCTCGACGCGCACGCGGAGCTGATCGCCAGCAGCCGCTACGCCACGATCGTGGAGCGCTGGCAGACGGCGGTGGGCGCGCCGCGGGTGCACGTGCTGTTCATGGAGCAGCTCCGCGCGAGTCACCAGGAGTACGCGGACGCCGTGTGCCGCATCCTGGAGCTGGCGCCGCGCCCGGTCCCGTCGGACCTCACGCGCCGCGTGAACGAGGGCGCCGTGCCCCGCTCGCACCGCATCGCCCGCCTCGCGTGGAAGGGTTCCCGCGCGCTCCGCGACGCCGGACTGCACGGCGTGGTCAACGTGGCCAAGCAGGTGGGGCTGCAGGGGGCGGTGTTCGGCTCCCCGAAGGGCACGAAGCCGCCTCCGCCCACGACGGAGGAGCGGGCGCGCCTGGCGGAGGTGTTCCGCCCGGAGATCGAGCGGCTGGAAGGGATGCTCGGGGTGGACCTGGCCCGCTGGAAGGAGTGACCGGCGGGCGGCAGCCCGCGGACTCCAGGTCGGGGGTGTCTCCGCGATCCCCGGATCACCCGGGTTGTGGAGTAGCGGTATCAGGGGTCGGGCATTCCCGTCCGTAGGGCGTCGTTTCCAATCAGCCCCCTGCGGAGAACACCGTCCATGATCCGTCCTTCCCGGAACCATCTGGTCCTTCTTCTCGCGCTCGTGGCGGCCGGCTGCTCGGACTCCAGCGCCGGTCCCGGAACCGGCAGCGACGTCACCCTCCCCGACGGCACGCGCTTCGCCACGCTCGGCGAGGCGGTCGCGGCGGCGGCGCCCTCGGCGGTGATCACCGTCGGCGAGGGCGAGTTCGCCGAACGTCTGGAGATCACGAAGCCGGTGACCCTCCGCGGCGCCGGCCCCGGCACGCGCATCCTCGCGCGCACCCCCTCGGGGCGGCCGTCGGACGACTCGGCGGCGGTCATCATCCGGAACACGAGCGGTCTCACGCTGGAGAACCTCGCGGTGGAGGGCGGCGTGGACACGGGCATCCTCGTGCGGGACGCGCAGGACATCACCCTGGTGAACGTGACCTCCACCGGGAACGCGGACCACGGGCTGGTCATCCGGAACTCGTCCGGCGTGTCCGTGCAAGGTGGACGATTCGCGGGCAACCGCGACGACGGCATCCGCGTCCGCGACACCTCGTCCGACGTCTCGATCACCGGCGCGGAGATCGTGGACAACGCCGGCTCGGGCATTCGCGTGCGGGAGTCCGGACCGGTGTCCGTGACGGGCAATGCGGTGACCGGGAACGACGAGTACGGCGTCCGCGTCGAGGAGTCCGACGTGACGAACGCGGCCTCCCTCGGCACGGACAACACTCTGTCCGGGAACACGCGCGGCAACCTGCGCTTCGACTGACGCCTCGGGCCCCCCGGGGGTCGGCCGCGCGCCGACTCCCGCGCCCGGGCACCGGCACGCGCCGGGCGCCTTGCGGCCGGGCGATCCTGCCCCTCTGCCAGAAACCGCTAAGGAATCCTCCTTTCGCGCACGAAATGAGGAGGAGATTCCTCGAACCCGGGACCGGCATGGATACGCTCGTCCGGCAGGACACCGTCCCCGCGGGTCCGCCCGCGCAACGGACCGCCCAGACCCCCGCCTCGCCGCCGCCGACGGCCGGGTCGGCCGCGCCGGAGCTGGGCCGGTACGTCCGCGCCCTCGTGGACGCCCGCGCGGGAATCGCGGCGTTCACGGCGGCCGCGGCCGTGGCCAGCATCCTCCTGGCGCTGGTGCTCCCCCGCGAGTGGACCGCCCGCGTGGTGCTGCTCCCCACGGATGACGCGGAGGGCGCGTTCCCCGCGCAGCTCAGCGGGCTGGCGTCGTCCTTCGGGCTGCAGTTCCCCTTCGGACCGGCCAGCCAGTCCGACCTCTACCCCACCATCCTGACGAGCGACCGCGTCCTGGGGCTGCTGCTGGACCGCGAGTTCGTGACGAAGGACGGGACGACCACCGCGCTGCTCCCGATCCTCGCCCCCCGCGAGGCCGACCCGCACGTGGCGCGCATGAAGGCCGTCCGGAAGCTGCGCAAGCGCGTGGTGGCCGCCGCGAAGGACTCCGAGACCGGCATCGTGTCCCTGGAGGTCACGACCGGCGGCGCCGCGCTGTCCGCGGACGTGGCGAACACGCTCACGTCGCTGCTGGAGACGTACCTCATCGAGATGCGCCAGCAGGACGGCGCGAAGAACCGGAAGTTCATCGACGAGCGACTCGCCGAGGCGTCCGCCTCCCTGAAGACCGCCGAGGAGCGGCTCACGGAATTCCGGGAATCGAACCGACGCATCACGGGCTCGCCGGAGCTGCAGCGCGTGGAGGCGCGGCTCGTGCGGGACCTCATGATCGCCGAGCAGGTCTTCCTGGAGCTGCGCAAGCAGCAGGAGATCGCGGCGATCGAGTCCGTGAAGAACACGCCGGTGCTCAAGGTGCTGGACGAGGCCCAGGTGCCGATCCGTCCCAGCCGCCCGCTGCGCACGCTCATGGTGGCGGCGGGCCTCCTGCTCGGCGCGTTCCTCGCCGTGTCCTGGGTCCTCTTCCGCACGGCGCTGCGCGAGGCGCCGGATCTGGCGGCCGCGCTGTCGCCCCTGGCGGCGGACCTGCAGCGCCTGCTCCCGCGCCGGCGCGCCCCCCTTCCGCGCGCCGAGTGAGGCGGCGGTGAGCGCCTCCACCGTCCCGGTCACGTCGCCGCCGCCCGCGGCGCGCGCGCGCCTCGCCCCCGCCCTGCTCGGCGGCACGATCGCCGGCGCCGCCGGCGCGCTGGTGGCCACGACCTGGGCCACCGGGGCCGTCGTCCCGCTGCTGCTCGTGCTGGGCGGGCTGCTCGTCGCGCCGCACGCCCTCGCCGCCCTGCGCGGGCGCTGGTCCGTGTTCCACCCGCTCGTGATGTTCTGCGGGTTCTGCTTCTTCGGGTACTTCCTGCGCTCGTTCCACCTGCTGTGGCACGAGCGGCTGGACCTCTACCATATCCTCGCGAGCCGCACGGATGCGCTGGAGCTGCTGTCCCGCGGCGTGCTGCTCGTGATCGCGGGCGTGGGCGCGCTGTACGCCGGCTACCTCGCGCCGCTGGGCGCCGCGGTGGCCGCCCGCGCGCCGGTGCCGCCGCGCGCGTGGTCGCACGGCCGCGCGCGCGCCCTGTCCGTGCTGTTCACCGGGATCGGGCTCGCGTCGTACCTGCTGTACGCGCGCGCCGCCGGCGGCCTGCTCTTCCTCGCGACGAACATGGAACTGCGCACGGAGCTGTCCGCGGGCATGCACATCTACTTCTTCGGCATCCGGTTCCTGGAAGCGGGGCTCCTGTTCCGGTACGCGTCGCACCTGCAGCGCGGCGTGGGCCGGTGGCGCCGCGCCTCGCTCGGCGTGCACGCGCTGCTCGTGATGGTCGCGGTGGGCCTGCTCGGCAGCCGCGCGTGGGCCATGGAGGTGCTGTTCATGCTGCTCGTCCTGCGCGCGCTCCTGCTGCGCCCGCCGAGCGGCAGGACGCTCCTGGTCACGCTGGCCGCCGGGCTGTTCGCGTTCTCCGTGTACGACCAGTACCGCAACCTCACCCACAAGGGCTTCGAGGCCGGCGAGCTGGGCGAGATCTCGGTCGCCGAGGCCGGCGCCGTGTACGAGGGCGTGCTCGGCCACCGCAACTTCGACATGATGGACAACCTCCTCAGCCTCCTGCGCTACACGCCGGCCCAGCTTCCCTTCCTGCTCGGCAGTTCCTACGCGCACTACGTGACCAACTGGGTGCCGCGGCGGGTGTGGGCGGGGAAGCCGAAGGGCGTGGACTCCGTGCTGGCGGAACGCATCTACGGATGGGGCATGGGTGGCGCGCCGCCGGGGACGATCGGGGAGCTGTGGATGAACTTCGCCTGGCCGGGCGTGCTCGTGGGCATGGCGCTCTTCGGCGTGGCGTGCCGCGCGATCCGCGTGTACGCCGCGCGCGTCCCGAATCATCCCTTCCTGGCGCTCTTCCTCGGCGCGGCGCTCGTGTTCGTGGGCATGGTCACGCGCGGGTCCTTCTTCCAGGTGGGCACCACGTGCACGATGCGCCTCCTTCCCGTCGTGCTGGGCAGCCTGATCGCCGCGCGCTGGGCGATGCCGCCCGCGCCGCCGCCGGAGTCCGCGTCGTGACGCGCCGCGTCCTCTTCGTCCACACCACCCAGGGCGACAAGCTCACCGGCGGCCCGCGCATGGTGCGCACGCTCCTGGCCGGGCTGCGCGGCGGTCCGCTGGAGCCCGTGCTGGTCACGCAGCGCGAGAGCGATCTCACCCGCGCGGCGCGCGCGGACGGCGTCCCGGTGGACATCCTGCCGCTGCCGGGGTCGCTCGACGTCTTCGGCGGCGAGCTGACGCGCCCCGGCGCGATCGCGGGCCTGCGCGCCGCGGGCGGGCTGCTCGCGTACGACCGGGCCTTCGCCCGGCTCCTCGCGCGCACGCGTCCGGTCGTGGTGTGGTGCACGAACCTGCGCACGCTCCTTCCCGTGGCGCCGGCCTGCCGCCGCGCCGGCGTGCCGCTCGTGTGGAACATCTGGCTGGGGCAGCGCTCGCGCGGGCTCGTGCGCGCGATGAACGAGGCCGGCATCCGCGTGGCCTCGCGCATCGTCACGGAGTACCGCGCGCAGGCCGCGGAGCTGTTCGTGCCGTCGCAGCTCGAGCGCGCGCAGGGGAAGCTGCGCACCGTGTACACGGGACACGACGTCGCGCGGCCGCCCGCGCCGACGGGACGCGCGGCCGGCGACACCGTGACCATCGGCACCCTCGGCGCGCTGTCGCCGCGCAAGAACCCGGAGGCGTTCCTGGAGATGGCGGCGCGCGTGCGGCGCGCGGTGCCGGCCGCGCGTTTCCTCGTGGGCGGCGACGTCCCCACGAAGGACCAGGCCCCCTTCCGCGCGAAGCTCCTGGAGCTGGCCGCGGCGCGGCGCCTGTCCGAGTGCGTGGAGTGGACCGGCTGGACGGACGATCCCCTGGCCTTCCTCGCGAAGCTGGACGTGTACGTGCAGACCTCGAAGGCGGAGGGGCTGCCGGGCGCCGTGCGCGAGGCGATGGCCTGCGCGCGCCCGGTCGTGGCCACCGACGTGGGCGGCACGCGCGAGGCGGTGGCGCACGGGGAGACCGGCTATGTCGTTCGCCCCGGCGACGTGGAGAGCCTGGCCGCCGCGGTCACGAAGCTGGCGCAGGACGCCGACCTCGCCGCGCACCTCGGCAGCGCGGGGCGCCGTCGCTTCGAGTCCCTCTTCTCCGCGGACGCGTTCCTGCGCAACACGGCGCACGTGCTGCAGGAGGCGGCCGCGATCAGCCCGTCCCGTCCGGGGAGCGGTCCAGCCACTCCGCGATGACGCGCACCTGCGCGCGGCCGAGCGAGTGCCCGGCGTCGAAGGTGCGCAGCTCCGTGTCGATCCCGGCCGCGGCCAGCCCGTCGCGGCTGCGCACGGCGGCGTCCATCGTGACGGAGCGGTCCCGTTCCCCGTGGCACAGCAGCGCGCGGAACCCCGTGGCGGCGGCCGCGGGCATGGCGTCCGCCAGGAACTCGGTCTTCACGCGCGCGCCCGACACGATGAGCCCGCGGAAGCGATCCGGGTTCCGCACCGCCACCCACGCGCCGCAGTACCCGCCCTGGGAGAACCCGAGAAGGTGGCGCGCGCGCGGGCGAAGTCCCTGCTCCGCTTCGACCTCATCGAGGAGCGCCAGCAGCTCGCGCTCCACGCGCACGAGCTCCGCACGGAAGCGCGCCTGGTCGCCGTCGTAGCGGTACCAGCTCGCGCCGTGCGCCACGCGCAGCCCCATGTCCGCGGGGAACGGCCCGCGCGGCAGCAGCACGCGCAGCGGCCTCGGGAAGAGCTTCTGCAGGAGGACGGCGAAGAAGTCCTCGTCCATGCCGTACCCGTGCAAGGCAACCAGCAGGGGATCCGTGGGGCCGCCGGCACCGTCGAGGCGCCAGTGCAGCCCGGGGGCGGACGACTGCCGGCCTCGCGTCGGGGCGGGGGTGGCTTCCATGGACTCCTCGGGAAACGGACAGCGTAGCGGCGGGGACGGCTGCGGGGAAGCGGAGCGGCGCGGCGCGGAGCCGCCGAACCCCGGGCGGGGGGAGCCCGGGGTTCTCGCAGCCGGCGGTCAGGACTGCGGTGTCTTCACCCGGCAGGTGGACATCCCGAACGGCACGTACGCCGGGCACCAGCTCACGAGCGCCGTGGCCAGCGGGATGATGCCGATCCAGCCCCACCACGCCCCGCGCGACAGCCCGAGCGCCAGGATGACGACGCCGAGAATCGCGCGAACGGCACGATCGACGCCGCCCATGTTCCGCTTCATCGACTCCCCCCCTTTTTGGAGTGCAGGCTCGCCTGCGTTCCTGTAGATGCGAAGGGGACGCGGCGGGGTTCGCCGCCGTCCCGTCCGCTCGCCCGCCCGTCCGGAGGAGGCCGCCGTGGTCGTGCAGGTTCGCCGGGAGACGCTACGCCTCATCCGGCAGCTTGACCACTCCCTGGCGTGCGGGCGCATGGCCCTGGCGTGGGCCGGCGGCGGCCTCCCCTTCGACGTAGCGGCCGGCATCGGGCTGCACGACTTCGCGTGGGGGGTCATGGATCGGGAACCGGTGCTGGACCCGCACACCGGAACGCCGGTGACCTTCCTGTCCATCGACGATGCCGAGCGCTCCCGCATGTTCCGCGCCGGGCTGGACCGGCAGGAGCGCGTGGACGAGGCCGCCACGATCCTCGCCAGCCTGCACTACACGCGCTTCCTCGAGGCACGCGAGCCGGAGACGTTCGCGGCGCACGAGGGCGCGCGGCGCGCGCGGTTGATCGCGAAGCGCGCGGACGGCCGGGACGAGGCGGCATGGAACCGCTTCGCGGATCTGCTCCGGCACTTCGACGACCTCTCGCTGTTCGTCTGCCTCGCCGCGCCGGAGTCGCTGGAGTGCCCGGACTGGCTGACGGCGGAGCGCGCGGGCACGGCGCCCGACGGGACGCGCTGCACGCTGACCTGGCGGGATGCGCGCACGCTCGTCCTCGACCCGTTCCCGTTCGCGCGCGTCCTGGACCTGGAGATCCCGTGCCGCGACATCCCGCGGCGCAGGTTCTCGTCCGCGGAGGACCTGGCCATCGCGTGGCGCGGCGCCGCGCCCTCGGCGCACCGCGTCCGCCTCGCCCCGGCCGGCGGGAACTGATCAGCCGGCGTCCGGCGGCAGCTCCGTCAGCTTCGTCTCGAGCGCGGTCAGCATGCGCTGCGAGCGCTGCGCCTCGGGCAGCGCGTTCGCGCGCGCGATGGCGTCCGTGAGCACCGCGCGCGCGCCGGCGACGTCGCCCTTCGCCACGAGGATCTCCGCGCGCGTGCGCAGGATCCCGAGGAGCCGCGGGCCGTAGCCGCGCTGCACCGCGCGGTCGCTGGCGGCCAGTGCGTCGTCCCAGCGCTCCAGCGCCTTGTACGCCGCCACGAGGCGGGCCGGCGGGTTGTAGTCGTCCGGGAAGTCCCGCTCGGACTGTTCCAGCATGGGGATGGCCTTCTCCGGCTGTCCCAGCTCCAGGTACGCGGAGAGGCGGTGCGAGTCGAAGACGGCGCGCGCCGCGGGCGTGGGCGCGGCGACGGCGGCGGCGTCCAGGAACGCGGACCAGTCCGCGGCGATCTCCTTCACGCCCGCGGAATCCCCGGCGGCCTCGCGGGCCGAGAGCAGCGAGATGTACAGCCCGGAGCGGTCGTCCGCGGCGATGGGGATCGACAGGTCGTTCACCGCGCGCCGCGTGGCCTCCTCGAAGCGCGCGACGAGCGCCGCGCGATCGGGATCGTCCCCGGGCAGCGAGACCGCGCAGTCCAGCCCCACGCCCGCGACCACGGCCACCGACGTGGTGCGCTCCAGTTCCGGGAGCATCCGCGCCGCGAACGGCGCGGCCTTCGTACACTCGCCCGCGATGGCCCACGTCACGAGCAGCGCCTCCGCGGCGCGCGCGCGGCCGGGCCAGTCCGGCGGCGCGGCGTCGATCGCGCGTTCGTACAGCGCGGCCGCCTCCTCCGTGCGACCGGCGCCGTGCAGCTTGTCCGCCGCCGCGAGCAGCTGCGCGGGCGTCTCCGGCGCGGCGCCCGGCGGCGCGTCGAACGCGGCGCGCGCGTCACGCAGGATGCCGGCCATCTGGGGGGCGGACGCGCCGCCCACCCACTTGAGGATCACGCTCTCGTCACGCGGGTCGATGACGAAGTACGTGGGGTACGCGCGCAGCGGGAAGCGCTGCAGGAACTCCGCGTTGACCGCCTTCTCCGTGTCGATGGTCAGCCAGACGAACCGTCCGGCGCTCTCCGCGAGGCCCGCGTCCGTGAAGACGTAGGCCTTCATGGAGAGGCACGTGTGTCACCAGGGGGCCCAGGAGTCCACGAAGATGGGGAGCTGCCGGGCACGCGCCTCGGCCAGGGCCTTCGGGTAGTCGTCGGCGATCCAGGGGAGCTCGAAGCGGCCGCCCACCTCGGGAACGGGGGGGGCCGCCTCGCCGCCGGGGCGCGCGCAGGAGGCGAGGACCAGGAGGGCGACCGCCCCGATCGACGACAGGCGTGGCATGCGACGCTCCCGGTGGGCGGTGGTACCGCGGGCCGACGCCGCGGTCACGACGACCCGAGGAATAGCCGAGATGACCCGCCCGCACAAGGGGGCCGCCAGGGCGACCCGCCTCTCACCCGCTCGACCGTCCGGGTCACGAACCGATCGAGCCCCGGAGAGGGCCTTCGCCATGCTCCGCGCGCGCCGGCCCGGCCGAGCGGCGGGATCGGGCGGCGCGATCCCCCTCCTCCCGGGCGGACGGCGCGGCGCCGTCGCGCCGCGGCGCGCGGAATCGGGCCGGCGTGCAGCCGGTCCAGCGCTTGAAGGCGCGCTGGAACGTGCTCTGGTCCGCGAACCCGAGCAGGTAGGCGACCTCCGCGATCGCGATGTCGGGCTGCTCGAGGTACAGGCGAGCGGTGGCCGCGCGGACCTCGTCGGCCAGGGCCTGGTAGGAGTAGCCGAGATCGCGCAGGTGCCGCTGCAGGCTGCGCACGCTCGTGCCGAGGCCGCGCGCCACGCTTTCGATCGACGAGTCGCCGCCGCGCAGCCGCTCGCCGATGGCGCGCCGCGTCCGCTCGACCAGATCGGGGCCATGCGGGAGCTTCTGCAGCAGGAGGTCGGCGTGCGCGGTGAGCACCTCGAGCACGCCGGCGTGCGCGCCGCGGGCGGGGGTGTCCCAGGCGTCGCGGTCGATGGAAACGCGATTGTGTCCGGCCTCGAACTGCACGGGGCTCCCGAAGATGCGCTCGTGCTCAGAGACGTCGGGCGGGGCGCGGTGCACGAACGTGACCCGCCGCACCGGGAAGTCCACTCCGGTCGCCGCGCGCGCATGCAGCACGAACGCCGCGAAGCAGTACTCCGCGTACGGACGGCTCACGCCCTCGGGTCGGCTGTCGTCGAGGACATCGAACGTGACGGGATCGCCAGACTCGTCGATGGGCAGACGGATGGCGGTGTTGACGAGGGGGAAGTAGCGGGATGCGCAGCGGATCGCCTCGCCGACCGTCGCGGCGTTCGCAGCCATGTAGTCGATGACCTTGTACGCGCCGAGCGGGCACGCCTCGGCGGCGTGCAACGAGAGCACCGGATCGCCGGAGAGCTCGTACGCCTTGACCCACAGGGCGCTGACCTGGCTCCCGGACAGGCGCGCGTCCGGATCGTCGAGCGTCCGCCGGCTGACCCCGGCCGCGCGCAGCAGGGCGCCGGTGTCGAGGCCCAGACGCTCGCAGGCCGCGACCATGGCGCGGCTGGACACCGTGAGAACCGTTCCGCTGCGCGTCCACATGGGTCGGATACTACCCGACACGCGCGGTTGGCGCCCACGGCACAGAGTCTGGCGCCGGCGGCCAAGACGCCCCCGGGCCCCCGCCGTAGGTTTCCTCCCGACGGTCGCGGTGTGTCGATCGCAACCGCAAAACCCGCGGAGGAATGAAATGATGACCGGTGCGCCCCGAATCCTGATCGCCCTGGTGTGCCTCGCGCCCGCGGCGGCACTCGCCCACGGCTCGGGCGGACACCCGGCGGATCCCGACCTCCATGTCGATCCCTCGCTCGAGGACTGCTCGATCCGCTTCGCTCCCGAGCTTACCCAGGACGCGTTCGCCCGCTTCGCGCGCGAGTTCGGGTCGGTTTCATCGTTCAAGATGATGTCGCCCCCGACGACGCTGGGCCGGGGAGGCATCGCGGTCGGACTCGAGAGCATCTCCTTCACCGTCGAGGACAAGTCCGACGCATGGAACGACACCTTCGCGCATCCCGACGCCTACCACGAGCTCGGCGCGAACCAGTCGTTCCCGAAGCTCCGGCTCGCGGTCGGTGTCGCCGAACGCCTCGACGTCGGCGCGTTCTACGCCGAGAACCCGCAGGCGAACTACGGATGGCTCGGGCTGGAAGCCAAGTACGGGCTGCTGCGCCAGAGCGGGACGATGCCGGTCGCGCTCGCGCTCCGCGGGGCGTACACCCGCACCCTCTACGTCGACGACATGAGCATGCACGCCGTCACCGCCGACATCGCGGCGGGGCGCACGTTCCGCGGCCGGTTCACGCCCTACGTGGGCCTGGGCGGCAATCTGGTCCTGGCGCGCGAGACGACGGACGCCGTCGAGCTGCGGAGCGAGAACCACGTGGTCGGACACGTGGTCGGCGGCGTCGAGGTCCGGTTCTGGCATCTCGCGCTCGGCGCCGAGGCGCACCGGGCCGCGCTGACGAGCGTCCAGTGGCAGGTCATGACGCGGTTCTGAGCCTCGACGAGGCGGACCCGCGCGGGCCACGTCGCCGCCGTGGCACCGGGCGGCCCCGCCGGAATCCGGGCTTGCCGCGGACACACTAGTACGCTATCGTACTATCGGATTTCGGACCAACGTCTGCCGCGCCCCGGAGGCCGGAAGTGCCGCTCCTCTTCCTCTCGCCGCTCCACCGGGCCATGCGGCAGATCGGCATCCACCTGTCGGCCGAGGTGGCTCCCCTCGGACTGCAGGGCATGGAGGGGCATCTGCTGTCGTTCCTGCGCAGCTACGCCCCGGTCCCGATCTCCGAGCTCGGCCGGGTCTTCGGGCTGAAGAAGTCCACGCTCACGAGCCTCCTGGACCGGCTCGAGCGGCGCGGGCTCCTGGTCCGGGAACCGCATCCGAGGGACCGCCGCTCGATCCTCATCCGCCCCACCCCGGAGGGGATCCGCCTCGGCAACGAGGTGCAGCGGCCGGTCGACGCGTTGGAGCACGCCCTCCGTGGCGCCATCACGGACGAGGACCTTCGCGGATTCCACCGCGTCCTCGAGGCCGTCGGCGAGGTCACCCGGGTCCGTGTGCGACCCGAGAGGGAGAGGACATGAGCACGCAGACGCGGCAGCTTCCCGTGAGCCCCAAGACGCTCGGCATGCTGTTCCGCTTCACGCACGGCGTCTTCCGGCAGAACACGGCCGGCGTCACGCAGGAGGAGAGCCTGCGGCAGCCGCAACCGGCCGGGAACTGCATCAACTGGGTCGGCGGTCACCTCGTGTCGTCCCGGCAGGGGCTCCTGGCGTCGCTGGGCGTCGCGCCCACGTGGACGCAGGCCGAGCTGGACTTCTACAAGCGCGGCTCCGCGCCGGTGACCGGCGCCGCGGGGACGATCGCGTGGGAACGGATCGCGGCCGACATGGACGCGTCGCAGGAGGCGCTGCTCGGGGTGGTCGCGGGGCTCGACGCCGAGCGCCTGCTGTCCGCGCTCCCGCCCGAGCAGAACCCCTTCAAGGTGGACTGCCTCGGCGAGAACCTCGCGATCTTCCACTTCCACGAGTCGTACCACGTGGGCCAGCTCGGCGTGCTGCGGCGACTGGTGGGCAAGCCCGGCGCCATCAAGTAGCGGGCGGCGCGGCGCAAGCGCGGCGCTCGCGCACGAACGAACGAAGGGGCCGGCCGGCTCGCGCCGACCGGCCCCGCGTGCGTCCGCGAAGGTCCGGACTAGCCCAGCTGGCCCTTCTCCGCCTTCTTCTTGAGGTCCTCGTTCGCCATGATCGCGATCTCGACGCGGCGGTTCGCGGCCTTGCCGTCGGCCGTGTCGTTCGACATCACGGGCTGCGACTCGCCGTACCCCATCTGCGTCATGCGCGTGGCGTCCACGGACAGCCCGGCCAGGTAATTCGCCACGGACTGCGCGCGCTGCTTCGACAGGTCGAGGTTGTGCTCGTCGGTGCCGTCGGAGTCCGTGTGGCCCTCGATGAGGATGTTCGTGTCCGCATACTTGTTCAGCACCGTGGCCAGCTCCTGCAGGTTCGTCTGGGCGTCCGGCTTGAGGGCGGCCTTGTTCACGTCGAACAGGATGCCGGAGTTGAACGTGATCTTGATGCCCTCGCCCACGCGCTCCACGCGCGCGCCCTGCAGCTCCTGGTCCAGTTCCTCGGCCTGCTTGTCCATGTAGTGGCCGATGGCCGCGCCGGCGGCGCCGCCGACGGCCGCGCCGGTGATGGCGCCGATGGCCGTGTTGCCCGTCTGCTTCCCGATGATGCCGCCGATGATCGCGCCGCTCGTGCTGCCGATGACGGCGCCCTTCTGCGTGCCGGTGCAGCTCGCCAGCGCCAGGGACAGCACCAGCACGGTCGCGATCGAGACGATTCGCTTCATGTTCGTTCCTTTCCGCGTGCAGCGGTTCCGTTACGGGCTTCCGGAAGGGCGCCGGAGACAGGCGGCGCGAAACCGGAAGCAAGGTAGCACACCGCCCGCGGCTTGGCAGCGGCGCGCTTCCCCGGGCCGGGACCCGGCCGGGCGCCCCGCGGCCCCGTGCTCCCCTGGCGCCTCCGGAAGGTGTGACCTATTCTCTTGCGTCCCCGGAGGTTGCGCCATGAGAGCCCACGTCGCGCCGCTCATCGTCCTGGCCGCGCTGGCCGCCGCTTCGCCCGCCCCGACCGCCGCCGAGGCGGCACCACCCGCCGCGGACGGCTCCCGCGTGGAGCAGCTCCCCGGCGGACCGCGGCTCGTCCTCCTGCCCCAGCGGTCCGTGCCCATGGTGTCCTGCACGGTGTTCGTCCCGGCGGGCTCCGCCCTGGAGACCGCGGCCACGAACGGCGCGGCGCACTACCTGGAGCACCTGCTGTTCAACGGGACGACCACCCGCACGCGCGAGGAGATCTACGCGCGCACGGACCTGCTCGGCGCGTACAACAATGCGTCCACGCAGCAGGAGCGCACCGTGTTCCAGCTGCTGCTCCCCTCCGAGGTGTGGCGCGAGGGCTTCGCCCTGCAGGCGGACATGCTGCTGAACTCGGTCATCCCCGAGGACATGTTCGTGAAGGAGCGCGGCATCATCCTGGAGGAGCTGGCGAAGGACAAGTCGGACGCGGACTGGGCCGCGGGCGTGTTCGAGGCGCAGGCGTTCTGGGGGCAGGACCCGCGCGCGCTGCCGGTGCTCGGCACCGAGGAGTCCATCGCCGGGATGGATCGCGACGCGGTGGCCGCGTTCTACGCGGAACGCTACCGGCCGGCGGGAATGACCATCGTCCTCATGGGGGACTTCGATCCGGACGAGGCCCGCGCCGAGGTGGCGAGGACGTACGGCGGGCGTCCGGAGCCCGCGGCGCCGCTGCCGCCCCGCCCGCCGTTCCCCGCGGGACGCACGCTGGTCACGAAGCGGATGGAGAACCTGCAGGGCACGCGCGTGCGCGTGGTGCTGCCGGCGCCGGAGCTCTCGGGCGACGCCTTCGCGGGCGCGCGCATCCTCGGCGGCACGCTCACTTCCGGCGAGCACGCCGCGGTCACGCGCGCGGCGGAGGCGGCAGGCGCGGCGCCGCTCGCGGCCTCCGCCTCGGTGGACGGCGGGAGCCCGTGGTCCGCGCTGACGGTGGCGCTGGACCTGCCGGCGGAGACGACGGACGTGCGCGCGGTGGTGGACGCGGTGCTCGCGCACCTGGCCGCGGTGGACGCGCGCGGGGTGGACGCGTCGGACCGGCTGGCGGCGCGGCGCGAGTTCCTGTCCGAGGAGCTGTCCCTGCGCGAGAAGATGCACTACTACGGCCTCATGCGCGCGGACGTGCTGGGCGCGAACCCGGAGGCCGCGCTGCGCATCACGGAACGCCCCGAGGCCGCGGAGACGGCGGCGGGCGAACTGCTGCGCGCGGCCCTCGCGGACGGGCGGGTGCTGGTGACCGCGGTCGGGCCCGCGCTCGCGGACGGGCGCACGGCGCTCGGCGGCGCGCCCGCGGCCGAGACGGCCGCCTGGTACGCGGACGTGAAGCCCGGCGGCGTCCCGCCGCTCCCGCCGGCGCCGCCGGTCACCACGGTGACCGAGGTGCGGCGCGTCGTGCTGGAGGACGGGCTCACCGTGATCGCGCACGCGTCGCCGGACGCGCGCACCTTCGCCGCGCACATCCTGCTGAAGGACCGCGCGCGCCACGAGGCCGCGCTGGAGCTGCCGCGCGGCGCCGTGGACGTGGTGCACCGCATGCTGGGAACGCGCACCGCGAAGCGCGATGCCGACACGATGCGCGGGCTCCTGGCCACGTACGGTGCATCGCTGAAGGTGACGGACGCGGACATGATCCCGTACGACGACTACTACTTCTCGCCGGAGTACTCGTACGTGCGCCTGGAGGGCTTCGATCTCTTCGGGCTCCCCGCGCTGGAGCTGGCGGCGGAGGCGCTGTACGAACCCGCGTGGACCGAGGAGAACCTGGCCCAGGCGAAGGCCGCGGCGGCCGCGCGGGCCGTCACCGATGCGGCATCGCCGCGCGCCGCCGCCGCCGCCGCGTTCTACGAGGCCCTCGGCGCGGGGCATCCGCTCGCGGGCGGCGTGTACGGCGCGGCGGACCCGCTGCGCGCGCTCACGCTGGACGACGTGCGGCGCCTGCACGCCGCGATCACCGCGCCGTCGAACGTGATCGTGGCCGTGTCGTCCAGCCTGCCCGCGGACGTGGCGATCGAGGCCGTCCGGCGGATGTTCTCGAAGCGCGCGAACCCCGCGGGCCGGCCGCCGCGACGCGCGTGGACGCCGGCGTCCACCACCGCGCGCGTCGAGGTCCCGGTGGGCAAGGACCAGTCCTGGATCCTCGTGGGCGCGCCGCTCGTGGTGAAGGAGGCGGACCGGCACGCGCTGCGGCTCGCGGGCGTCGTTCTTTCGGACCGCCTGGCGGAGACGCTGCGCGAGAAGGAAGGGCTGGCGTACTCCATCGGCGCGGACGTGCGCCTGTCCGACGGCGCGTGCCTCGTGATGAGCGCGGGCACGCGGCCGGCGAACCTGGAGCGGATGGAGGCGGGCATGAAGGAGCTGGCGATGTCGCTCGCCGCGCGCCCGCCCACGCCCGAGGAACTGGAAGGTGCACGCAACCGGAGCGAGGGGCGCGACCGCATGCGCCGCCTCTCGCGCATGGGCTGCGCGTACGCGTACTGCATGGCCGAGCTCCGCGGCAAGGACCCGGCCGCGATCGACGCCGACCTTCCGGCCCTGCGCGCGGTCACGCCCGAGGACGTGGCCCGCGTGGCGAAGACGTGGTTCACACCGGCGGACGCGTTCGTCGCGATCGCGCGCTGAGCACGCCGGTGACGGTCGCCGGCCGGGGACACGAGCGCGCCGGGCGGGCCCGGCCGTTCCCGCGCACCGCTTGCGCACTCCGCGGTCCTTGCGCACGCGGTGCGCGATCGCGGCCCGCCCGGGCCCACGCCTGCCACAGCGCGGCCCTCGCGGCGACGGACGGGACCTACGGGGCGGACGGCGCGTGACGACCCGGCGCCGCGGAGTCCTTCCCGTTCCGGACGGAGCGCTCGCGTGGGAGGCCGAGGGGCAAGGCCCGCCGGTCGTGCTGCTCCACGGCTTCACGCTGGATCGCCGCATGTGGAACCGGCAGGCGGCTTCCCTGGCCGACCGCTTCACCGTCGTCCGGTACGACCTGCGCGGGCACGGCGCGTCCCCCCCGCCGGCCGGTCCCTACCGGCACGCGGACGATCTGCTCGCCCTCCTCGACGGGCTGGATCTCGAGCGCCCCGCGCTCGTCGGGCTCTCGCTGGGCGGCGGCGTGGCCGGCACGTTCGCGGCGCAGCACCCCGACCGGCTGCGCGCGCTCGTGCTGGTGGAGTCCTCGCTGGCGGGCGTCGCGTGGTCGGAGGAGCTGCAACGCGCGCTGGCCGGCGTGCGGGATGCCGCGGCGCGCGGCGGGGTCGAGGCGGCGCGCGCGGCCTGGCTGGCGATCCCGCTGCTGGCCGCGCCGCTCGCGCACCCGGAGTGCGGACCGGACCTGCGCGGATGGCTCACCGGGTACTCGGGATGGCACTGGGTCCACGCGGATCCCGCGCTCCCCGCCGACCCGCCCACGTGCGAGCTGCTGCACCGCATCCGCGTCCCCACGCTGGTCGTGACGGGCGAGCGCACGCTGCCGGACTTCGTGAAGGTGGCGGAGGTCTTGTGCAAAGGGATCGCCGGCGCGCGCCGCGCCGTCGTGCCGGGCGCGGCGCACTTGCCGAACCTGGAGGCGTCCGGGATCTTCGATGCGCTCCTGCTGGACTTCCTGCGCGCCGAGGCCGTACGGTGAGCGGCCGGACGCGAGGGCTTGAATGACGGCCACGAACCCCACCGGCGCCTTCCCCTATCCCTCGCGGCGCATGCCGGTGTGGGCACGGCACATCGTGGCCACGTCGCAGCCGCTCGCGGCGCAGGCCGGCCTCGACGCCATGCGGGAGGGCGGCAACGCGGTGGACGCCGCGCTCGCCACTGCCATCACGCTCACGGTCGTGGAGCCCACGAGCAACGGGCTCGGGTCGGACGCCTTCGCGCAGGTCTGGACGGACGGCGCCCTGCACGGGTTCAACGGCTCCGGCCGCTCCCCCGCCGCGTGGACCCCCGAGCGCTTCGCCGGCATGGACGCCATGCCCGACACCGGCTGGGACAGCGTGACCGTGCCGGGCGCGGTGGAGGCGTGGCGGCGGCTCTCGTCCACGTTCGGCCGGCTCCCGTTCGACCGACTCTTCGCCGCCGGCATCCGCTACGCGCGCGACGGCTTCCCCGTGAGCCCCATCACCGCCGCGGCGTGGGAGGCGTCCATCCCGCGGCTCGGCCGCTTCGCGGAGTTCGCGCGGGTGTTCCTGCCGGACGGACGCGCGCCGCGCGCGGGCGAGGTCTTCCGCTGCCCGGAACTGGCGGAGACCTTGCGCACGATCGCGGCGTCGAAGGGGCAGGACTTCTACCGGGGAGACCTGGCGGATCGGATCGCGGCCGCGTCCGAGGCGGAGGGCGGCGCGCTCACGAAGGCGGACCTCGCGGCGCACGAGGGGCTGGACGTGGAGCCGCTCTCCGTGATGTTCCGCGACGTGTCGGTGCACGAGCTGCCGCCGAACGGCCAGGGCTTCGCGGCGCTCATCGCGCTCGGCGTGCTGGAGCGGCTGCCGCTCGAGGTGCACGACGTGGACTCGGCGGAGGCGCTGCACCTGCAGATCGAGGCCGTGAAGCTGGGCATCGCCGAGGCGCGGCGCTGGGTGGCGGATCCGGACGCGGTGCCGATGCCGCCGAAGCTGCTGCTCGGCGAGGCGCGGCTGGACACGCTGGCCAGCCGCGTGGATCCCGGGCGCGCGCAGCCGCTGCGCGACGTGCTCCCCACGGAGCGCGGCACCGTCCTGCTCGTGGCCGCGGACGCGGACGGGCGGCTCGTGTCGTTCATCCAGTCGAACTACCGCGGCTTCGGCTCCGGGATCGTGGTGCCCGGCACCGGGATCGCCCTGCAGAACCGCGGCGCGGGGTTCTCGCTGGAGGAGGGCCACCCGAACCGCGTCGGCCCCGCGAAGCGCCCCTTCCACACCATCCTGCCCGGCTTCGTGACCCGCGCCGGCGCCGCGGACATGGTGTTCGGCGTGATGGGTGGGGCCATGCAGCCGCAGGGTCACGTGCAACTGCTCACGCGCGTGTACGCCTACGGCCAGGATCCCCAGGCCGCCTCGGACGCGCCGCGCTTCTTCGTGGAGTCCGACGGCACCGTCCTCCTGGAGCACGGCATCCCGCTTCCCGCCGAGGAGGGGCTCCGCAAGCTCGGACATCCCGTGCGCATCGAACGCTCGGCCGCCCCCTTCGGCGGCGCGCAGATCATCCGCCGCGTGGGCGACGTGTGGGAAGGCGCGTCGGACTCGCGCAAGGACGGCTGCGCGG
>CAYYFX010000042.1:23377-30470 GCA_964471155.1 uncultured Gemmatimonadota bacterium | reverse complement strand
GGCCTCCGCCCGTCCCGGGCTCCGGCCGCGCCGCAGAGCCGCCGGAGAGGACCCATCCCGCTCGCCCGCCACGCCTTCCCTCGCCCTGCCCCCCCCTCCGCCCCGCTCCCGACGCATCTCGGCGCGTGTCCCGGCGTCGCCGACGTCGAGCCGAGGGGGCGGGGGCGTTACCGGGAGGGCGCGGGGTGTCGGGTCAGGAGCCAGGCGGCCAGGGCGAGCGCGGCGGCGGTCAGGAGCCAGCCCGGCGTGCCGGTCAGGTGGGCGGACAGGGCGTCGTTCCGGCCCATCGTGATCGCCAGCGCGTTGTAGGTGGCGTGGGCCAGCATCGCCGGGAAGAGCGAGCCGGTGCGGACCACCACGAGCGCGAACACGGCGCCCACGAGGAAGGTCGGGGCGAAGCGGAAGACGCTGAGGTGGATCAGGGCGAAGAAGACCGACGTGGCCACGACCGCGGCGCGGGTCGTGCCCACGCGGCGGAACAGGCCGAGGAAGGCGCCGCGGAAGACGAGCTCTTCCATGATCCCCGGGGACGCGGCCATCAGCAGGAGGACGGGGGGCAGGCCCAGGTGCTCGACGGGATCGGTGAGTTGGGCGAACAGGCTCTCCGGCGCCGGGATCAGCTTCGACTGCAGCGCCACCACGCCGAGGCTCATCGGGAGCACCAGGCCCGCGCCGAGCAGCGGCGCCGCGACGAACGCGGTCCAGGGCGCGCCGCGGAGCGAGAAGACGTCGCGGACGGCGCCGCCGCTCCAGGCGAGCCGCGCGGTGGCCAGCCCGAGCACGGGGAGCAGCGCCCAGAGGCTCCACAGGAGACCGGGGATGAACGCGCGCGACTGCAGGAGGCTCCCGCCGTAGAAGAAGCCGAGCACGGTGACGGCCATGCCCAGCCACAGCGCGCGCCGGCGCCCCGCGCGCGTGCGCGAGAAGAACGGCTCGGGGTCGAAGCCGAGGATCGTGTCCTCGCGGGACAGCACGCCGGTGGTCCAGCGCATCGTGAGCGCCGCCCAGCCGATCGACGCCGCGGCCACGAGGCCGAGGAGCGGCAGGGGCACCGGCGCGACCAGCCCGTCCCGCACCGCGAGCGCCACGTTCGCGAGCGGCAGGAGCGCCGTGAACGCGTCCAGGCGCACGTCCTGCCCCGTGGCCAGCAGACCCGGCAGCACCGCCACCAGCATCACCGGCGTCACGTACAGCTGCGCCTCCTTGAGGCTGCGCGCGAACGCGGAGATCCCCAGCAGCGCCCCGCCGACCAGCGCCGCCAGCGGCACGACGAGCACGAACGCGGTGACGATCCCGTCGCCGCCCAGCACGATGCGCGCGGCCGGATCCTGCGGGTCGGCGATGAGCCCGATCCGGTAGCACGCGAGCAGGCTGGCCAGGTTCAGGATGCCGGTGATGGACGTGGCGCCCCACACGACCAGGAACTTCGCGCGCGCGATGCGGCTGCGGTGCACCGGCGTGAGGTACAGCGTCTCCAGCGTCCCGCGCTCCTTCTCCCCGGCGAAGAGATCCGTGGAGAGCGAGCTGCCGCCGATGAACAGGGTCATCACGAGGAGCAGCGGGATCATGCGCCCGGCGCGCGATCCGCCCGACTCCTCGGCGGTCGCCACATCCACCGTCTCGACGGGCGCGAGGTCCGCGATCTCCTCCGTGCCGCCGGCGGCGCGGTACACCCGGCCGGCGGCCTCGGCGCGCATCCGCTCCAGCGTCGCGCGCAACGCGGCCTCGGCGTCCGCGGAGGTCTCGTGCGGGCCGTGGTACACGATCCGCACCGCGGGCGGCGCGCCGTCCCGGGGCGCGAGACCGTCCGGCGCGTCCACCCACGCCTCCAGGCGCCCCTCCCGCACCGCCTCCCGCGGGTCCTGGTCCGGGCCGAGCCGGACGACGACGAAGGCCGGGTCCTTCCGCAGCGCGTGGGCCAGCGAGTCCGCGTCGCCCGTGACGCACACGCGGTACACGTTCTCCTTCGCCGCCCGCTCCTCCCGTCGCTCCAGGCTCGACGTCAGCGAGAACGTGGCCGGGTAGACGAACACCGGCAGCACGAACGAGAGCAGCACGGCGCGGCGATCGCGCGCGATCTCGCGGATCTCCTTGCGGAAGAAGACCAGGCTCGGCCGGCTCATGCCCCGGACATCACGATCGTGCGGAAGACGTCCTCGAGGTAGTGCTGTCCGGTCCGCTCGCGCAGCTCCGCCAGCGTCCCGAGGGCGCGGAGCGTGCCGCCGTGGATGATGCCGATGCGGTCGCACAGCCGCTCGACCTCGCTCATGATGTGGGTGCTGAACAGGACGCACTTGCCGTTGCGCCGGCACTCCTCCACGAACTCCAGCGTGGCCGCCGCGGCGAGGACGTCGAGGCCCGCGGTGGGCTCGTCGAACACGAGCACCGGCGGGTCGTGCACGACCGCGCGCCCGATCGAGACCTTCTGCTTCATCCCGGTGGAGAGCTTCTCGCAGCGCTGGTTCCGGTACCCGTCGATCCCGAACGTGACGAGCACGCGCTCCACGCGCTCGTCCAGCGCGGCGCCGCGCAGGCCGTGGAACTCCGCGAAGAAACGCAGCGTCTCCTCGGCGGTCAGGCGGTGGTACAGCCCGGTGGTCCCGGACAGGAAGCCGAGGGAGTGCCGCACCGCGCGCGGGTCCTCGCGGATGTCGTGGCCGGCCACCCACGCGGTGCCCGCGGTGGGCGTGAGCACGGTGGACAGCATGCGCAGCGTCGTGGTCTTCCCCGCGCCGTTCAGCCCGAGCAGGCCGAACACCTCGCCGGCACGGCATTCGAACGAGACCCCGTCCACCGCGCGGACGCCCTCGCCGCCGCGGTGGTCCGGGAACACCTTCACGAGCCCCTCCACCCGGATCGACCCGGTCATGATCCCCCTCCGCGCAGCAGCCGGCCCAGCGGGAGCTTCGGCTCCAGGAACGCGTCCTCGCGCGAGACGATCCGCGCCGCCACCGCCAGCGCCGCCAGCGTGGCGAGCGCCAGCACGGCGAAGGTGACGATCACCGGCGCCGCCTCCACCGGCCCGAGCAGCGCCGCCTCGAACAGCGCGCTCGCGTTCAGCACGGGGATGAACGCCTGCGCGAGGCCGAACGGCTCGCGGGACGCGCCGACCACGAGCCCCGGCACCATGGCCAGGAGGTACGCGGGGCTCAGCGCCGCCTGCCCCTCGCGATACGTCCGCGACGGGACCGCGATGATCATGAAGACCGCCGCCAGGAACGCGGCGGTCAGCACCGCCACCCCGAAGACGAGCGCGAACGACAGCGGATCGATCGAGACGCGGATGTCCTCGCCCACGTCGAGCAGCTCCAGCACGAAGCCGAGGAACACGGACATGCTGGCGAGGTTCAGCGTGAACGCGATCACCGCGGCCGTCACCACGAACAGGTACTTCCCCACGAACACGTCGGCGCGCGAGAGCGGCGAGACCAGGATGGTCTCCAGCGTGCCGCGCTCCCGCTCGCCCACGACCGTGTCCAGCGACGCGGCCGCGGTGCCGACGGCCAGCATCAGGAGCAGGATGAGCGGCAACCCGGACGCGAGGATCTGCCGGCCGCGCTGCACCGCCGACGCCGTGTTCTCGGAGTCCACCGTGAACCGGTCCAGCTCCCCGGGCGGCAACCCCGCGGACGCCAGCGCGGACTCGGCGCGGACGCGGCGGAACGCGGCCACCGCGTCCTCCACCGCCTGCTTCGCCGCGCGGGAGCGGTCCTGCGCGCCGTCGTGGAACAGGCGGGCGCCCCCGTCCGCCCAGTGCAGGAGCGCGCGCGGGACGGGCAGGCCGGCCGCCTCGCGCGCGGAACGCTGCGCGCGGAACGCCGCCGCGTCGGCCGGCGCCTCCGTCGCGGGGACATCCACCAGGACGACGCCCTCGGTGTGCGCGAGCGAGTCCCGCACCGCCGCGGGCACCGGACCGGCCAGCGCCACGACCGTCCCTTCGCGCTCCCCGATCCCGCGGACGACCTGCAGCACCTGGAGCACGCCGAACCCGAGCAGCGGGTAGAGGAACAGCGGCACGAGCACGACGTTCAGGAGAAGGTTGCGGTCGCGGCGGGCCTCCCGCAGCTCCTTCGCCACCACCCGCCGCACCGCCCGGAGATCCGGCATCGCCACCCGCCCCCCTCGCTCCCGCCGCCCCTGCCGCTCGCGCCGCTCCGGCCGCTCGCGCCGTCGCCGGGGGATTCTGCGGCTTTTTCCACTCAAACGGCAGGACTTTCCTGCCGTTCTCGGTACGTCGCCCGGAATCGGCCCGCGCCCTGCGCGTGGCCGGGTGCACGCGGACCTCGGTCCGGCCCGCTCGACGGTCGTGCCCGACCCTGGAAGTGCCGGGGGCGGGGGGGAGCCTATACAGGGGCGGACTCCCTCGGATCGCGACGGGTCGGCCGGGGTCCTCGTGCGCCACCCGCCTTCGGGACCCCGAAGAAACCCCGCGAAACACCCGCTTCCCGCCACGCCGGACGAAAGTTCCACGCGCCGCCCGCCGATACCTCCGGGAAGGTGTCCCGAAGCCACGGGAGGAGCACGTGTCCGGTCGAGGTCGCCGGTGAGCCGCGAGGACCTCGCGGCCGCCCTGCCGCTCCTGTTCGAGAACTCCCCCGACGGCCACCTGCTCGTCGCCGCGAACGGGCAGGTGCAACAGGCCAGCCCCTCGGCCCGGCTTCTCCTCAACGCGGAGCCCGCGGATCTCGCGGGAACGCCGCTCTCCCGCTGGTTCCCGTCGTTCGACTTCCATCCCGGCATCCCCGTCCCGGGGCTCGAGACCGAGGCGGTCTCCGCCACCGGCGACCGCTTCCCCGTCGAGGTGGTGGTCATGCCCGCGGAGACCGAGGTGGGCGGCGCGTGCTGGACGGTGTTCCGCGACATCTCCGCGCGGCGCGGTCTCGATGGCTCCGTGCGCCGGCACGCGGAGGAACTGGAGGTCATGGTGCGCGCGCGCACGCGCGAGCTGGACGAGCTGCGTACGCGCTACCGCCACCTGTACGACCTCGCCCCCGTGCTGGACTTCGAGCTGGACTCGCAGGACGCGATCGCGTCGGCGAACCGGAAGGCGTGCGTGTCCCTCGGCGTCGTCATCGACCGGCTCGTGGGCGTGCCGCTCGCGGAGCTGGCGCTGCCGGAGGAGCGGACGAAGCTCGTCGCCGCGCTCGCCGCGATGCGCGAGGGATCGTCCGCGCCCTTCGAGGTTCGCCTCCGCGGCAAGGACGGCGTGGCGATCGACGTGATCCTGCACCCCCTGCGTCCCGAGCCGGGCCCGCGCCCGCGCATGCGCGTGGTGGGCCTGGACGTCACGGCGCGGCGGGAGGCGGAGCGGCAGGTGGACCAGAGCCTGGACCTCGCCGAGGCGCAGCGCGCGCGCATGGAGTGCATCGTGCGCGGGATCGGCGAGGGCCTCGTCGTCACCGACCCGGACGGCCAGGTCCGCCTCATGAACGCGCGCGCGGAGCGGATCCTCGCGGTGGACGAGCGCTTCGCGTTCGGCCGCGACCTCCTCTCGGAGCAGCTCGACCCGGAGTTCGTGCGCCGCTGGAGCGCGTTCGCCGCCGGCGACACCGAGTTCGCGGAGGCCGAGCTGACGACCGGCGGCGGCGACGGGCGGCGCTACGCCGCGGTCTTCTCGCGCATCCGCACGAGCGAGGGTCGTCCCGCCGCGTGCGCGGTGGTGCTGCGCGACGTGACCGCCGCGCGGCGCGCCGAGACCGAGATGCGCGAGCTCTTCGCGGAGCTCGTGGGCGAGCTGCGCGGACCGCTCAGCTCGCTGCGCGCGCGGCAAGGCTCCGGCGACGGGACGACGAGTCCCGGTGCCGCCGACCTGGACCGGCTGGCGCAGCTCGTGGAGGAGCTCGTCCTGTTCGCGCGGCTCGAGGCCGGACGCGAGACCTCCACGCCGAAGCCGGCCGACGCCGCCGAGGTCGTGTCGCAGGCCGTGGCCGCGGTGGAACCGCAGGCCGTGGCCCGGGGCGTCGCGTTCACGATCCGCAGCGAGGGGCGGGAACTGCGCGCCCGGCTCGACCCCGACCATGCCCGCCGCGCCCTGGAGCTGCTGCTCCGGCGCGCCCTGCGGACGGCGCCCGCGAACGGCCGCGTGGCGATCGCCCTCGCCGCCGCGGCCGACGGGCGGACCGAGGTCACCGTCACCGAGGCGCCGCGACCGGCCGACGCGGATGCGAGCCGGCGCCGGATGGAACGGACGTCGGGCGCGTACCGCATGCAGGGCGCGGCCCTCGCGCTGGAGATCCACCTGGCCCGCCGCCTGGCGGAAGGCCAGGGCGCGGAGCTGCGGGTCGAGACGGCGGAGGGACCCGCCGTGTACTGCCTGCGCTTCCCCGCCCCGCCGGCCGCGGCCGCGGTGCCGGCGCCGCCGCCCGATCGGTCGACCCCGCGGTTCGATCCCCTGGAGGACGAGCCGGACGAGGCGCTGCCCACGGACGCGCAGGGTTCACCGCGCTGACGCGCCGCGGCACACGCGAGGCCCCGGGGCGGATCAGCGTCCCCCGGTGACGCGCGGCGTCCGCGCCGCGGGGAGCGCGCGCTGCCGGCCCGCCTCGTACAGCAGGATGCCGGCGGACACCGACACGTTCAGCGAGTCCGCGCGCCCGCGCATGGGGATGCGGACGCGCTCGTCGGCCGCGGCGAGGAACTCGTCCGGCAGCCCGGTGTCCTCCCGGCCGAACACGAGCGCCACCGGCCCCCGGAGGTCCGCCTCGCCGGGCGTCCGCTCCCCGTCCGGCGTGGCGGCCACGATGCGCAACCCCGCGCCGCGCAGCCAGTCGCGGAGCCCGCCGGCCGGGCACACCGCGACGGGCACGGTGAACAGGCAGCCCAGGCTGGAGCGCACGACGTTCGGGTTCCAGAGATCCGTGCCGCCCGACGTCACGAACGCGTCGGCGCCCAGCCCGTCGGCGGAGCGGAGGAGCGCGCCGACGTTGCCCGGCTTCTCCAGCCCTTCCGCCGCGAGCACGAGCGGCGCCGCGGGCAGCCGCAGCGTCCCGGGCCGCGCGTCGGGGATGGGGAACACGGCCACCACCCCCTCGTCCCCTTCGCGCAGCGCCAGCTTCGCCGAGACCGCGGCGTTCACCGGGTGGACGCGCGCGCC
>CAYYFX010000042.1:0-23367 GCA_964471155.1 uncultured Gemmatimonadota bacterium | reverse complement strand
GCGACGATGCGTCCGGTCGACGCATCGTCGCCCGCCAGCCGGGCCTCCTCCACGAACACGAGGTCCGGCACGAGCCCCGACTCCAGCGCGCGCTCCACCTCGCGGCGACCCTCCACGAGGAAGCGCCCGGCGCGCGTGCGGGCGCGGCGGTCCCGCAGGCGCACCGCGTCCTTCACGCGCGGGTTGTCGGGGCTCGTGATCCGCACGCCCGTCCCTAGCGCCGCAGGACCAGCTTGCGGACGGACGTCCCCGCGTCCGTGGCGAGCCGGGTGAAGTACACGCCCGCCGCCACGAGGCGACCCGACGCGTCCCGCCCGTCCCAGCTCGCGGTGTACGCGCCCGCCTCGCGCGGCCCGTCCTCCACCGTCCGCACGCGCCGGCCGCCCACGTCGAACACGTCCAGGGCGATCCGCCCGGAGGCCGGCACCGCGAAGGCGATGTCCGCGCCGGGCGCGCCCGCATGCGGCGTGATCCGCGTGATCGCGGGGCGATCGTCCAGCCCCTCGTCCGTCCCCGTGCGCGCCTCGCGGCGCGCGAAGACGACCTCCAGCCGGTACGGCTCGCGGCCGCGCACCGAGGAGAAGTCCATCAGGCGGAACGCGTGCGGTCCGGGCGCCGGGGCCTCGATCCACACCAGCTCCGGCGAGTCCAGCGACGCCGCCGGCACGATCCCCTCGGGCCCGAGGACGAACATGTCCAGGTCCACCGTCGGGAACTTCGTCCAGTCGTGCTGCCAGAGCAGGCGCGCGCCCAGCGCGGTCGTACCCGCCGGCACGTCCACGTCGTGGACCGCGATGCCGTCGCGCGCGAGGGTGCCGCGGAAGACGTGGTCGGGCTCGAGGTCCAGCGGCTCCGTCCACATCTCCACCGCGCCGGAGACCCGCCCGTAGTTCGCCAGCGAACCGAGGAACGTGATGCGCGCCCGGCCCGGCTCCGGCAGCGCCCAATCGAACGCGTCGCCCGACGCCAGCGCCGGCGCGACGAACACGTAATCGCCGTTCCCGCCGCGCTTCGCGGAGTGCACGTAGACGCTCAGCGCGTCGCCGAGGAACGGATTCTCCCCGCCGTCGTGCGTGACCGTCGGGAAGCGCAGGTGCAGCACGCCCACGTCGTCGGGGATCTCCACGTAGAAGTCGAACGACTCCCCGGCCGCCAGCGGCGGCGCGTCCCCGGAAGCCGATCCGCCGCGCAGCGACAGCCGCTCCGTCGTGGGATCGCGCGGGTCCAGGCGGACGCCGCCCCACGGGGCGGGATGCTCCAGGAGCTCCAGGGCGTCCGGCAGCACGAGGAACCCCCCGCCCTGCTCGCGCGCGGAGACGCGCTCGTAGTCCGCGAACGGCGACGCGCCGCGCACGAGCGCGCTCGTGATCCGGCGCGGCCCGTCGGCGTGCCCGCGGCAGTGGCGCGACACCGCGGCCAGCGCGGCCGCGCCCGCGACCGTCGGCGTGGAGAACGACGTACCGGAGCCGAAGCCGAACGACGGCGCGTCGGGGATGCCGTCCCCCGTGAAGTCCGCGAGCGTGCCCGAGAACGCGAACAGCGCCGGGGCCACGATCTCCGGCTTCACGCGCCCGTCCGCCGTGAGCCCGCGGGCCGCGAAGTCCACGACCTGCAGCTCGTGCGGGTAGGCGATGTCCCCGCTGCCCACGGGCAGGCCGAACAGCGCCTCGATGGCCACGCGCAGGTGCGGCGGATCGATGGCGCCGCCGACCGTGAGCGCGCGGTAGGCCGAGCCGGGCGAGCCGACCGTCACCTGCGAGGGGCCGTCGTTGCTGGCCGCCACCACGGACACCATCCCGCTGCGCGCGGCCGCGTCGACGAGCCGGTCCAGGAAGTAGCGGCCGTCGTTCAGGACGGGACCGCTCAGGCTCATGCTGATCACGTCCACGTCCAGCGTGCCGCACCGCTTCGCCGTGATGAGGCGGTCGAGCGCCTCGCCGATGCGGGCGTCCGGCGCGGAGCCGCCGCGGAACGGGAATACCTTGATCGCGTGGATGGACGCGGCCGGCGCCGTGCCGAACAGGCGCACGCGGGTGACGTCGCCGTCCACCTGCACCGCGCCCGGCGCGTGATACGCGATGGACTGCGCCAGGTCGTCGTCCGTGGGCAGCTCGAGGTCCGCATGCCCGGCGATGAGCCCGGCGCAGAACGTGCCGTGGTCGTCGTTCTCCACGGCGTCCCAGTCGAAGGAGTGGCCGTCGCCCACGTGATCGCCGTCGACGTCGATCGCCTCCTCCTCCTCGGCGGGCACGAGGTTCCACCCGCCCACGACCGACCCCTCGATCAGCGGATGGCCGGGGAACACGCCGCTGTCGATGATCGCGACGAGCGCGCCCTCGCCGTAGCTTGTCTCCTCCCAGACCTCCGCCGCGCGCGTCCACGCCTCGTAGCCGAGGAACGTGGACTCCGGTCCGTCGTCGTCGCCGCGGAGCGCGCCGGGCGCCACCGGCACGAGCCGCGCGCCGCGCGCCTCCAGGGACCACGCGGCGCCCGCACCGGGGCGCACGCGCGCGCGATCCGGCCGCAACCCGCGGGCGTCGAGGGTCCGCAACAGCGTGGGCTCGGCGACCGCCTGGCGCACCCAGCGCTGCCGCTGCACCGACGCGACCCGCGCGTCCGCCGTGAGCGACGCCACGTCGCCCTCGGGCACGAGCGCGGAGACGGCCGCCACGTTCTCGAACACGTGCGTCACCAGGCCGCCGGCCGCGACGATCCGCGCCGCGAGCCCGACGGGATCGGAAGTCTCCACGACGACGGGCACCCGCCCGTCCCGGGCCGGAACGAGATCCGGGTCCATGCTGCGGTCCTGCCGCTCGAGCGGCGGCACCGCGAACGCCGCCGGAGCGGCGAGGAAGAAGAGCGCCGCGGCCATCGCGGCGGGGAATGCGCGGGGTCTGCGGAACGGTCCGGACATGGGGCGCCTCCTGGGCGAGCGGCGATGCATGGCTGGCGACACGGGCTCGCGGCGAGGGCCGTCCGCGGGAGTCCGCCGGGGGAACCGGACCGCATTCTAATCCTGTGGTGCGGAGATTGGGGCGCCCGATCACTCAAGCCGTTGCCCGACGGGTTCTTGCCCGGCCGGCACGGACGGCCTGGGTCACCTGGGTCGCAAGGCATTGTCCCGGATACAGTTCCATGTCCCCTGCCCCAATCTCCGCACCACAAGGCACGGCTCCTCCACCGCGGACCGCCTCGGGGGACCGACACCTGATTCAAGGTGAACAACATTCCCTGAACTCCGAAGGTGGAGTTGCCGATCGTGGGGGAATGCGACAGGAAGATGCCCCCCTGCGGGTCCTCGCGGCCTGGTTCCGGTTCGGCCTCAACGGCTCCATCGCGCGCGTGCTGCGCTTCGCGGAGGAGGCCCGACGATCGGGGCACTCCGTGGAGCTCGGCTCGCTCACCGGCGAGACCCGGCGGGAGTGGCCGCAGGGGCCGGAGATCCTCGGGCCGCGGGAGCTGGCGGCCGGCCGGTGGGACGCGGTGATCGTTCCCGGGGCCGGCGACGGTCCGCTGCAGCGGTTGGCGGACCTGCGGGATCCGCGCTTCGGGCGGCGGATCCAGCTCGTGCTCAACGACGCCTCGCGGCTGGACCGGTTCGCCGAGGTGAACGCGCATCTCGCCCCGGACACGATCGTGTTCAACAACTCCGCCTGGACGCCCTTCGACATGCGCCGGCTGCAGGCCCGCGCGTACCACGTGCTGCCGGGAGCGGTGGACGCCGCGCGGTTCGCGCCGCGGGCGGGCGATCCGCCGCGACGACCCGGCGGGCGCTTCGCGGTGGGGACGTACGCGCGCAAGGGGCTGCCGTGGGTGCTCGACGCGATGGAGCGGCTCGGCGCGGGCGTCACGCTGTACGTCTACGGGGAGATCCCGGGCGAGTCGGCGGCGCGGGCCGACGCCCTCGCGGCGCGCGGCCGGCTCGTGCCCGCGGGCGAGCTCTTCGGCGACGCGCTGGCGCGCTTCTACCGCGGGCTCGACGCGTTCGTGGCGGTCGAGACCTCCGCCGGGTGGTGCAACCCCGCGGCCGAGGCGATGGCCTCGGGCCTGCCGTGCGTCGTCGGGACCGGCGGCACGGGGGACTTCGTGGACCCCGACCGGAACGCGGTGCGCTTGGACGAGGCGGACGGCGGGGCGATCGCCGGCGCGCTCGACGCGCTGCGGGCCGACCCCGCGCGCGCGGCCGCCCTGGGCGCGGCGGCGGCGGAGACGATGCGGCGCTTCCCGTGGTCGGGGTGGTCGCGCGATCTGCTGCGTCTCGTCACGGCGCCCGCGCCCCGGCCGTACTACCGCGACCCCGGGCGCGGGCTCTTCGGGAAATGGGACCCCGCCGAACGGCTCCGCGGACTGGAGCCCGTGTTCGCCGAGGCGCGCGGCGCCGCCGTGCTGGACCTGGGCGCGGCGGAAGGGCTCGTCTCCGGGGCGCTGGCCCGGGCGGGCGCGCGCGTGCTGCACGCGTTCGAGCGGGATCCCGGCCGCGTCGAGGCGGCCACGGTGCTGCTGCGCGGGATCGAGGGTCCGGTCGAGGCGCGCGCGGAAGCCGCCGACCTTGCCGACTGGGGGGCGTTCACCCGCACGTTCGCCGACGTGCTGCGGCCGCGCTACGACGTCGTGCTCTTCCTCGGCCTGTACCACCACCTTCCGCCGGGTTCGCGCGACGCGGCCCTGCGCGGCGCGCTCGCGCGGGCGGAGCGCTGGTTCGCCGTGCGCACGCCGCCGTCGCTCGCGGGCGCGGCGCGGCGCGTGATCGAGGGCGGCGCCGCGGGGTGGACGCTGCACTCCGCGGCCGAGGGCGACGGGGACACGGGCTGGCTGGGGATCTTCCGGCGGGAGACCGCCGGACGGGCCGCGCGCCCGCAACGCGTCGCGGACGCGCCGTCGTTCGCCGCGCACGAGGTGCTGCCGTGAGGAACGTGCTGCTGATCGTCGTGGACTGCGCGCGCGCCGAGAAGACCGTCACCGAGGTGTCCTGCGCATCGCCGGGCACGCGGCGCTCCGCGCTGCTGCCGGGCTGGGACCGCCTGCGCCGTGCCGGCGCGACCTGGACGCAGTACGTGGCCGTCTCGAGCACGACGACGCCGAACTTCGCCACGATGTTCACCGGCCTCCTGCCGCACGAGCACGGCGTCGTGGAACACTCGCGACACACGCTGCGCGACGTGCCGACGCTGGCGGGGATCCTGCGCGCGCACGGGTTCCGCACGCACGCCGAGGTCACGGGTCCGCTGCGCCCCGAGGCGGGGCTGGACCGCGGCTTCGACGCGTACACGTGGCGGGACCGCGCCGAGCACCTGGACGCCGGGACCGGCGAGCGCGTGCGACGCCTCCTGGGCGAGCTGCCCGAGCCGTGGTTCCTGGTCGTGCACCTGTGGGAGGCGCACATGCCCTACCACGTGCCCGCGGAGTACGCGACGACGAAGCACGGCGCGACGGCCTACGACCGCGCGCTCGCCGCGCAGGACGCGCAGTTGCGCCGGCTGCTGGACGCGGTCGATCCGGGTCGCACGTCCGTGGTGCTGTGCGGCGACCACGGCGAGCGCCTGCACGAGGACTGGATGCTCCGGCGCGAGCTCGGCGCCGCGGACGCCGCGGCCTACGCCGCGTGGAACGCCTTCCACCGGGATCCCGCGGCGCGGGACCACGACGCGTGGTTCGCCCACGCCGCGCGCGAGCTGGGGGACGCCACGGCGCGCATCTACGCGCACAACGTGCTCGGGCACGGGTTCCACCTCACCGACGACCTGGTCCGCATCCCGCTCGTCATCGTGGACCCGCGCTGCCCGCCGGGCGCGCTCCGCCCGGAACTGCGCTCGCAGGCGGACCTCTTCCCCACCCTGCTCGACCTCGCCGGCGTCCCGGCGACGGAGCCCGGCCTCGCGGACCGCTCGTTCCTGCGCGCGACGGCCCCGGACGCCGTGTACGTGGAAGCGAACGGCTCGGGCGGGCGGCAGCTCGCCGCGCGCTGCTACCTGCGCGGCGCGCGGACCGAGCGGTTCAAGTACTGGCGCGTGGACGCGGGCGGCGTGGAGCACCGCGTGCTCTGGGACCTGGCCGCGGACCCGCGCGAGACGCACGACGTCTCCGCCTGCTTCCCCGACGTCACCGATGCCCTGGACGCGCGGGTGACGCGATGGCTGCGTCGCGCGCCGGCCGGCGCCCCGCGCACCCTCGCGCCCGCCGACGAGGCCGCCCTGGCCACGACGCTTCGCGCGCTCGGCTACCTCTGATTCCGGTCCGCCGATCGGCATCCTCTGGGCATCGTCCTCACCGCGCGACGGGGTCCGCCGCGACGCGCGGGCGCGCGTCGTAGTCCGCGCCCTCCGTGCGGTCCAGGTGCGCGTGGTGCACCCACGCGCCGCGCGCGCACGCCACGCGCATCCCCGCGTCGCGCAGGCGGGCGAAGAGGTCGAGGAGCGCGTCCTCGATGGGCAGATCGGCGTCCAGCCCGCCGGCGCGCGCCACCGCGGCCGCATCCAGCAGCAGGCAGAACGCGCCGAGGTGCGGCACGTCCGCGAGGCGTCCGCCGTCGCGCGCCCGCCGCTTCCGCGCCACCCGCTCGAACTCGGCGGCCTTCACGCCGGGCGAACCGCCGCGCTGCGCGGCCGGCGCCGCGTGCGCCACCGGCCCGACCGCCGCCAGGCCGGGCACCCGCACCGCCGCCGTCATCAGCTCGCGGAGGGCCTCCTCCGGCACCGCGCAGTCCGGTCCCACGAGCAGCACGTGACCCTCGCCGCCGCCCAGCGCGGACGCCAGCTCCGCCGTGGTCCGCCACCGCGGCACGGGCCCGCGATGGCCGTGGCGCTCGAGCAGGGCGCGCGGTCCGTCGCCCGGCTCCTCCGTCCCGATCACGCCCACGGTCAACCGCCGGGCCGTCCCGCCGCCCTTCGCGGGCGCCTCGCGCGCCGCCGGGGCCGGCGCGGCCGCGATCGGCGCGGCCGCGATCGGCGCTGCCGTCATCGGCGCCGCCGGGCCCGACGCGGTCGCGATCGGCGCCGCCGCCTTCGCCCGGTCCTGGAACCAGCGCGCCTCGTACCGCGGCTCGTGCGTGTTCGCCAGCACGGGCAACGACACGCGCGGCCGCCGCGGCTTCGCCGCGAGCTCGTCGAACGGGTACGGCGCGTCCGGCCGCGCGGCGGC
The DNA here is from genome assembly GCA_964471155.1 of uncultured Gemmatimonadota bacterium. GTDB lineage: Bacteria > ARS69 > ARS69 > ARS69 > ARS69 > CAYYFX01. Next base: position 16,230 of record CAYYFX010000042.1, on the reverse strand, counting down.
GTCCATCCCCCACTTCGTCCGGAACAGCTCGAAGTTGCGCTCGATGGACGCGCGGTAGTCGATGCCCTCGCCGGCGAACGTGCGGCTGCCGGTGTGGTGCACGAACACGCCGGTCGCGATGCGCGTCTTCCAGCCGTGCTGGTGCGCGCGGAGGCAGTAGTCGTCGTCCTCGCAGTTCCCGGAGCCGAACGTCTCGTCGAAGCCGCCGATCGAGTCCAGGACCTCCCGCCGCATCAACCAGCAGAACCCCACGAGCCGCCGCGCCGCCGCGCTGCGGCCGCCGTGCTCCGCCGCGCGCGCCGCCGCGAACTCCTCCATCTCCGCCAGCGTCGCGTACTTCGCCTCGGGCAGCACCTGCGGCCCGGACGCGTGGTTCGTCACCGGCCCCACGATCCCGGCCTCCGGGTGCGCGTCCAGGACGTCGGCGAGCCCGCCGAGCCAGCCCTCGGTGAGGATCGTGTCGTTGTTCAGCACGGCGATCCGCCGGCCCCGCGCCAGCGAGAAGCCCTGGTTGTTGCCGGCCGCGAACCCGCGGTTCGACGCGTTCGCCACGACGCGCACGTTGGGCCGCCCGAGCAGCGACTCGAAGTACTCGCGCGTGCCGTCCGTCGATCCGTTGTCCACGAGGACCAGCTCGTGCGGTTCGGGGGTGTGCTTGTCCAGCGAGGCGATGCAGCGTCGCGTGTGCTCCAGCTGGTTGCGCGCGAGGATGACGATGGACACGACCGCGTCCGGGGCCGCCGTGCCGGTGCCGCGCGCGGTCCACTCCCGCATCGGCGTGCGGTCCGCGAGGCGCCGCGACCCGTCGGTCCCCTCCACGAGGTCGGGCTCCACCCGCCCGAACCAGCGCGAGGACAGCAGCGCCTCGTTGGAGCGCGTGCGCGACCACCGCTCCGGACCGGACATGGACTCGTGGTGCACCAGCACGCTCCCCGGCTCGTACACCACGCGCCAGCCGCGCTCGCGCACCTTCAGGCACAGGTCCACGTCCTCGTAGCCGTTCCAGAAGAAATCGTCGAAACCCTGCACGTCCTCGAAGGCCCGGCGGCGCACGAGCAGGCACGCCCCCGTCACGACCTGCATCTCCATGCGCCGGTTCGCGGGCGGGAAGTCCGCGGGCTCGCCGTAGTGCACGTGGAACGCGCCGAGCGGCACGGTCCGGCTGTTCCGGTGCAGCAGCGCGACGCCCGCGTGCTGCAGCCGCCCGTCCGGGAACAGCAGCTTCGACCCCGCGACGCCCACGTCCGCGGCCTCGTCCAGGCACGCGAGCAGCGGCGGCAGCCACCCCGGCCGCGCCTCCACGTCGTTGTTCAGGAACAGGAGGTTCGGCGTGGCGGCGAGCGCCGCGCCCTGGTTGCAGGCCACGGCGAAGCCCTGGTTGCGCTCGTTCACGACGATCTTCACGTTGCCGGACAGCGCCGCGAGCAGCTCCGGCGTCCCGTCGCGCGACCCGTTGTCCACGAGGATCACCTCGTAGCCGCCGTCCGGCGTGTTCGCGGCCAGCGCCTCCAGGCACTTCCGGGTGAGATCGACCTGGTTGAACAGCGGGATCACGATGGACACGCGCGGACTCCCCTCCAGGGCGTCGGGCATCCGCGTCACGCGCGTCCCGTCGCGCTCCAGCCACGGGGACGAGGGGATCGCGGCCGCACCGCCCGCGCCGCCGGCCGGCGGCGTGCCCGCGGCCGTCGTCTCCGCGAGTCGCGCGGTCAGCTCCGCGATCCGCGCGCTGCGCCGCGCCAGGCGTTGCTCGTCGCGCGCGCGTCCGGTCTCCAGCGCGTCCGCCCACGGCTCGTACAGCGCGCGCGCCTCCCCGGCGCGGGCCCGCAGCGCATCGAACTCCGCATCGGTCTCCTCGCCCGCGGCCGCGCGCTCCCACGCCTGCAGCACGCCGGCGAGGAGCGCGGGCAGCGCGGCCCCGGCGCCGCGCTGGTGGCGCAGCATCGGATCCAGCGACGACTCCACGGCCTGCATCGCGGCCGCCGGGGCGCGAAGGTCCAGCGCGGCGGCGAGCCGCTCCGTCTCCGCGCGCGGCCCGGCCAGCAGCCGCTCGTAGGTCACGAACGCCCGCCGCGCCCCGCGCGTGTCCCGCTCCGCCGCCAGGGCGTGCTCCAGCCACAGGAGGCGTCCCGCGGCATGCGGCATCCCGTCGCGCGCGTTCAGGGACGCGGCCACCTCGTCGGGGTGGCGACACGTCAGCACGAACGCCGCGGCGCGGCCGGACTCCGCGAAGAGGTCGCGCCACAGCGGGACGAGCCGGCACAGGCGCGGGTCCTTGAAGCCCGCCAGCGGAGCCTCCGCGAAATCACGGGCGAGGATCGCGGCCAGCCTCGCGCGGAACGGAGCGACCTCCGGCCGCGCCGGCCACCCCTCGGGCAGCGGGCGCGGATTCCGCCAGGAGCTCCCCAGTGCCGCGAGAAGCTCGTCGTGGAGCGCCACGATCTCCTTCGGCTCCCAGTAGCCCGCCGGGTTGTCCGCGTTCGCGGGAAGGAGCGACGGGCCCAGGTCCGCGCCCAGCAGGTTCAGGACGCGGGCCAGGGCCGACGTGCCGCTGCGATGCATGCCCAGGACGAGCAGGGCGCGCCGTGCGGTGGGGTTGGAACTCATGGATCCTCCGGGGTCGGATGGCGCCCACCGCTCGCCCGACCGGATCCGGCGGCGGGGGATCGCGCTCGTCCCCGGGAACATCGGCAAGTTCTTGCATGACTTGAGCATCCCTGACAGGCTGACCCTCCCGGAGCCCTCCGGCGCGCCGGGGGTTGTACGAGACGAACCCTTCTCCCGCGGAGTCCCCGTGACCGACGGCCGACGCCTCCCGGATCGTCCCGCCCCGCCCGCGCCGCCGCGCCGGGGTCGGGCCCTCGCCGCTGCGCTGTGCGTCCTGGGCGCGCTGTGCGCGGTCCTCGCCCGGCCCGCGGCGGCGCGCGAGGAGAGCCCCATCGTCGTGATCCCCGAGGCCGAGCGCGCGGACCTGGCCGCGACGATCCGCTCGGCCATGACGGAGCACGCCGGGGTGTCGCGCTTCCCGCTCCCCGAGCTCGACGCGGAGCAGATGGCGAAGCTGCTCGGGGGCGAGGTCGTGCGGTTCCGGGAGAAGTGGGTGCTGTCGCGCGAGGGCGAGGATGACGAGCAGACCCGCCAGCGCGTGCTCGCCTTCCGGCTGGTCGGGGCGCCGCGGCAGGAGGCGTGGCTCTCCGCGCTGGACGGCCACTTCCCGCTGAACGACGCGCTCACGGAAGTGCGCCTGGAGGAGAAGGGGCGCGGCGCCTCCACCTGGTACCAGTTCATGGACCTGCCGTGGCCCGTCGCGAACCGGCACTGGATCATCCACCTCGCCAAGAGCGTGGACGTCTGCGAAGCCACGGGCGGACGGTCCTGGGAGCAGACCTGGCGGCTGGAGCCGATGGGGGAGGCGCTGGCCCGGGAGTACGACCGGCAGGGCCGGCTCAAGCCGATGAAGTCGGACAACGTGCGCGGCGCGCGCTACCTCGACGCGAACGACGGCGCGTGGGCGATGTTCGCGCTGCGGGACGATCTCTCGCTCGTCGCGTACAACCTGACCATCGTGCTGGGAGGCTGGATTCCCGAGGGGCTGGCCGCGCGCTTCGCGCAGCGCGCCCTCGAGGACCTGCTGGACCGGGTGGCGGCGAACACGGCGAAGGTGCCGGGGCACTACGTGGCGGGCCACGACCCCATCCACGCCGGCGACGGGACGGCCATCCCCTTCTACGGCGAGTCCCGGGACGACTCCCCCGGCGACTCCCCCGGGGAATCCCCCGCCGACTCCCCCGGGGACTCCCCCGGCGATCCCGGAACGGACGCGGAGATTTCCCCGTGATCGGTCCTTCCGGCGGCCGATAACCGGACCGTATGCCGACGCCTTCCCCTGCGAGCCACCCGGCGGACGCCGCGGCGCCCACGCGAGGCGCGGCGTTGCGCCTGCTCGTGCTCAACTACGAGTATCCGCCGCTCGGGGGTGGCGCGAGCCCGGTGACGGCCGCCGTGTGCCGGGAGCTGGCCGCGCGCGGCCACGCGGTGGACGTGGTGACCATGGCCTACCGCGACCTCCCGAGCGAGGAGACGCACGGCCCGCTCCGCATCCTGCGCCTGCCGTGCCTGCGCGCGCGCCGGCACCTGTGCCGGTCCTACGAGCTCGCCACGTGGGTGATCGCGGCCCTGTTCGCGGTGCCCCGCCTCGTGCGCCGCGAGCGCTACGATCTCGTCCACGCGCACTTCTTCCTGCCCTCCGGCATCGTGGCCTGGTTCCTGAAGGCGCGCTTCGGGCTCCCCTACGTGGTGACCGCGCACGGCTCCGACGTCCCCGGCTACAACCCCGACCGCTTCCGCGCCCTGCACGTGCTGCTGCGCCCGGTGTGGCGGACGATCGTGCGCGGCGCCGATCTCGTGATCTCGCCGAGCCGCTCCCTGTCGCGGCTCATCGGGAAGGCGCTCGGCGCGGACTACCCGCTGGAGATCGTGCCCAACGGCATCGCGAGGGACTGGATCACGCTGGACGCCGCGCGCGCGGCGAGGATCCTCGTGGTCTGCCGGCTGTTCGAGCGCAAGGGCGTGCAGTACCTGCTGCGCGCGCTCGCGAAGGGTCCGCTCACGCACGACATCCACATCGTGGGCGACGGGCCGCACCGCGAGGCGCTGGAGCGCCTGGCCGCCGACGCCCCGGACCGGATCACGTTCCACGGCTGGCTCGAGCCGGGATCGCCGGCGCTGCTGGACCTGTACCGCACGTCGTCCATCTTCGTGTTCCCGTCCGTCGCGGAGAACTTCCCCATCAGCCTGCTGGAGGCGATGATCGCGGGCACCGCGATCGTCGCGTCCGACCTGGAGGCCTGCCGCGAGGTCCTGGGCGACGCCGCGGAGTACTTCCCCCCGGAGGACGACGCCGCGCTGCGCGCCATCCTGGAGCGCCTCGCCGCGGACCCCGCCGCCCAGCGCGAGCTCGGCGAGCGCGCCCGCCGCCGCGTGCTGGACCGCTTCACGTGGGACCGCGTCGGCGCGCGCTACGAGGAGCAGCTCCTGGCCCACCGCCGGCGGGATTGAGCCGTGGAGTTCCTCGTCCTCGCCGGCGACATCCGCCGCAACTTCGGCGACACGGCCATCGCACTCGGCGTCCTGGCCCTCATCCGGGAGGCGGACCCGGCCGCGTCCGTCCGCATCGCGGGACCGCCCGCCCTGCTGCCCGGCGGATTCGAAGGCGTGGAGTTCGTCCCCGGGGATCCCGCGATCCTCGCCGCCGCGCGCCGCACGGACCTCGTGGTGTGGGGCGGCGGGCAGCTCCTCGCGGGGAACCGCAGCCGCGCGAAGGTCCCGCTGTGGGCGGCGCGGATCGAGGCGATGCACCGGCTCGGCGCCCGGATCGTGGGGATCGGCCAGGGCGTGGGCCCGCTCCCCGCGCGCTCCGACCTCCGCTGGACCGCGCACGCGGTGTCCCGGACCGCCGGCTTCACGGTGCGCGACGACGAGTCGGCCCGGCTGCTGCGCGCCGCGGGGGTGCCGGAGCACCGCTTCCGGGTGACCGCGGACCCCGCGGTGATGCTGGCGCCGGCGGACGGGACCGTCGTCCGGCCGGCCGCCGCGGCCTCCGGGCGGCCCGCGATCGGGCTCTCGCCGCGCTGGACCGCGCACCACACCGCGCGCCGCATCGTGCCGTTCCGGTTCCTGCCGCCCGCCGCGCGGCGCCGCGTGTTCGCCTCGACGGCGTACCGCGAGTTCGAGACGGCGCTGGTCGCGCTGGCCGACCGGCTCGGCGACGAACTCGACGTCGACCTCCGGCTGTTCCCCACGTATCGTGCCGCCTGGGAGAGCGACGAGCCGCTGTCCGGGGCGGTGGCGGAGCGGGTGCGGCGCCCGGAGCGCGTGCGCGTGATCCGTCCGGTGCGGGGGGTGGACGAGTTGCTGGCGGAGCTGCGCGGCGTCGATCTCCTGCTCGGCATGCCCATGCATGCCACGATCCTCGCCACGACCCAGCACGTCCCCACGCTGGCGATCCCGTACGAGCCGAAGGGCACCGAGTACTTCCGCGCGCTCGGTCTGCCCGGGCTGATCGGCCCCCCGTTCGCCGGCGCGGCCGACGTGGACGCGGTGATGCGCCGCGTGACGGAGACGTGGCCGGAGCGCGAGCGCGTGCGCGCGGTGCTCGCGGAGCGGATCGCCGCGCTGCGCGAACGGGCGCGCGGGTCGGTGGCGGTGCTGCGCGAGGCGCTGGCCGCTCCGCGGCGCGGGAGGCGGACCGCGTGAACGCCCTGCGCAGCGCGCTCGACCTGGCGTACGGCGGCGCCCTGCGCGGCGCGGCCCTCGAGCGGCACCGGATGCGGCGGCTGCGCGCCATGGTGGCGCACGCGGTGGCGCGCGTTCCCTTCTACCGCGACCTGTACGCGGCGGCCGGCGTGCGCGCCCGGGACCTGGTCCGCACCGCGGACCTCGCGCGGCTGCCGGTGCTGCGGCGCGAGAGCGTGGATGCGGCGCACCTCGTGGCGTGGGACACCGACCTCTCGGCGTGCGTGACGCGACGCACGGGCGGATCCACGGGACGGCCGCTGGAGATCGTGACGCACCGCGGGGACTTCCAGACCGAGGCGATGCTGTGGCTCCGCACGTGGCGGAGGCTGGGCCTGCGCTGGCGGGACCGGCACGCGTCGCTGAAGGAGCCGGCCGACACCTACCACGAAGGCCGGAGGCGGTGGTTCCAGCGCCTGGGCTTCCTGCGCGTCGCGCACTTCGACCTGTACCGCGATCCCGCGGACCTCGCGAAGGAGATCGAGGCGCTGGCCCCGGACGTGCTGCGCGGGCCGCCCTCCGCGCTGGACGCGCTCGCGCACGTGATCCCGGCGGGACGCCTGCGCCCGCGGCTCGTGCTCACGACCGGGGAGCGGCTCGCGCCGAATGTCCGCGCCCGCCTGCGCTCGGTCTTCGGAACGGAGCCCGACGACTGCTACGGGGCGACGGAGTGCGGCTGCCTCGGCTGGCGGTGCCGGCGGTGCGGCTGCTTCCACGTCAACGCGGACCGCGCCATCGTCGAGATCGTGGACGACGGCGGACGCCCCGTGCCCGAGGGGGAGTCCGGCAGCGTGCTGGTGACGAACCTGGTCTCCCGCGCGATGCCGATCCTCCGGTACGCGCTCGGCGACCGGGCGCGCCGCGCGGCGCCGGATTGCCCGGAGGCGCGCGGCGCCGAGTCGCTGGCCGCGCTCGAGGGGCGCACGGTCGAGCTGATCCGGCTCCCGAACGGGCGCATCGCGTCGCCGTACGAGTTGATGCCGGACGAACTCCCCGGGATCCGCGCGTCCGCGGCGGTGCAGGCGGCTCCGGACGAGCTGCGACTGCTCGTGGTGCCGGAGCCGGGGTTCTCCGAGGAGCGGCTGCGCCGGTTCTGCGAGGACGCCGAGGGATTCCTGGATCGCACCATGCGCGTGACCTACGAGCTGCTCGATGCGCTGCCCGGCACGCCGGCGGAGCGCCTGCGCCGGGTCTCGGCCGCCGCGACGGCGCGGACGCGGGGGGAGGACGCGTGAGCGGCTCCCTCACCGGCGGCGCCGCGCTGCTCGGCCTGCACCAGGCGTTCGCGTTCTTCGCCAGCAGCGTGCTGCAGGTCGCGGCGGCGCGGTACTTCGGCCCGGAGGTGTACGGCGTCTTCGCCGTGGTGAACTCCCTGCTCGCGCTCCTGCTGTTCACCGCGCTCACCGGCGTCCCGCACGCGGTGGCGTCGTTCACGGCGGGGGAGCCGGAGTACGCGCGCAGCGTCGTGCGCAGCGGGCTGGTCCTGCAGCTCGCCATGGGCGTCGGGCTCGGGGCGGCGCTGTTCGTGCTCGCCGAGCCGCTCGCGCGGGCGCTCGGCGACCCCTTCTTCGCCGGGATGCTGCGCTGGGCCGCGCTGGCGCTGCCGCTCACGGGCGTGGCGTACGTGTGGATCTTCGCGCTGAACGGTCTGCACCGCTTCGGCCGGCAGTCCGCGGCGCTCGTGCTGCTCACGGGGACGAAGGTCGCCGCGGTCATCATCGTGCTCTCGCTCGGGGGCGGCGCGCACACGGCCATGCAGGGCATCGTGGTCGCCTCCGCGTTGGCCGCGTTCGGCGCCTTCGCGCTCGCGCGCGGGATCCCGGGGACGCGGCACTTCCCCCCCCGGCGGCTCGCGCACACCGGCCTGCAGCTCGGCGCGACCTATGTGGCGGTCGCCGTGTGGGACCAGTCGGACCTGGTCCTCATCCGGGCCCTGGGGGCCGACCCGGCCGACGCGGGCTTCCTGGCCGCGGCGTCCGCGGTGGCGGCGGCCCCCGGTTCGCTGCTCGCGCCGCTGGCCACCGCCCTCTTCCCCGCCGTCTCCCGCGCCGCGGCCGCGGGCAACCTCTCGGCCCTGCGCGCCTCTGTGTCCGACGCGGTGGACTTCGCCTACCGCGCGCTGGTCCCGGTCACCGCGTTCGGCATCGTGTTCGGCGCGGACATCGCGGAGCTCCTGTTCGGCACGGACTACCGCGGCGCCGGCCCGGCGGTCGCCGCGCTGCTCGCGGGCGCGCTGGCGTACGCGATCTACGAGATCCTGGACACGGTCCTGCGCTCCGGCGGGCGCGCGCGCCTGTCGTGGCGGCTCGCCGGCGTGGCGCTGCTGGCCCACCTGCTGCTGAGCGTCGTGCTGATCCCGCGGTACGGGCTGGACGGCGCCGCGTGGACGCGGCTGCTGTCGTCCTTCCTCGCGCTCTTCGCCGTCGCCGTCCCCGCGGCCCGCTGGCTCGGCGTGCGCCCGCGGGTGGTCACGATCCTCCGCCCGCTCGTGGCCGCCGGGATCGCCTTCGCGCCCTTCGCCGTCCACGATCCCGGCGGGGAGATCGCGGAACTGTTCTCCGGCGGGATCGGGTTCGTGCTGTACCTCGGCGTGCTGTGGCTGCTGCGCGGCATCCGCGCGGACGACTTGTGGCGGGTCCAGGAGATCGTCGCCACGTTCGCCTCGCTGCCCCGGGCCGGCGGCGGGAAGGGCGGCCGCTGACCGCGACGGTTGCGACCGGCGCGCCGCCCGGCTAGGCTACGGCCCATGGCGTGCGCTTTCGTGCTGGATCCGCGCTACCTGCGCCACCGCAACCCGCCCGGGCATCCCGAGCGCCCGGAGCGCCTGGAGTGCCTGCTCCCGATCCGGGACGAGGCCGGGCCGCGCGGTCTGCACCGGATCGAGCCGCGGCCGGCGACCCGCGACGAGATCTGCGCGGTGCACGCGGAGGCGTACTACGAGCGCATCGCCGCCACCGCGAACCACCCGCTCACCATCCTCGACCCCGACACGAGCGCGGGGGCCGAGTCCTTCGAGATCGCGCGGCTCGCCGCCGGCGGGGTCCTCGCGCTGCTCGAGGCGATCGAGTCCGGACGCGCGCGCCGCGGGTTCGCGCTGGTGCGTCCGCCCGGGCACCACGCGGAGACGGCACGCGCGATGGGCTTCTGCCTGTTCGACAACGTCGCCGTCGGCGCCGCGTTCCTGCGGCGCGCCGGGCACGCGCGCGTGGCGATCGTGGACTGGGACGTGCACCACGGGAACGGGACGCAGGAGATCTTCCTGCGCGATCCGGACGTGCTCGTCGTCTCGCTGCACCAGTACCCGTGGTACCCGGGCACCGGGGCGGCCGGGGAGACGGGCGAAGGTCCGGGCGCGGGCGCCACGCTGAACCTCCCGCTGCCGGCAGGCTGCGGCGACGAGGAGTACCTCGCCGCCCTCGACGACCGCGTCCTTCCCGCGCTGCGCGCGTTCCGTCCCGGGTTCCTGCTCGTGTCCGCGGGCTTCGACCCGCACTTCCAGGATCCCCTGGGCGGGATGCGCGTGACCCCGGAGGGCTTCGCGGCCATGGCGGCGCGGCTGCGCGGGGCGGCGGATGTCCTCTGCGACGGGCGCATCGCCTTCGTGCTGGAGGGCGGGTACCACCTCGGCGCGCTGCGGACGAGCGTGGACGCCGTGCTGGACGTGCTCGCCGCCGCGGAGACGCCGGCATGAAGCACCTCGATATCCGCGTGCAGGGCCTGGTGCAGGGCGTCTTCTTCCGCGTGTCCGCGCAGCGCGCGGCGCGCGACCTCGGGCTCGCGGGCACCGTGCGCAACGAGGCGGACGGCTCCGTCCGCATCGAGGCGGAGGGCGAGCCGGCGGCGCTGGAGGCGTTCGTCGCGTGGTGCCGCCGGGGCCCGCCGCGCGCCCGCGTGGAGCGCGTGGATGCCGCGGAGGGTCCGCTGCGCGGTCACGAGGGATTCGAGGTCACGGGCTGACGGGCGGTCCGTCCCCCGGCGCCGCGCGGGCCGCGCACGCCGGCGCCGCGCCGCCCGATCGCGCGTGGCGGCGGCGCGCCACCGCGCGGTAGACGTGGTCCCCGAGGGCGGCCGCCCCCGGCAGCCACAGCCACGGCCACATCCCCCAGAGCGCGGGCAGCCTGCCGGCGAGCCACCGGAACGCGCGAAAGCCCTCCAGCGGCGCGGCGCCGGGGCGCGGCACGAGCTGCACCTGCGCGCGGGCCCGCTCCGGATCCACCTGCGGGAACGCCGCCTGCACGGCGGGCACGTTCGCGTCCAGGGCGTCCACGCGGGAGAGCCAGTCCAGCACGCGCAGCCACCGCACGGACCCCGTGCAGAGGCCGCAGCTTCCGTCGTACAGCAGGACCGCCTTCGTCCCCATGCCCCGAGGATAGGCCCGGATCCCGCGGCGCCCAACCTCGTCCCGGCCGGGGACGAACGCGGCCGGATCCGGGGCCGGGGCCGGCCCCCGCGGTCCGTCCGACCTTGCCGCGCCCCTCCGCGGATGGCAGACTTCCGCGGTTTGCGGTCGCGTCCGGCTCCTTCGCCCCCGCCGTACCGGCCCTCGATCGTCGCCCGCACCCCGGCCAAGGAGCCTGACGGTGTCCCGAATCCTCCCGACGCGAGCGCTCGTGACCGCCCTCGCCGCCTTCGTCCTGCTCGGCGGCGCGGCCCACGCGGCGCGCCCGTCCTCCGACAGTCCGCTGCCCGACCTCGACCTCGAGACCTTCACGCTGCCGAACGGGCTGGGCGTGATCTTCCACGAGGACCACTCCACGCCGATCGTGGGCGTGAACCTCTGGTACCACGTGGGCTCCGGCGCGGAGCGCCCGGGACGCACCGGGTTCGCGCACCTGTTCGAGCACATGATGTTCCAGGGCTCGGGCCACCAGGACCACGAGTACATCGAGCAGCTCCAGGGCATGGGCGCGTTCGTGAACGGGTCCACGAACGAGGACCGCACGAACTACATCCAGGTCGTCCCGCGCAGCCGCCTCGAGGCCACGCTGCTGCTGGAGGCGGACCGCATGGGCTGGCTCCTCGACGCGATGACCGAGGAGAAGCTGGCGAACCAGAAGGAAGTGGTGCGCAACGAGCGCCGCGAGTCCGAGGGGCGCCCCTACAGCGCGTTCTGGCTGAACCTCAACGAGGCCTTCTACCCGAAGGGCCACCCGTACGACCACTCCGTCATCGGCGTCCATGAGGACCTGGCGAACGCCACGCTGGACGACGTGAAGGAGTTCTTCCGCACGTACTACACGCCGAACAACGCCACGCTGTGCATCTCCGGGGACTTCGATCCCGCGCAGACGCGCACGTGGATCGAGACCTACTTCGGCCCCATCCCCGCCGGCCCGCCGGTGGAGCGCGTGACCGCCTGGATGCCGGCGATGAACGGCGAGAAGCGCATCCGGTACCAGGACCGCGTGCAGCTCCCGCGGCTGTCCTGGTGCTGGCACACGCCGGCGGCGTTCGCCGAGGGCGACGCGGACGTGGACTTCGCCGCGTCCATCCTCGGCAGCGGGCGGACCAGCCGGCTGTACAAGCGCCTCGTGCACGAGGAGAAGCTGGCGCAGAGCGTGTCGTTCCGGCAGGCGAGCCAGCAGGTCTCGTCCATCGCGATGCTGGACGTCACGCTGCGGCCCGGCGCGGACGAGGCGCGCGTGGAGGTCATCGTGCAGGAGGAGCTGGACCGGTTCGCGGCGAAGGGGCCCACGGCCGCGGAGCTCGAGCGCGCGCTGCGCACGACGGAGGCGTCCTTCGTGCGCGGCCTGCAGCGCGTGGGCGGCTTCGGCGGCCTGGACGATCGCCTGAACCGGTACAACCACTACGTGGGCACGCCCGACTACCTGCAGCAGGACTGGGAGCGCTACGCCTCCCGCACGCGCGGCAGCGTTCAGGCCGCCGCGGAGCGCTGGCTCGGCGCGGACCGGCTGTTCGTCGCGATCGCGCCCTTCCCCGGCGGCGAGGTCCTGGCGGCGGACGTGGACCGCACGAAGCTGCCGGAGCCCGGCCCCGCGGACACGTTCCGCGAGCCGGACGTGGCGCGCTCGAAGCTGCCGAACGGCATGGACATGGTGTCCATGCGGCACGATGAGCTGCCGCTCGTGCAGCTGCAGCTGGTCTTCGCTTCCGGCACGTCCGCGGATCCGGCGGATCTCGAGGGGGTCTGCCAGCTGGCCGGCTCCATGCACTTCGAGGGCACGACGAAGCGCGACAAGTTCGCCTTCGAGAACGCGCTCGAGGAGCTCGGCGCCGACGTGGACGTCTTCTCCGGCGCGGACCGCACGGTGTTCTCCATGCAGTGCCTCGCGGACCGCATGGACGCGTCGATGGCCCTCCTCGCCGAGGCGCTCCTCTCCCCGTCCTTCCCGGCCTCGGAGTTCGAGGACCTGAAGCAGCGCACGCTGATGAACCTGAAGCGGCAGTCCGACCAGCCGCAGTGGATCGCGGCGCGCGTGACCCAGCGGATCCTGTTCGGCGACGGGCACCCCTACAGCCGCATGGGCTCGGGCACGCCGGCCTCGATCGACGCGATCTCCCTGGACGACGTCCGGCGCTTCTCCGGCGAGGCGTTCACGCCGGGCAACGCCACGCTCGTCGTCGTCGGCGCCGTGGACCCGGAGGTCGTGCAGCGCGCCTTCGGCCGGCACTTCGCCGCGTGGACCGGCGCCGCGCCGGCCCGCACGGAGTTCCCCGAGCCGGCGGCGCCGAAGGGCCGCACGGTGTACCTCGTGGACAAGCCCGGCGACACGCAGTCCACCATCTCGATCGCGCAGCTCGGCCTCGCCCGCTCCGACCCGCGGTGGGAGGAGACCTACGTGGCGAACCGCATCTTCGGCGGCTTCTTCTCGAGCCGGCTGAACCTGAACCTGCGCGAGGACAAGGGCTGGACGTACGGCGTGCGCTCCACGCTGGACGCCGCGGCGCACCGGAGCGCGCTCCTCGTGGCCGGCCGCGTGCAGGCCGAGGTCACCGCCCCCGCGCTCACCGAGTTCCTGGGCGAGATCGAGGGCGCGGCGGGCAAGCGGCCGTTCACGGCCAAGGAGCTGGACTTCGCCAAGGACTCGATCGTCCTGGGCTACCCGCAGCAGTTCGAGACCGTCGGCCAGCTCGCGGGAGCGCTGGCGGACCAGATCGTCTACGGGCTGCCGAACGACGCGTTCGCGCGCTACCCGGAGAGGATCGCGGCCGTGTCCCTGGAGGATGCGAATCGCGCCGGCCGCGAGTTCCTGCAGCCGCGGGATCTGGCCATCGTGGTGATCGGGGACCTCGCGAAGATCGAGAAGTCCGTGACGGACCTGAAGCTGGGACCGGTGGTCCACCTGGACCGCGACGGCAACCGCCTCGACACCGCCACCGCGATGTCGTCGCGATGAGCCGGGAGTGCGAACTGGACGTCGCCGTCGCCGCCGTGCGCGCGGCGGCGGTGCTGTGCGAGACCGTGCGACGCGAGATGGTGACTCCGGCCCTCACGAAGGAGGACCGGAGTCCCGTCACGGTCGCGGACTTCGGCGCGCAGGCGCTCGTGTGCCGGGCGCTCCTCGCGGCGTTCCCGGACGATCCGGTGGTCGGCGAGGAGGACGCGGCCGCGCTGCGGTCGGACGCGGAGGCGGCGGCCCGCGCCGCGGTGGCGGGCTTCGTGGCGCGCTCCGTGCCGGGCGCCTCGGCGGAGGACGCGCTGGCCTGGATCGACCACGGCAACGGGGCGGTCGGTCCGCGGTACTGGACGCTGGACCCCATCGACGGGACCAAGGGCTTCCTCCGCAACGACCAGTACGCGGTCGCGCTCGCGCTCGTGGAGGACGGCGTCCTGCAGGTCGGCGTGCTCGGCTGCCCGAACCTGCCGCTGGATCCCGCGCGTCCGGACGGCGGCCGCGGCGTGCTGTTCACGGCGGTCCGCGGCGGCGGCGCCCGCGCCATGCCGCTGGCCGCCGGGAACGGCGATGGCGCCGCCATCCGCGTGTCCGGCGGCGGCGACCCCGCCGCGTGGCGGCTGGTGGAGAGCGTGGAGTCGGGGCACGGGCACCACTCCCTGCAGGAGCGGATCGCGACGTCCGTGGGCGTCACCGGCGGCACCGTGCGCATGGACAGCCAGGCGAAGTACGGCGCGGTGGCGCGGGGCGAGGCGGCGTTGTACCTGCGGCTGCCGTCCCCGAAGACGCCGGACTACCGCGAGAACATCTGGGACCATGCCGCGGGCGTGCTGGTCGTGGAGGAGGCCGGCGGTCGCGTGACGGACATCCGCGGCCGGCGGCTCGATTTTGCCAGGAACGCGAAGATGGTGGACAATCGCGGCGTCGTGGTCTCGAACGGACCGATCCACGATCGGGTCCTCGCGGAGCTGGCGGCCATCTTCTGACCGGCGCGGGCCCGGCCCTTCGCGGGGCGACGGTCCGTCCGTCCCCGGAGTGAGGATGCCTGCGCCCGCGCCGTTCGCGGACCTCGCCCGTCGCTTCCCCGCCGGCCGCGTCGTGACGGACGCGGCCGAGCTGCGCGTGTACGAGTGCGACGCGCTCCCCGTCCACCGCCAGCCTCCCGCCCTCGTGGTGCTCCCGGCGTCGCGGGACGAGGTCGTGGAGATCGTGCGCTGGTGCGGCGCGCACGGCGTGCCCTTCGTCGCGCGCGGCGCCGGCACCGGGCTCTCCGGCGGCGCCACGCCGGTGCCGGGCGCTGTCGTGGTGGACGTGAACCGCATGCGCGCGCTCAAGCGCATCGACCCGGCCAACCGCTACGCGGTGGTCGAGCCCGGGCTGGTGAACGTGCGCCTCACCGAGGCCGTGGCCCCGCACGGGCTGCAGTACGCGCCGGACCCGTCCAGCCAGACCGCGTGCACGCTCGGCGGCAACGTCGCCGAGAACTCCGGCGGCCCGCACTGCCTGAAGCACGGCGTCACGTCGGACCACATCCTCGGCGTGGAGGTGGTGCTGCCCGGCGGCGAGGTCGCGCGCTTCGGCGGTCCGCTCGCGGACCATCCGGGCCTGGACCTCGTGCGGCTGTTCGTCGGCTCCGAGGGCACGATGGGCATCTGCACGGAGATCACCGTGAAGCTGACGCCGGCGCCCGCCGCCGTGCGCACCTTCCTCGCGATCTACGACACGATGGCGGCGGCCTGCCGCACGGTCACGGAGATCACGCGTTCGGGCATCGTCCCCGTGGCGCTGGAGATCCTGGACCAGCGGACGATCCGCGCGGTGGAGGCGTCGGTGAACCGCGCCGGGTACCCCGAGAACGCGGCCGCCGTGCTGCTCGTGGAGCTGGACGGCGTGGAGGCCGGCATGGACGACGAGGAGCGCGGCATCCTGGAGATCGCGCGCCGGCACGCCCCGCTGGAGCTGCGCGCGGCGCGGGATCCGAAGGAGCGGCTGGCGCTGTGGAAGGGCCGCAAGGGCGCGTTCGGCGCGATGGGCCGCGTGGACACGGACCTGTACGTGCTGGACGGCGTCGTGCCGCGCACGCGGCTCGAGTCCGTGCTGGAGCAGGTGTACGCCATCGCGGACCGGCACGGGGTGCGCGTCTCCAACGTGTTCCACGCGGGCGACGGCAACCTGCACCCCAACATCAGCTACGACGGCCGCGACGCGGACGAGACCGCGCGCGTGCTCGCGGCCGGTCGCGAGATGCTGGAGGCGTGCGTGGCGGCCGGCGGCACGATCTCCGGCGAGCACGGCATCGGGATCGAGAAGCGGGAGTTCATGCCGCT
The DNA here is from genome assembly GCA_964471155.1 of uncultured Gemmatimonadota bacterium. GTDB lineage: Bacteria > ARS69 > ARS69 > ARS69 > ARS69 > CAYYFX01. Next base: position 254 of record CAYYFX010000042.1, on the reverse strand, counting down.
CGTGTTCGACGAGGACGATCTCGAGCTGCAGCACGCGCTCCGGCACGCCTTCGATCCGGCGGGCCTGGCGAACCCGGGCAAGCTCCTCCCGGACCGCCGCGCGAAGGCGGTGCGCGCGTGACCCGGCCGCCGTCCCCGGCCGAGCGCGCGCGGTTCGGCGACGCGGTGCCGGTGGCCGCGCCGCGCGACGCCGCCGAGGCCGGCGAGGTGGTCCGCGCGGCCGAGGCGGCCGGCGAGGTCGTGCGCGCCGCGGG
>CAYYFX010000041.1:0-32707 GCA_964471155.1 uncultured Gemmatimonadota bacterium | reverse complement strand
ACATGGCCCGGATCCATGGAAGATCCGGGCCAGACCCATTCTCCGAACCACAACCGTCGTCACACGGGGGCGGCGGGGGACTCGAAGGCGCGGGCGAGGGATGGGGCCGGCGCGAACCGTACCCCGTGCCGGGTCTCCAGCATCTCCAGTTCCGCGCGCACCCTCGCCTCGCCGAGTTCACGCGCCCAGCGGAGCAGCCCCCCGCGGAACGGGGGGAATCCGGTTCCCAGCACGGTGGCCAGGTCCACGTGGTCCGGGTGCTGCACGACGCCCTCGTCCAGGCAGCGCGCCGCCTCGTTGATCATGCCGGACAGGAGCCGGGTCCGGATGGCGTCGTCCGCGGGGGCCTTCGCGCGGCCGAGTCCGGTCAGGTCCGCGTGGTTCGGCCGGCGGTTGCGGCCCCGTCCCGTCCAGAACCCGCGGCCCGCCTTCGTCCCCTGCGCGCCGCGCTCGAGCAGCCGGCCGAGGAGTTCCGCGGGCCGGGCGCGCTCCCCGAATGCGTTCGACAGCACGCCGGCCACCTTCGCGGCCACGTCGAGCCCCGCCTCGTCGATCACGGCCAGCGGCCCCATCGGGAATCCGAAGCGCACGAGCGCCCCGTCCACCGCGTCCACCGGCCAGCCTTCCTCCACGCAGCGCGCCGCCTCGTTCAGGTACGGCAGGAGCAGACGGTTCACCAGGAAGCCCGGACGGTCGGCGACGACGATCGGCGTCTTCCGCAACCGCCGCACGAGGCCCACCGTGCGCGACACGGTCATGGCGCTCGTGGCCGGCCCGGGGATGATCTCCACGAGCGGCATCCGATGCACCGGGTTGAAGAAGTGCAGCCCCACGAGACGGTCGGCGGTGTCGAGACCCTCGGCGATGCGCGCGATCCGGATGGAGGAGGTGTTCGTGGCCAGCACCGCGTCGCGCGGCACGAGCCGCTCCAGGTCCCGGAAGATCCGGCGCTTCAGGTCCAGCACCTCGGGCACGGCCTCCACCACGAGGTCCGCGCGCTCCATCCCGGACTCGTCCGACGTGGGGGAGATGCGCGCGAGGATCGCGTCGCGGTCGCGCGGCGCGAGCGCGCGGCGGGCCACGCGCCGGTTCAGCGGGGCGGCCGCGTTGGCCAGGCCGGCGCGCAGCGCCTCCAGCGAGAGGTCGCGCAGCCGCACGTCCAGGCCGCGCTCCGCGAACGCGCCCGCGATGGCGCCGCCCATCGTGCCGGCGCCCACGACGCCCACGCGCCGCGATCCGGTGTCCGCCTCCGCCGGCGCGCCGGCCCACGGCCAGCGCGCGAGCGCCTCGGCGCCGCGGAACAGGAACAGCAGGTTCCGCGCGACCGGCGTGACGGCGAGCGCGCCGAACGCGCGCGCCTCCGCCTCCATCGCCCGCGCCCGCGGCGTCCCGAGCCCGCCGACCGCGCGGTCGAGGATCCGCTCCGGCGCGGGGTAGCGGCCGCGCGTCTCGCGCGCGAGCCGGCCCGCGGTGAACCCCTTCAGGATCGCGCGTCCCGGCCACGCCGAGAGCGCGGCGTCCGCGAGGCGGCGCGCCGCCGGGCGCGGCACCTGCGGGAACACGCCGTCGGCGAGGGCCCGCACCGCCACCTCCTCCAGGATCTCCGGCGGGGCGAGGCGGTCCACGAGGCCGAGCCGCAGCGCCGCGCGCGCGCGGACGCTCTTCCCGGAGAGCAGCAGGGGCAGCGCCGCGCCGATGCCCAGCCGCCGCGGCAGCCGCCAGGTCCCGCCGAATCCGGGCAGGATGCCGAGCCGGACCTCGGGCAGGCCGAGCACGACGCGGTCGTCGTCCGCCGCGAAGATCGCCCGGCACGCGAGCGCCGTCTCCAGCCCGCCGCCCAGGCACGGGCCGGCCACGGCGGCCACGACGGGGAACGGCAGGTCCTCCAGCCGCGCGAGCAGGTCCTGTCCCTGCTTCGCGCGCCGCGCCGCCTCGTCCGCGTCGCGCAGCGACGCGATCAGCTCCACGTCGGCGCCGGCGATGAACTGCCCGGGCTTCGCCGAAGCGAGCAGCAGTCCCCGCGGCTTCTCCCGCGCGGCGCGGTCCAGCGCGCCGCTCATGTCCTCGAGCCAGTCCGGATCGATCAGGTTCACGCGCGCGCCCGGCCGGTCCAGCACGACGGCGAGCACGTCGCCGTCCCGCTCCTCCACGCGCAGGACCGGCGCCCGCGCGCTCACGTCGACCGCTCCAGGACGACCGCGGAGCCCTGCCCGCCGCCCACGCACAGGCTGGCGACGCCGTACCGCTCGCCGGAGCGGGCCAGCTCGTGCACGAGCGTGGTGACGATCCGCGCGCCGGTGGCCCCGATCGGATGCCCGAGCGCGATCGCCCCGCCGTTCACGTTGAGCCGGTCCGGGGGCAGGGCGCCGACGGCGCGCGTGCGGCCGAGTTCCTCGCGCGCGAACGTGTCGGAGGCGAGCGCATCCAGGCACGCCAGCACCTGCGCGGCGAACGCCTCGTTGATCTCGAAACGTCCCACGGCCTCGAAGGACACGCCGGCGCGATCCAGCGCGCGCGGGATGGCGAACGCCGGCCCCAGGCCCATGCGGGCGGGGGAGAGCCCCACCGTCGCCTCCCCGAGGATCCGGGCGCGCGGGCGCCGGCCGCGCCGGGCCGCCCACGCGTCCGACGCCACGAGCACGGCGGCCGCGCCGTCGGTGACCTGGCAGGAGTTCCCCGCGGTCACCGTGCCGTCGCGCCGCTCGAAGACGGGGCGCAGCCTCGCGAGCGCGTCCATCGACTGGCCCTCCCGCGGTCCGACGTCCGCCGCCACCGCGCGCGCGTACTCCGGTCCGACGAACACCGGCGCGATCTCCGGGTCGAAGCGTCCGGCGGCGCGCGCGGCGACGGCGCGGCGGTGGCTCTCCAGCGCGAACGCGTCCTGCCGCTCGCGGCCGATCCCGAACTCGCGGGCGAGCCGCTCCGCGGTCTGCCCCATGTTCAACCCGCACACCGGATCGGTGAGCCCCTCGACCAGCGCCGAGCGCGGGGCCAGCTCGCGCGGCCGCGCGGACGCGAGGGCGCGCAGCTTCGCCCACGTCCCGCGGGCGCGTGCGAGCCGCACGAAGAACGGGTTCGCCTCCGGCGGCAGGTGCATCGTGATGCGACTCATGCTCTCCGCGCCGCCGCACAGCACGACTTCCGCCGTCCGGGCGCGGATCTTCTCCGCGGCGAGGATCACGGCCTCCAGCCCCGACGCGCAGTTGCGGTGCACGGTGAGCCCGGGCACGTGCTCGGGCACGCCCGCCAGGAGCGCGGCTACGCGCGCGACGTTCGGCGCGTCCGCGGGCGTTCCGGCGTTCCCCAGGATGACCTCGTCCACCTCGCCGGGGTCGACGCCGGTGCGGTCCAGCACCTCCCGCAGCACCCGGCGCGCCAGCTCCCGCGCGGGCACGCCGCGCAGGTCCTCGCCGGCGCGGACCTGCGGCGTCCGCACGGCGCCGAGGATCACCGGCACGGGCGTCACGTCGTCCTCCGGAACGCGGCCAGCGGGGAGTGGTCCTTGAGCCACCGCACCATGCGCGTCCAGTCGCCTTCCTCCGCCGCCCCGGCGCCGCGCTCCTCCAGCAGCGCCCGCACGATCGGCGCCGAGCGCCGGCCGTACTCGTAGCCCACGCGGACCAGATCGCCCGCGCGATCCAGGTCGTACGGGCCGAACTCGGCCAGGTCGGGGCGGACGACGTGGTCGGCGAGGGCCTCGGACTCCCGGGCGTTCTGCTGGGAGACGAACCCGATGACCCGCGTCGCCACCTCCAGGAGGTTCCTCGGATCGCGCAGGTGCCAGTTCCGGACGCCGCCGAGATTCACGCCCACCCGCACGTCGCAGCCCAGCTCGGACAGCGTCTGCACGGGGAGGTACTCCACGAGGCCCCCGTCGGCGATGAGGTGCCCGTCGATGGACACGGGCGGGAAGAGCTGGGGGATGGAGCAGCTCCCGCGGATCGCGGGGGCGAGCGGGCCGCGCGTGAACACCGCCTTGCGGCCGGTCGACAGGTCGGCCCCGACCACGGCGAGCGGGATGCGCAGATCCTCGAAGCGCAGGTCGCCGAGGCGATCGACGAGGAAGCGCTCCATCTTGTCGTTGGAGAGCAGTCCCATGCGCGGGATGCCCACGCGCGTGAGCTTCCGCCAGGAGATCTCCGCCGCGACCTTCTCCATCTCCGGCAGCGGGATGCCGGCGGCGTAGAACGCGCCGATGATCGCGCCGCCGCTGGACGCGGCCACGCCGTCGATGCGCAGCCCCGCCTCCTCGAAGGCGCGCAGGATGCCGATGTGCGCGACGACCTTCGCGATCCCGCCGGAGAGGGCGAGGCCCAGCCGCGGCTCCGGGCCGCCGCCGGATCGTGCGTCGCCCGGTCCGGGCGAGGACGTGTCCGGCGTCACGAGCACCTCCGCGGACCCTGCGGCGTTGACCGACCCCGGAGACCGGGATAGCATGCCGCCCCGTCCGGCGCATCATTCCACGCGGTTCCCGGAGTGTCCATGGACCTCTCGAAGCTCGATCTGCCGGCGCTGTCCCGGGCGCTCGACGACTCCGACCCCGACCGGGAGCACTTCCTCGAGACCGCCACCGGCTCCCTCTGGACTTTCGTCTTTTCGCAGGCCACGGATGAGACCCGGCAGCGCTACGAGGACGTCTCGGGCGGCGACTGGCTGCGGGTCCCCTCGCCGTCGCCGCGCGAGGCCTACGAGGAGGCCGAGGACTTCGTCGAGCGCGTGACCGGCGAGGAGACGCGGGAGGCCCTGTTCTCCGCGCTGGAGCGGCGCGGCTCGCTCCGCGACTTCCGCGAGGAGCTGATGCGCTACCCGGACATCCGCGCCGATTGGCTTTCGTTGCGGAGACGGAGGTCCCGTGAGCGACTCGAGGCGTTCCTCGCCGCGCACGGGATCGAGGCGCCGGCCGGCGTGTCCGACGGGGTGGCGTCGTGAGCCCCCGCGGGCGGCCGCGCATCGCGGTCCTCACCGGCGGCGGGGACGCGCCGGGATTGAATGCGGTCGTGCGGGCCGTGGTGAAGTCGGCGATCGGCCGCGGCTGGGAGGTGCTCGGGGTGGAGGACGGCTTCGAGGGCTTCTACGACCGCGAGGGCATCCGGCCGATGACCATGGACCACGTGCGCGGGATCCTGCAGACCGGCGGCACGGTGCTGGGCTGCAGCAACCGGGGCAACCCGTTCTCGTTCCCGGCCAGCGCGGAGCCCGGGGCGCCGCGCGTGGACCGGTCGGACGAGGTGGTGCAGAAGATCGACACGCTCGGCCTCGACTGCCTGGTGGTGATCGGGGGCGACGGCTCGCTCGGCATCGCGGCGAAGCTGCACGAGAAGGGCGTGCCGGTGGTCGGGATCCCGAAGACGATCGACAACGACGTCGCCGGGACGGACGTGACCTTCGGCTTCAACACGGCCTGCCAGACCGCGATGGAGGCGATCGACCGGCTGCACACCACGGCGGCCTCCCACCACCGCGTGATGGTGATCGAGGTCATGGGACGGGATGCCGGATGGATCGCGCTGCGCGCGGGCGTGTCCGGCGGCGGCGACGTGATCCTGCTCCCGGAGATCCCGTACGACCTGGACTCCGTCTGCCGCTCGATCGCCGCGCGCGAGGCGCGCGGAGCGCGCTTCTCCCTGGTCGTGGCCGCCGAGGGCGCGCGGGAGAAGGGCGGCGGCAAGACGGTCGCGGTCACGGCGGAGCACAGCGCCACCGGCTTCGAACGGCTCGGCGGCGTGGGCGCCGCGGTGGCGGAGGAGATCGAGCGGCGCGCGCACGTGGAGTGCCGCGTCACCGTGCTCGGCCACGTGCAGCGCGGCGGCAGCCCGACCACGATGGACCGGATGCTCGGCACGCGCTTCGGCGTGGGCGCCGTGGACCTCGTGGAGGCGAAGCGGCTCGGGCACATGGTGGCGATCCGCGCCGACGAGATCACCAGCGTCGCGCTGGCGGAGATCATCGGGAAGCCGAAGCTGGTCGATCCGGAGGGGCAGGAGGTCCGCGGCGCGGAGTCCATCGGCGTGAGCTTCGGCCGCTGAACGGCGCGCGCGGGGATCCGCCTTGACGCTGCCCCGCTTTTGTCCTTCCCTGCCCCTGGGCGTGGGCCGGCCGGCGCGCGGCCCGCGGGGGAGGATCGGGCGATGAAGAAGATCGGCGAGAACATCCGCTTCTACCGGAACCTGCGCGGGCTCACGCAGACCGCACTCGCGCGCCGGGTGCAGGTGGCGCCGGCGTACATCAGCCAGATCGAGGCGAACCAGCGCGTGCCCAGCCTCAAGGTCACGCGCCGCATCGCACAGGTCCTCGGCATCGACATGTCCATCCTCGTGCGCGAGGCCGAGACCCGCGGCACCGACGGGCGGCTCTCGGCGTCGGAGAAGCTGGACCTGCTCCGCACGCTCATCATGGCGGTGGAGGGGGAGTCGCGCGGCGACGGTCCCGACGCGTCCGCCGCTCCCGCCGTGCTCGAGGGCGAGGGCCTGGTGGCGCGCGAGCTGTACGACGAGCCGGCGTTCTCCCTGGTGCTGCGGGAGTTCTCGGAGCCGCGGACGTTCGGCCGGGAGTCCGAGGACTCGGACCTGGAATGCCACATCGTGATCGAGGGCCGCGTCGCCGTCGTGGGCGGTCCGCCGGCCGGGGACCTCGAGGCGGGGGACTGCCGTTCCCTGTCCCGCCCCGGCCCGGAGCGGCTGTCGGCGCGGCGCGGCGCGCGCGTGGTCTCCGCCTACGCCCCGCGCCTGGATCCGGGGCTCCTGGTCGGCAAGGCGGAGGCGGAAGCCGAGCCGGCGGGTGCGGGGACGGCCCGTGGTCCCGCCGCCGGTCGCGACCGGTGACGCCGGCCGGGGGCCGCAAGGACGGCGGCCGGCACGAGAAGAAGCAAGGGAAGAAGAGGAAGGGCACCGCGGGCCTCGTCGCCGCGGCGGGGCCGGCCCCCTCGGCGAGGCCGGCCACCCCGGGGTCGGCCGCCCCGGGGCCGGCCGCCCCGGCGAGGGCGCCGGGGGATCCGCGCATCGTGTCGGCGGTCCAGTCCATCCTCTCCGCGATCGGCGAGGATCCGGCCCGGGATGGGCTCCGCCTCACCCCGGAACGGGTCGCGCGCGCGTGGTCGCACCTCACCGCCGGCTACTCCCAGGACCCGCGCGCGATCCTGCGCGGCGCCCTGTTCGACGAGTCGTGCGACGACATGGTCATGGTCCGGGAGATCGAGATCTACAGCCTGTGCGAGCACCACCTGCTCCCGTTCTTCGGGAAGTGCCACGTGGCCTACCTGCCGGCCGGGCGGATCGTGGGGCTGTCGAAGCTCGCGCGGGTGGCCGATGTGTTCGCGCGCCGCCTGCAGGTCCAGGAACGGCTGACGCAGCAGATCGCCGAGGCGATCCAGGACATCCTGCAGCCGCGCGGGGTCGGGGTGGTGATCGAGGCCCGGCACCTGTGCATGATGATGCGGGGGGTGGAGAAGCAGAACAGCCTGGCGGTGACCAGCTGCCTGCTGGGCTCGTTCCGCGACGACCCGAAGACCCGCACCGAGTTCATGGAACTCGTCGGAAGATCCCACAGCCTCTGAGCTAGAATCCATGGCCGCCACGGCGACTTCGGGGGGGCGGTCCGGGGTCCCGCGCGGCGGCCGGAGCGTCTCCGAGCCCCCGCCGGGCGGCCTCGGATTGACGCGCTCGGGTCCGTTTGCTAGAGTTGGCTCTCGAAGTGCTGTCCCGACCCAGCTTTACACACCAGGGAAGGAGGTGCGCGACCTTTCGTCAACCGTGGAGGGAGCCGGCCGACGGTCCCCTTCTACCCCGAACTCTTCATCTTGATCCTGTGCTGCAAAGCCTTCAGGGGGTCTGCGCAAATGACGAAACGCCTTTCCGCGGGCGTTCTGCTGACCGCGTTCGCCGTGTTCTTCACGGCTTCGAGCGCGTTTGCAGCGAACCCGCCGACCAGGGAGTGGCGCGGTGACGAAGACGCCTCGAGCGGCGTCCCGCTCTTCTTCCGTTCCTCCGCCGGCACGACGTGGATCAACGTCGGCCAGGCCTGCGCTCCCGAGGACACCGCCAACTCCACCCACAGCGCCAGCCAGGTCTGGTGCTTCGAGGGAGCCGGCGGTGCGAACACCTGGCCCAGCCGCGGCTCGCAGGGCGCGCTGGCGGGGTTCCCGAACGGCACGGACGCGTTCGGCCACTGGTCCAAGTTCGATCCGCCGGTGACGCCGGCCTCGAAGTGGTTCATCACGAACCGCAACGTCGGCGTGGGCGGCGGTTCGCGTGCCGCGTGGGCCGCCTGCGACAGCGCGGGCGTCAACACCGGCTGCACCGATCTGGCCTTCTGGATCTTCAAGGAAGGCTACGGGGACGACTGGAACTACTCCCTCGTCCTGGACATCCCGGGCGCGAACCAGTCGGATACGAGCTTCGTCCGGTTCGACATCCGGTACGACAGCGAGTGCAACTACGACTACGCGTACCTCGAGTACCTGAACGACACCACGGGCGAGTGGACCCGCGCCCAGGACGCGTCGGGACGGCAGGCGATCTTCAACGCCGTCTCCGGCAACCTGGACAGCGGCCACGGCGGCACCGGCCGTTCCTGCGGCAGCGACTACTTCTTCCACTCCGACCAGTTCCCGGGCACGACCCCGTACTACGGCAACAGCACGTGGATCACGGGCGTCACGTTCCCGATCCCGCCGCAGGTCGGCGCCGCCTCGCTGCAGCTGCGGTGGCGCGCGTTCTCCGACGGCGCCTGGTCGGATGCGGACGGCAGCGGCGACACGGACGGCATCGTGTCGATCGACAACGTGAAGGTCACCTTCAAGGCCGCCGCGGCGGACTCGGTGAAGGACACGTTCGAGAGCAACCCGCAGGGTCTGAACTTCAACAACCCGTCCACGTTCGGCAGCCTCACGTTCGCGCAGTGGCTGCCCCAGCCGATCGACGGACAGACCTACGACGGCTGGCACCTGGAGTTCGATCCGAAGTACACGAACAAGGGCAACACCTGCACGTTCTCGAACGACTGGATGTGGTCGGCCAAGCCGGCGACGGGTCCCATCCCGGTGTCGGGCTTCAGCTACTACCTGGTCACCCCGAAGATCTACTCGAACGGGTGGACCGGCGGCGTGCTGGAGTACTCGGCGTACCAGTGTGCGCCGGACGCGCTGAACGACTACACCAACACGCACATGCGGTACTACAACTCGTCGACCGGTTCCTGGTCGCTGTGGAACGACTTCGACGGGTTCATCACGTTCGCGGGCTGCGACTTCTGGAACATGAACAACACGGAGTCCCTCACGCCGTTCCTGGGCGCCGAGGTGGACTCCATCCAGATGGCGTTCGAGATGCTCGATGTCGATGCGCCGGGCGACTTCCAGTGGGGTCTGCACGGGTCGGTCACGTACCTGATCGACAACGTCTCGATCGGCAGCTTCGACGGCTCCGCGTCCGTGTTCACGGCGCGTAACATCGACATCTTCAGCGACTCGTTCTCGCGTGTGGATCCGTCGCACACGCCGCAGATGCCGAACTCCAGCGAAGGCAACTGGATCGGCAACGGCGGCACGGCGCAGCTCGCGCAGATCGACTCGCTGGCCGTCCAGATCGACGACGTCGACGGCATCACCGCGTCCAACGTGCGCATCTACTGGCGCGTCGGCACCGGCACGCCGCCGACCTTCGGTTCCTGGAACAACAAGCAGATGGTCCTGTCGTCGCCCAACGCCACGTCCACCACGGACGAGGGCACGTACCGGACCGTCATCGGCAACACGACGACGGAGGACTTCTCGGCGAACGAGGCGGGCAGCCTCGGCAACCCGGCGAAGGACCCGATCTGGAACGCCGGGCAGACGGTCGAGTACTACGTCCGGGTGCAGGACAACGGCGCGAACATCGCCGTCTGGCCGGGCACGGCGGACGACACGAGCCCTGCCTTCTTCCGGTTCCAGATCCTTCCGTTCAACCGTACGGTGGGCGGCGGCGTCAACGTGCTGCTCGTCGACGACTACACGCGGGCCGACCTCGACTTCCAGAACTCCTCGGGCTTCCAGGCCACGGGTGGTGCCGGCTTCGGCAACTTCACGAGCCCGGTGAACGAGCAGCCGGAGGACATGGTCGAGCGCGCGCTCATCCTGATGTACGGCGGCTCCGAGGACCTCGACAACGACGGGGTCTACGGCGCTCCGAAGTGGGACATCTACAACGTCCAGGGCGGCGGCACGAGCGCTCAGCGTGAGCCGCGCATCATCTCCGACGTGGCCGAGGGTCTCGGCGGCGTCGCGAACGACGTCGGTGTCCCGAACTACGACGCCGTCATCTGGCTCAACGGCACGTTCGACGCCTACTCGTACGCGGACACCACGCGGCTCGAGCTGGCGAGCTTCCTGGACAACGGCGGCAAGCTGTTCTCCACGGGCGACGACGTGGCGTTCTTCCTCGGCGTGGGCGGCAACAACGCCGACTCCACGATCGGGTTCCTGGGCAACTACCTCGGCGTGAACTTCCCGAGTGCCACCGACGACCTCACGGCCGACAAGGTCCTGAACGTCGTGGGCAGCGCGGGTACGTCGCTCGCCGGGATCACCGTCGGTCTGTACGGCGAGTGCCCGGGCATCCGGAAGACCTTCGACAAGCTGACCCTGAACCCGTCGGTTCCGGGCGTGCGCACGGCCACCGTCCTCGCCACCTACCAGGCAGGTGACGCGGCCACCAACAACCGCCACGCGATCATCAAGAACGTGCGCGTGGTGGGCGGCGGCGTGGCGGTGCACTGCGGCTTCGGTATCGAGGCCCTGGTGTCCGACGTGGCGCGTGCGTGCATCCTGAACAAGGTGTTCACGGTGGACTTCGGTCTCCCGGCCACCAGCTTCACCGGCTGCGTCAACAGCGGTACCGACGCTCCGGTCGTGGCGAACGGCCGCTTCGGCTTCGACCTGGCCCAGGCCACGCCGAACCCGTTCTCGGAGAACACGTCCATCCGCTTCAGCGTGCCGAGCCGTCAGCACGTCTCGATCGAGGTCTACAACATCCTCGGTCAGAAGGTGCGGACGCTGGTGGACGAGACGCTGGAGGGGAACTCCTACGTCCGCGATTGGGACGGTCGTGCCGATGGTGGCGCGAAGGTCTCCAGCGGCATCTACTTCTACAAGATGGTTGCCGGCGACTTCGCGGCCACCCGCAAGGCGGTCATGCTGAAGTAGCCCGATTCCTCGGGTAGAAGCGGAAGCGGGGCCGGTCCCTCCGGGGGCCGGCCCCCTTCGCTTGTCCGGGCCCGCCGCGCGACGCACGGAGCGGTCCGTGCTACCGTGCGGGCATGGACCCCGTGGGCCTGCGCGACGCCGCCGAGGACCTCGCCCGGGAGGCGGGACGGATCCTGCTCGGCATCGCCGCCGAGGGCGTGGCGGTGGAGCGGAAGGGCGAGGTCGATCTCGTGACGCGCGCGGATCGCGCCTCCGAGGCGTTCCTGGTGGAGGGCATCCGCCGCCGCTTCCCCGGGCACGGCATCCTGGCCGAGGAGGGCGGCGGCGACGAGGGCGAGGCCGGGGCGCCGCGGTGGATCGTGGATCCGCTGGACGGCACCACGAACTTCGCGCACGGCCTCCCGCTGTGGAGCGTCTCGATCGCCGTGATGCACGGCGGACGCATGCTGGCCGGCGTGGTCCACGACCCGAACCGGGACGAGTGCTTCCGCGCCGCGCGCGGCGCCGGGGCGTTCCTCGGCGACCGGCGGCTCCGCGTCTCCGGGACGACGACGCTCGGCGACGCCCTGCTCGTGACCGGCTTCCCGTACGACATCCGCACGACCGACGTGGACAACCTGGACCACTTCGCGCGCTTCATGAAGCGTTGCCGCGCGGTGCGGCGGCTGGGCAGCGCCGCGCTGGACCTGGCGTGGGTGGCGGCGGGCCGCTTCGACGGGTTCTGGGAGCTCAAGCTGCACCCCTGGGATGTCGCCGCCGGGGCGCTCCTCGTCGAGGAGGCGGGCGGCATCGTCACCGGGTTCGGCGGGGAGCCGTTCGACCCGTTCGGGGCGGAGGTCGTGGCCGCGAACCGCGACCTGGCGGCCGCGATGCATCCGGTGCTCGCCGGCGGGGCGCGTCCGCCGCGTACCTGAGGCCGCCTCCGCAACCGCATCCGGCAGGCCGACTTGCGGCTCCCGCGACCCTTTGCTAACGTGGAGACGGAGCTGCTCCGGCGCGCCTCCCCGCCGATCCGCCGGATGCCCCGCCCCTCGGAAAGCAGGCGATGCGCAGAGCCCACCGGATCCCGACGGCGTTCGCGCGGACCGCCGTCCTGGCGGCGGCACTCCTGTGGGCGGCCGCGGGCCCCGCCGCGGCGCAGTTCGGCAAGAACAAGGTGCAGTACAAGGACTTCGACTGGAAGACGATCCAGACGGAGCACTTCGACATCTACTACTACGAGGGCGAGGAGGAGTCCGCCCGCAAGGCGGCGCGGATGGCCGAGCGCGCCTACCTGCGCCTGTCGCGCATCCTGCGGCACGAGATCGAGGACCGCGTCCCGGTCATCGTCTACGCCTCGCACACGGACTTCCAGCAGACGAACATCACGCCCGGCCTGATCTCCGAGGGCGTCGGCGGCATCACCGAGTTCGCGAAGCGCCGGGTCTTCCTGCCCTTCACCGGGTCCTACGGCGAGTTCGACCACGTGCTGACGCACGAGCTGGTGCACGCGTTCCAGGTGGACATCGTGTACGGCACGGCGGGGGACATCAGCCCCCTCGCGTACCAGCTACCCGCATGGTTCCGCGAGGGGATGGCGGAGTACCTCTCCATCGGCTCCGTGGACCCAAACACGGAGATGTGGCTGCGCTGGTCCGCGCTGGAGGGCCAGCTGATCCCGCTGTCCATGATGGACCGGGTGTACGACATCCGCGTGTACCGCATCGGCCAGGCCATCGTCAGCTTCCTCGGGATGCGCTTCGGCGACGAGCGGATCGGCGAGCTGCTGCGGAAGGCGTCCTACTACCGGTCGCTCGAGGTGGCGTACGAGAAGACGCTCGGCATGGACGCGGCCACGCTGGACCGCGAGTGGACGGACTGGGTGCGGCGCAAGTACTACCCGCAGATCGTGGACCTGTACCGGCCCGACGCGTACGGGCGGCGCCTGAACCGGAAGCACGGGTTCCAGACGCTGGACGTGGCGCCGGCCATCTCGCCGGACGGGGAGCGGGTCGCCTTCATCCGGGACGGCGCGTTCTCGAAGGACATCGTGCTGGCCTCCGCCGTGGACGGGAAGGTCCTCGCGACCCTGGTGAAGGGCGAGCGCTCCGGGGACTTCGAGTCCCTCCGGTACCTGTACACCTCGCTGGGCTGGTCGCCGGACGGCCGGTACCTGGCCTTCCCCTCGAAGCGCGGCGGCGCGGACGTCCTGAACATCTTCGACGTGGAATCCCGCGAGGTCGTGCAGGCGCTGGACCTGGACTTCGACGCGCTGTACTCGCCGGCCTGGGCGCCGACGGGGCGGCGCATCGTGTTCAGCGGCGTCCGCGGGGGCACGTCCGACCTCTGGGCGGTGGACCCGGACACGCGCGAGCTGACGCAGCTCACCGACGACCCCCACCTCGCCCGCGATCCGCAATGGTCCCCGGACGGCACGCGCATCGCGTTCGTCACGGACCGCGGCCCGGACACCGATCTGGACCACCTCGTGTTCGGCGAGCCGAGGATCGCCATCCTGGACGTGGCGACGGGCGCGATCGAGGTGCTGCCGGGGCAGTCCGGGAAGAACATCGCGCCGCAATGGGGGCCGGACGGCGGCACGCTGGCCTTCGTCTCCGACCGGGACGGCATCTCGGACCTCTACATCCAGGACCTCGCCACCGATCGCCTCAGCCGGCTCACGAAGCTGATCACGGGCGTGACCGGGCTCGTGGAGTCCAGCCCGCCGTTCTCCTGGTCGCGCGACGGCGGGCGCATGGTCTTCACCACGTTCATGGGGGACGGCTGGGAGCTGTACGCGATCGACGACCCGCTCGGCAAGGCGATCGAGGTCGAGACGGCCACGTCGGTGGAGCGGCTCGCCCAGAGGGAGCGGGAGACCGTCGTGCCCTGGGCCGCGCCGGACCCGGCGCCCGTGCCGCTCGCGGAGACGGCGGCGGCCGGGGCGGATTCGCTCGGGCACCTCCTGGCGCCGCCGCCGCCGCTCACCCTGGCCGGGCCCGGGACGGGCAGCATCGCGCGCGCGGAGGTGGTCCCGGGGGCGCCGCCCGAGGAGTCGCAGGAGAAGATCGTCCTCTCGCAGGTGTTCCGCGAGACCACGTTCGACCTTCCCGATCCCGAGACGCTCGAGTCGGAGCCGTACCGGCTGAAGTGGTCCCCGGATTTCATCGGCGCCTCGCCGCTGTTCGCGTCCAACGTGGGCTTCGCCGGTTCCGCGCAGGTGGCCATCTCGGACATCCTGTCCAACCACGTCGTGCAGGTCGGCGCCGCCGTGTACGGCTCGCTCGAGGACTCCGACCTGCTGCTGGGCTACTACAACCTCTCGAGCCGCATCAACTGGGGCGTCGCCGCCTACCAGTACCGCAACGACTACGGGGTGTTCACCGCGTCGGACGAGCTGGAGGTGGAGAGCCGGATCTTCCGCGGCGTGCAGGTCACGTTCCTGCGTCCCTTCTCGATGTTCGACCGCCTGGAGCTCACGCTGCGCGGCGAGGCGCTGTCCCGCCGCACGTTCAACCAGAGCTTCTCCGGCGGCTTCGTGAGCACGCTGGAGTCGGACTCGGACCTGCTGTACTTCGGAGGGCCGGAGATCGCGGTCGTGCGCGACGACGTCGTCTGGGGGTACCTCGGTCCGGTCCACGGGCGGCGCGCGCGGCTGAGCTACAGCCAGGCCTTCGGCGACGTGCAGGCGGGCACGGCGATCCTGGACTGGCGCCGGTACTTCCCGCTGGGGCGGGCGACGGTGTTCGCCACCCGCGTGATCGGCGGCACGTCGCGCGGGAACACGCCGGCCCTGTTCCGGGTGGGCGGCTCCAGCACCGTGCGCGGCCTGGACTACGGGGAGCTGGAGGGCCGGAACGTCGCCCTGTGGAACACCGAGCTGCGGTTCCCGCTGGTCGAGGTGCTGCGGCTCGGGTGGCCGCTCCGGATCGCGTTCGGCGGCGTCGGCGGCGTGCTCTTCTTCGATGCCGGCGGCGCGTTCGCGGACGGTGCGCGGGTCTTCGAAGGGAACGCGCTGGACGACATCGCGGCGGGCTACGGCATCGGGTTCCGTCTGGGCCTGGGCTACTTCGCCCTGAAGTACGACATCGCGCAGCGGACCGACCTCAAGCGGCGGGTGGGGGACTCGAGGAGCTACTTCTCCATCGGGATGGACTTCTGAGGTCGGCGGCCATGCGTGCGGCCCGGGCCGGGCGGACGGCGGCGGGTGCGTTCGCGCTGGCCGCGCTGGCCGCGCTGGCCGGCTGCGGCGGGATGACCGGCGGCGCGGGCCGCCCCACGGTGGACCTCGACTCCGTGGCCCCGGCCGAAGAGACCACGGACGACGGCGCGCTGGACCACCTCGCGTACGTGCTCACCGAGGACCAGCAGGTGGAGTTCCGCTCGCTTCCGGAGGAGCAGCGGGCGGAATGGCTGCGCATCCGCTGGGCCGAGCTGGATCCCACGCCCACGACGCCGGAGAACGAGCGCCGCATCGCCCACTACAAGCGCCTCGCGTACGCGCGCGCGCACTTCGCCCGCGACCGCGAGCCGGGCTGGGACGCGCGCGGGCAGCTCCTCCTGCGCTACGGGCCGCCCGACGAGCGGCGCCGGATCCCGGGGGACGTGGTCCCGGGGGTCGGGCTCGTGCCGCCGCAGGAGGTCTGGGTGTACTGGTGGCTGGACGCCGCGTTCGAGCTGGAGGATGCGCGCTTCCAGGGCGACTTCGTGGACGGGATCGCGGACCGGCGCACGAACCGGCCGGACATGGAGGTGGGCATCACGGCGCTCGGCGCGGACGCCGAGGTCCCCGCGGCGGCCGGGCGGCCCACGCGCGAGACCGCCATGCAGCGCGTGAAGGAGGAGTTCGCGCCGGTCGACGCCGAGGTCGCGGCCGCGCGCGAGCGCCTGTCGCGCATGATGGAGCGCGGGCAGGAGACCCTGCACGACCGGCCGCGGATGTATCGCCACGACTTCGGCGGCGGGAAGCTGGACGTGGTGTTCGACGTGCAGTCGTTCAGGGACCGCGAGTCGGGGAGGACGCGGCTGCTCGTGAACACGGCGATGTGGGCGAAGGACCTGCGGTTCCGCACGGACGGGGAGGCGCGGGAGGCCGTGTGGGACGTGCAGGTCGCCCTGCAGACGCGCGAGTACCACGACGTGGCCCGCACGCAGCGCTTCGCCCGGGACCGTCGGGGCCTCGCGGAGGACCTGGCGGGGCGGCTCGTCCTGGACCAGACCACGTTGCTCGTGGATCCGGGCAGCTACCGGCTCGCCCTGAGCGTGCAGGACAGCGTCAGCCGCGACCTCGGCGTGTTCCGGACCGAGGTGACGGTCCCGGCGTTCCCCGAAGGGGTGCTCGCGATGTCGGACGTGCAGCGGGCGGTGGACGTTCGCGCCGCCGGTCCGGCGGAGCCGTTCGTGCGCGAGGGGCTGCAGGTCGTGCCGTACCCGCCCGGCACGTATCCGGGGGACCGGGACATCCACCTGTACTTCGAGATCTACGGGCTGACGCTCTCGCCGTCCGGGGACGCGCTGTACACCGTCACGTTCACGATCCGGCCCCGGCCGGGGGCCCGGGCGTCCTCGTGGTTCGGATCCTCGAAGGGGCGCGTGATTCCCGGCGTGGCCACGTCCTACGACGGGCGGGCCCGATCGGGCACGGCCCGCGAGTTCTTCGCGCTGGACCCCAAGACCTTCGCCGACGGCGTGTACGACGTGGAGGTGCGGATCACGGATCGCGTGGCCGGGAACGAAACGTCCCGCGCGACCGTGTTCGCGGTCGCGCGGGACTGAGGCCCCTCGCCGGGCGGGGGATCAGCGGTGGCGCGTCTTCGAGCCGCCGCCGGGGTTGCCGCGGCTCTTCTGGCCGGACGGCGGCGCGGGTGCGGGCGCGGCCTTCGGCGCCGGCCGCGACTGCACGCGCGGCGGCGGCTCGGGGCGCGGCGCCGGCTGCGTCCGCGGCGTGGCCGGGGGCCGCACCTTCGCGTCCCCGCGGTCCGGCGGCGCGGGCTTCACGGCGCTCGGCGCCCGCGGCGCGCGATCCGGCGCGGACGGCTTCTCCTCCGACCGGCGCACGACGCGCTTGACCGGGCGGTCCGCCGGCGCCGGGTTGCGCACGGGGCGCGTAGGGCGCCGGATGCCGGTGCGATCCGCGTCCGAGCGCACGGCGGACTTCACGGGACGCCGCACGGCATCGCCGCGGTCCGCGATCCGCTCGTCCCCGGAGCGGGCAGGGCGCCGGACGTCGGGGTCACGGGAGTCCACCGCCAGCCGGCCCTTGCCGCTGGCCACCCGCACCGACCGGTCCCCCGGGAGGCGCGTGCCCTCGCGCGTCTTCAGGCCGACGCCGGCGACGGCGAGCTTGCCGGCCGAGCTGGCGCCGGAACCGGACTTGTACTTCCGCTCGCTCAGGTCGTGCGCGCCGCTGCCCCAACGGTCCCACGCGCTCGCGTAGCCCCAGCTCCACCCGTAGCCCGGATAGCCGCTGCTCGTCCACCAGTGGTGTCGGTATCCCCAGCCCGGCGGCGCCCAGCAGTGGCTGCGCCAGTACCAGGTGGGGTACCAGGCGCCGCACACGCTCCAGGACACCAGCCACGGATCGTAGGAGCAGTCGTAGTACCAGTAGTCGTGCCAGTAGTAGTCGTACCACCAGACCGGGTAGTTCCAGCGGAGCGAGACGTACACGGGCCGGGCGACCGTCTCCTCCACGTAGGCCACCTCGACCTCGCCGTCGTCCACGGCGGTCTCGTCCTCCGGGAGCGCGCCGGCGTCCTCCTCCGTGACGTAGTCGTCGCGTCCGGTATCGACGAGGAACTGCAGCAGCCGGTCCGACAGCCCCGCCTCCTGCAGGCGGAGGATGTCGTCCACGTCCAGCAGGAAGACCGTGTCGGTGACGATGATCTCGGAAATGATGACGTCCTCGTCCACGCCCGCGGCGTGGAGGCGGAGGATGTCGTCGACCGTGAGGGCTCGCGAATCTGCGGAGGCGGCGCCGCCGGCGAGCAGCACGCCGAGACCGGCGAGCAACCCGAAGGCCGCGGCGCGAAGCCGGCGAGGCATGACCGGTTCCCTTCTGCGGAGGGGAAGGAATCGCGCTGATTCGATCCTAGGCACGAAACCCGGCCGCGTCAAGCGGAAGGCGGTGCAAGTGCTGCCGGATCAACCGTTTGTCCGGGGTGTTTCGAGTTGCGCGGGAGCGGGGTTCGCTCCTACCTTCGCCGCGTCGCCCGGCGCGACGGGAACGGAGGTCGCGTGAAGCTCCCCCGGAGGACGGAACGACGGGTGTGGCGTGCGGCCGGCGGGCTTCTGGCCGGTCTGCTGGCGTCGTGCAGTCCCGCCGGGCGGCCCGCGGACGTCGTGCTCGTCACCATCGACACACTGAGGGCCGACCGGTGGGGGTGCCTCGGCGATCCGGCGGCGCGCACGCCGGTGGCCGACCGGCTCGCCCGGGGCGGACTGCTCGCGTTCGAGGGGCGGGCGCCGGCGCCCCTCACCCTGCCGTCCCACGTGTCCATGATGACCGGCCTGCCCCCGTCCGTGCACGGCGTGCGCGACAACGGGATCTTCGCGCTGCCCGTGGACGGGCCGGCCCCGGTGGCCGCGATCCTCCGCGAGGCCGGAAGGGCGACCGCCGCGTTCATCGCGGCGTTCCCGCTCGCCAGCCGGTTCGGCCTGGAGCGCGGCTTCGACCACTACGACGAGCATCTCCGCGGCGGCGAGGACGACGAGGGGACCGGGCATCTGCGCGAGCGGAACGCCGGGGAGGTCGTGGCCCGGGTCGGGCGGTACTTCGACCGCAAGGCCCCGCCGCCGGCGCAGCCGCTGTTCCTGTGGGCCCACTTCTTCGATCCCCATGCCGAGTACCAGGCGCCGGCGCCGTGGCCGGCGGCGGCCCCGCGCCACCCGTACGACGCGGAGGTGGCGTACGCCGACGCGCAGCTCGGGGCGCTGCTCCGCCTGCTGGACGAGCGACGGCCCGGGATCGCGCGCCGCGTCGTCGTGGCGTCGGACCACGGCGAAGCTCTGGGCGAGCACGGAGAGGACACGCACGGCGTCCTCCTGCACGGTGCCACGATCCGCGTGCCGCTCGTGGTCCGGGACGAGCGCTACGCGCCGCGTCTGTCCGGGACGCCGGTCGCGCTGGAGTCGGTGGCGCGCACGCTGCTGGACCTCGCCGGCGTGGAGGGCGGGCTCGCGGACGGGGCGGCGCCCGCCGCGGACCGCTTCACGGGTCCGGTGCTCGCGGAGACGCTCTACCCGGCGCTGAACTTCGGGTGGAGCGGTCTGCGCGCGTGGGAGGAGGACGGCTGGAAGCTCGTGACCGGCGCGCGCGAGCGGCTGTACCGGACGGGGACCGACCCCGGCGAAACGGACGATCTCGCGGCCTCGCACCCGCAGGACGCGAGCCGGCTCGCGGCGCGGCTGGACGCGGCGTGGCCGGACACCGCGGCGGCGGCCCTGCTCGGCGCCGGCGCGGCGACGGGCGAGGAGACCGAGGCGCTGCGCTCGCTCGGCTACCTGAGCGCGGGCGGCGCGGGCGCGGAGAGCCTGGACGAACTCTTCGGCGGGGGCCCGGATCCGGCGGAGCGGATCGACCTCCTGGACGACGTGAACCGCGGCATCGGCCAGCTCGACGCGGGCCTCGCCGCCGCGGCGGAGAGCACGCTGGCGCACGTCGCCGCGGCGGATCCCGGCAACCGGCTGGTGTGGGAGTACCTCGGGCGGGCGCGCGGCGCCGGGCCGGACCTTCGCGGTGCGCGCGATGCCTTCCGGCGGGCGCTGGAGCTGGGGCCGAATCCCTCGACGGTGTACCTGGACCTCGCGCGCGTCGAGCGCGAGCTGGGGAACGACGACGCCGCCTGGGCGGTGCTGGAGTCGGCGCTGCGCGTGGATCCGAATTCGGTGGTGGCGCGGCAGGCGCAGGCGCGGATGCGCCTCGAGCAGGGCGACCCGGCGGGCGCGGTGAAGCTCCTGGAGGAGGCGGCGGCGATCCGGCCGCGATCGGCGTCCGTGCGCGTCTCGCTGGCCCAGGCGTATGCCGCGGCCGGGCGGGGTCCGGATGCCGACGCGCAATGGCGGCGGGTGCTGGAGCTGGAGCCGGACGGCGCACCCGCGGCGGCCGCGCGCGCCGCGCTCGACGCGGCGGGCCCCGCCGGGACGGGAGGAGCCCCGTGATGCCGCCCGCCCTCGTGGAGATCGTCACGACCTTCGCGACCGAGGCCGACGCGCTGGCCGCGGCGCGCCGCCTGGTGGACGAGCGGCTCGCGGCGTGCGGCAACGTCGGAGCCGTCCGCTCGGTGTACCGGTGGGAGGGGCGCGTGCACGAGGAGCCCGAGTGCACGCTCGCGCTCAAGACGACGGCGGCGTGGGCGGACCGGGCGGAGAGCCGGCTGCGCGAGATCCACCCGTACGGGACGCCGGCGATCCTCCGCTTCGCGATCCACGCGGCAAGCCCGGCCTACGCCGCGTGGGTGGCGGACAGCGTCGGGCCCGGGAACGACGGGTGAGCGCGCCGAGGCGCCTGTCGGCGGACGCTCCGCTCGCCTTCGACGAGGCCGTCGCGCGCGTGCGCGCGGAGCTCGCGCCGCTGCCGGCGGAGGACATCGCGCTGGACGACGCGTACGGGCGCGTGCTCGCGGCGCCGATCCGCGCGGCGCACCCGCTGCCCCCCTTCGCGAACAGCGCGGTGGACGGCTTCGCCGTGCGCGCCGCGGATCTGGCCGGCGCGGCGCCGGATCGTCCCGTGACGCTCGTCGTGGTCGGGGACTCCACGGCCGGGCATCCGGCCGCGGTGCCGGTGCGGAGCGGCGAGGCCGTGCGCATCATGACCGGCGCGCCGATGCCGGACGGGGCCGACGCGCTCGTCATGCTGGAGTGGACGGAGTGGACGGACCGCGACGTGCGCGTGTTCGGTGCGCCGCCGCCCGGGCGGAACGTCCGCGCGGCGGGCGAGGACGTGGCGGCGGGGGCGGAGGTGCTTCCGGAAGGCCGTGCGCTCGCGCCGGCGGACGTGGGGCTCCTGGCGGCTCTCGGCAACGCGCGCGTCCGCGTGCGGCGCCGGCCGGTCGTGGCCCTGCTCGTCACGGGCGACGAGCTGCTGCGTCCCGACGAGGCGCTCGCGCCCGGGCGCATCCGGAGCGCGAACGACTGGACGCTGCGCGGCGCGATCCGCGACGCGGGCGCGGACGAGCGGTGGCTGGGACTCGGGCGGGACACGCTCGGGGATCTCGGCGCGCGGATCGCGCGAGCCGCGGGGGCCGACGTGCTGGTGGCTTCCGGCGGCGTGTCGGTGGGGGACCGGGATCTCCTCGGCGCCGCGCTCGCGGATGCGGGCTTCGCGAAGATCTTCTGGCGCGTGCGGTCGAGCCCGGGGAAGCCGCTGCTCTTCGGTCGCCTCGGGAGGACGCTGGTGTTCGGGCTGCCCGGCAATCCCGTGTCCGCGTTCGTCGCGTTCGAGAACTTCGTCCGCCCCGCGCTCCGGCGGCTGCAGGGGGACGCGCACCCCGAGCGCCCGCGCCTGCCGGCGCGCGCCGAGTCGGTCATCGAGGGGCCGCGCGACCGGCGTCACTTCGCGCGGGCGCGCGTCGCGGTGGATGCCGCCGGCGCGCGCGTCCGCGAGGTGGGACCGAAGGGGTCGGGCAACCTGTCGTCGCTCGTGCACGCGAACGCGCTCGCCGTGGTGCCGGAGGGGCGCGATCGCGTGGAGGCGGGCGAGGTCGTGGAGACGATCCTGCTCGGGCCGCCGGACGGCCCGGATCGGGGACCCGGATAGGGAGGCGGCGGAGCCACCCGAGTCGTGCTTCACGGGCCTCGCGAACCCTTCCCGGGGTCCCGCAACGAGCGGGCGGGAGTGTGAATCATCACGGAATGGGCAGCGTCCGCCGCGGGAACGAGTATAGCAGGGAGGTCCGCGGCCTCGCCGCGCGACGCCGCGCCATCGCGGTCCCGCGCGTTCGCAAGTGGTGTTTCCTTGCGGTTTCCGGGCGTCCTTGGAGGGTCCGCGAGGGTCAGCCGCCCGGCGAGGCCAGCGACCGGACGGCCAGGCCCACCCCGAACAGCGTCACCAGGACGGCGGAGGCGATCCCCATGCGGTTCGCAAACCGGCCGGAGGCGGGGAGGCGGTCGAACAGGCGCCGGGCCGTCACGCACAGGATCCCGACGCCGACGAGCACCACGGCCAGCCCCACGCTGAAGGCCACGATCAGCAGGAGTCCGAACAGGATCCGCTGCGTGGACACGGCCGCGAGCAGCACGACGATCCCGGCGGGGCAGGGCACGAGCCCGCCCGAGACGCCCAGGGCGAGGATGCTCCGCAGGCTCGCGGGGCCTTCCGGCACGTGCGCGTGCGGCGCGGCGAACCCGCCGTGGTCGTGGATGCGCGGATGCGCGGGCGCCGCGCCGCCGGTCGTCCGTTCCCGCCAGCGCGCCCGGAGCAGGCCGGCGCCCACCGCCGCGATGAGGATGCCGGATACGAACCCCAGCCACGGCAGGAGCGTGGCCGGCACGAGGTGGCGCGACAGGAAGAGCACGAGCACGCCGAGCAGGAGGACGCTGAAGGTGTGCGTGAACGTGACGACCAGCCCGAGCAGGACCGCCTGGGCGAGCGTGCCGCGCGACCCCACGAGGTAGGCCGCGACCACCGTTTTCCCGTGCCCGGGCTCGAGCGCGTGCGCCGCGCCCAGGACGACGGCCAGCAGCAGCGACAGCACCACGACGTCCGCGGACAGCCGCTCCGCCCCGAGGAGCCCCACGAGCCGGTCCTTCCGCCCGCCGCCGAAGGCGGACGGCGGCTCGAAGCGTGCGGCCTCCTCCGCGGTCAGCCCCGGGCCGAAGAGGCACCACGCCTTCGTGTCGACCGGCGGATTGTCCAGGTACTCCTCCGGGTAGTTGCCGAGCGCGTCGCTCTCCGGGGCGGGACGGAGCGACGTGCGTCCCACGGACAGGCCGTCCCTGCCGGAGAAGCGGATCTCCTTCCAGCCCGGGTGGTCCGCGTAGTTGCCGTCGTTCCACACGAGGAACGCCTTCGGGCCGGGCGGCGCGCTCCACGGCGCGAACAGCTCCCACGCGATGCGCACCGTCGACAGGCCGCCCTCGCCCGGCGGGAACGTGACGCCGCTCCAGCGGGACGCGAGGCGCAGGGGCCGGCCGTCGACGGTGAGGTGCAGCGCCTGCAGCACGGTCGCCGTCCTCGTGCGCAGGTACGCCTCCCGCTCCTCCGGCGTCACGCGGTCGTCGCCGTCCGGATCCAGCAGCGCCAGCTCGCGGTAGGAGGGGATCTCGGCGAAGTCCAGCAGGTACTTCACGAGCACGCCGTCGGCGCCGGGCTCGATGCCGGCGTAGTGGCTCACCGAGATGTTGCCCATGGGGTGCGCCGCCGCCGTCGCCGCCGCCAGGAGGAGGGCGGCCGACCCGGCGAGGGCGCGCGCGGCGCTCATGCGTGCCGCCGCACCGCGTCCTGCATGGCGCGCCAGGCCGCGTCGGGATCGCCACAGGCCAGGCTGCTCATGCGCGCGGTGCCGCGGTAACTCCAGAACGAGACGACCTCCGCGCCGCAGGCCACCGCGGCGTCGACGGCCTCGCCGAGGACGCGCTCCCGTCCCGCGGGGATGCGGATCCCCTGCACCCAGACCTCCATCTCGCGCCCGGTCGCGTCGCACAGTGCCCGCAGGGGCGCGGCGTGGCGGGTCACGAACTCCGCCGGAACCACGGGCCGGTCCATCCAGTACGGATCCGTGGACAGCCGGTGCAGCCCGGCCACCGCCGCGAACGCCTCCCAGTCGTCGGAGCCGGCGCCCGCGAACTCGCCGCGCGGCAGCAGGCACAGGGAGTGCCGCACCGGTCCCTCCGCGGCGGCGATCGCCTCGGCCAGGAGCCCGGTCAGCGCCTCCTGCCGGAAGCGCGCCAGCGCCGGGTCGCCCTCCGGCGGCAGCGCGCCGCCGTGCCGCTCCCGCCACGCGGCGCTGCACGTTCCGCACCGGCAGCACGGCGCCTTGGGCCCGTCGCGCAGCGCGCCGAGGTGGAAATGCGGCTCGTCCCAGAACAGCACGTCCGCGCCGAGCTCGACGGCGGTGCGCGCCCACCGGCGGAGCAGGGCGCGCGTTGCCGGCGCGTTCGGGCAGCACGCGGGCACGGAGGCGCCGTTCGCATCGACCTGCCGGCTGTCGAGGTCGACGAGCGCCAGCTCCGACCACGCCTCGCCCCCGAACAGCCCGGCCACGCCCCAGGGGTCCAGCGCGGCCTCGAGGCCGCGCGCGCGCGTCTCCGCCACCAGCCGCTCGACATCCCGCAGGTGGTAGCGGAGATCGTGCTCGGAGAGGGTGTGCGTGACCGTGCGGAACCCGGCCCCGGCGATCTCGTCCAGGTCCGTGCGCGCGTGCCGCGGGTCGCGCACGCCGAAGTAGGAGACGCCGAACGCCGGCACGTCAGCGGCGGGCGGCGGCGAGCCGCGCGGCGAGCAGGCCCAGGAAGGAACCCACGTCGGTGACGACGCCGATGGCCTGCGCGGACCCGCGGTCCGCGAGCTTCGTGGCCACCGCCGGGTTGATGTCCACGCACACCGTGAGCACGGACGACGGGATCATGTTGCCCACCGCGATGCCGTGCAGCATGGTCGAGAGCACGAGGACGACGGCGGCGCCTTCCAGCGCCTTCGCGTACGCCTCCTGCGCCGCGTTCATGTCCGTGATCACCTCGGGGAGCGGCCCGTCGTCGCGGAGGCTGCCGGCAAGGACGAACGGGACCCCGCAGGTCACGCACCGGTGCATCACCCCGCGGGTCAGCACGCCCTCGCGCACCGCGGCCGCGATGCCGCCGGCGCGCCGGATCGCGTTGATCGCGCGCATGTGGTTGCGGTGGCCGTCCTGGACCGCCTCGCCGGAGTCCGCGTCGATGCCGAGCGACGTGTTGTACAGCGCGCGCTCGACGTCGTGCACGGCCAGGGCGTTGCCGGCGAGGAGCACGTCGAAGGCGCGCATCCCGACCAGGGCCTCCATCGCCGCGACCGCGCCCGTGTGGACGACCACCGGCCCCGCGACCACGGCCACCCGGCGCCCGGCCGCCCGGGCCGCGCCCATGTCCCGCGCCAGCCGGTCCACCGCGATCTCCACGCGCCGCTCCGAGGAGACCTCGTTCGTCATGAAGCCGAAGTGGGCGCGATCCCGCTCCTTGTCCGGCGGCACCACGCGGATCCCGTCCGTCCCCACGACCACGGCGGCCCCCCGGGGCACGTCCCGCAGCTTCGTGCAGATCGCGCGCGGTCCGTCGATCACCACGACGGAGTCCATCCGTTGCCGCTCCACGCGGATCCACCCGGCGCCCGTGCGGACCCAGGTCTCGTGGTTGGACGTGGAGTAGAAGTCGTCCGGGACGACGCCGTCGGCGGGGGCGGGGGCGGTCCGCGCGTCCTCGCCGTCCAGCCGGCGCACGCCGAGATCCACCAGGTTCTCCAGCAGCCGGTCCAGCGCCGCCGGGTCCGGCCCCTTCAGCACGAGGTCCGCCGCGGACGTCTCGGCGTTCTTCCTCCCGATGCGGAAGTCCAGGATCTCGTAGCTGCACCCCGCCTGGATGACGTGATCGAAGATCCGCGAAAGGGTGCCGGAATCGATCAGGTGTCCTTCGGCGCGCACGCGCGCGGTGCTGTCCACGTCCGCCTCCCGCCGGCGCTGCCCGACCGGCCGCGTGACATTACCCGAAGGTAAGGCGGGCCGTCACGTCCGCGAAAACCGCGCGCGCCCCGCGCGCGAGGATCCCCCGCGGGACGCAAGCCGACGCCAAGGGACCGCCGCCCGTTCCGAACGGCACGAGTCTGGCAGGAGGAGGCGCCGGGAGGTGGGAACGATGGATCGTCCGAAGCAGGCAGGCTTCACCGCCGTCGAGATGGTCGTGGTGATCACGATCCTCGGCCTCGCGGCCGCGATGTCGTGGGGATCGGTGCGGGGCCTCATGGAGCAGCACCGCGTCAACGGCGCGGCGAACCGGATCGCGACGGCGATGCGGCTGGCCCGGGAGAAGGCCGTCGCGGAGGGGAACAACTACATCCTGACGTTCCGGACGGCGCAGAACGACTTCCAGGTCTGGGACGACCAGGGCAACGACGCACTGATGGGGCCGGACGACTCCCGGCAGACGCACGACATGCCGGACGCGTGCATCCTGGCCAACCCCAGCTTCTTCGGGGCGAACCGGGTGATCTTCCGCCCGGACGGCTCCACGGACGCCTCCGGCTCCCTGGTCATCCGCAGCGGGGCGTCGCAGCGGAGGATCGATCTCCTCGCGTCCACGGGAAAGGTGACGGTGAGCATCCCATGAGAAACGTGACGAACGACGCCCCGGCCCCGCGGAGGGCCGCGAAGGGCGCCTCGGGCTTCTCGCTCGTCGAGGTCATGGTGGCGATCACGATCATCGGGGTCGGGGTCCTCTCCCTGGCGAGCCTGTTCCCGCTGTCGATGCGGAAGGTGACGCGCGGCGACCTGGAGAGCCGCGCCACGTTCCACGCGCAGGCCAAGATCGAGGAACTGAAGCGGACCCCGTGGGTCCAGCTGGTGAACAGCGCGGAGGCGGACACGATCGAGGCCAGCTTCGCGCGCGCGTGGACGGTCCAGGAGAACGCGCCCGCCACCGGCATGAAGACCGTATCCGTCAACGTCACGTGGTCGGACAGCAAGGGCCCGCGCACGGTCCTCCTGTCCTGCTACCTCTCCGACTCGGGCATGTAGGAAGGAGGAACCGATGCGCGCGCGATCGTACGAAGGGCAGCGCGGCTTCACGCTCCTCGAGCTGCTGGTGGTGCTCGTGGTCGTGGGGCTGGTGGCGTTCGGGCTGTTCCGGATCTTCACGACCACGAACGAGGGGTATCGCCGCGGCGTGGAGAACATCGACGGACAGCAGAACGTGCGGGCCGCGGTGAGCTGGATCGGCCGCGAGCTCCGCGGCGCCAAGGGGTTCAACCGGATCACGCCCGACGAGGTCACCTTCCTGACCGACGAGAACGTGCGGAACCAGACCCGCACCTTCCGCCTGGACACCGGCGACCAGGACGGCGACGGCAACACGAACGAGCTGCTGCTCGTCCGGTCGCCGGACGACGACGGCACGAACGGCGTCTTCACGGACGAGATCGCCGTGGGCATCGACTCCCTGCGCTTCGTGTACCGCGACGGCGCCGGGAACGTCACCGCGGCGCGCCCGTCCGTGCGCGAGGTGGAGATCTTCGTCTTCGGGAGCGGCGCGTCGTTCGGCGAGGCGCGGGCGGCCCGGCTGCACGACGAGAAGATCGGCATGTCGACGCGCGTCCAGTGCCGCAACCTGGGCAAGAGCGTGCCCACGGGCGGCGACGTGACGCCGCCGGCGTCGCCCACCGGGCTGGCCGTGACCTTCGGCTGCGGCACCGCCACGGCGACCTGGACCGGCGTGGCCGACGTGGACGTGGCCGGCTACTTCCTGCACTACTCCGACGGCAACTCCGGCCCGCCGTACGACGGCGTGACCGCGGCGCAGGGGCCGTCCCCGATCTACGTGGGCAGCGCCACGAGCTACACGCTCACGGGCCTGGACCTCAGCGCCAACTACCGGCTCGCGGTGCAGGCCGTGGACGCGGCGGACAACCTGTCCGGCTACTCCGGCAGCGCGAACGGCGTGACCTCGGACACGACGCCGCCCGCCGCCCCGACGAACCTGTCCGGCCGCGTGGTCGGCGACGACCGCATCCAGCTCAGCTGGAGCGCCCCGGCGGACTGGGATCTCGCCAGCTACCGGATCACGTGGGAGGACAGCAACGATCCGGCCACGACGCGGACCTCCACGTCCACCGGGACGTCGATCATCCTCAGCGGCCTCGCCCAGGATGCCGTCCACACGTTCCGGGTGGCCGCGCTCGACGCCTGCGGCAACGTGGGCCCCAACACGCCGGACTTCTCCATCACGATGATCCCCTGCGACGAGGACGTCACGGCGCCGGACGTGCCCGACAACGTGGCGGCCACCGGCGGCGACGAGTTCGTGCGCCTGACCTGGGATTCCGTGCCCGACACCGACGTCGTGGGCTACCAGGTGCACTTCCGGAACCCGTCGGCGGGTGTGACGTCCACGCTGCAGGTCGGCAACGTGCAGACCTACTCCGTGTACGGCCTCGAGAACGGGACGAGCTACCAGTTCCAGGTGGCCGCGCTGGACGGCTGCGGGCACACGGGCGGCTACTCCGGCCTGATCGACGCCGTGCCCACGGCGTGCGCCGACAACGTGGCGCCCCCGGTCGCGCCGACGAACCTGGTCGTGACGGACACCGGCACGGGCGACGCGCTGCGCGTGTCCTGGGCGGCGGCCTCGGAGTCCGACGTGCTGGGGTACCGGGTGTTCTGGGGCATCACGCCGGGCTCCTGGGACGGCAGCGTCGACGTCGGCCGCGTGCTGTTCCACACGGTCAACGGCCTGACGGCCGGGTCCACGTACTACGTGTCCGTGGCGGCGTACGACCTGTGCGGGAACGAGAGCCCCACGGCCGCCCCGCAGTCCGGGGTCCCGGGCTGGGGCTGCCTGTGCCCGCCGTCGGGCGGCATCGTGACGCCGTCCGACTACGACGTCGTGGCCGGGACGGTGTCCTGGACCGTCAACGCCGTCGCCTGCTCCACGGCGACCGTGGAACGCGTGGAGTTCCGCGTGGACGGCACCGTGTCCTACGTCGACTACGCGGCCCCGTACGAGTTCGGCGACTTCGGGTCGGGCTGGACCACGTCCTTCGTGCCCGACGGCCCGCACGGGCTGGTCGTGGAGATCTTCGACGACAACGGCTGCTCCGTGGCGGACTCCGCGCAGGTGTTCGTCGACAACGCGGGCGCCGGCCTGTCGTGCCTCGGCGTCGACCAGGGGCAGGCGGCCACGGTCTCCGGCAGCATGCTGGAGCAGATGGACGTGCGCGTGGAGAACCTCTCCGCGGTGGACACGTACCACCTGAACGGGCTGGTGATGAACTGGACCGACCCGGTCCTGTTCCCGTACGCCGTGCTGCTGGACGGGGCCACGGTGTGGCTGGCCGGCACGTGGCCCGACGCGGGCCCGGGCGACACGCTGCACCTCACGACCACGCAGAGCATCGCGCCGGCCGACGCGGCCACCCTGACCGTGCGCTGGTGGGAGTACCCGACCGCGCCGTCCGCCCCGCTGGAACTGGCGGCGGCCGGGATCGAGGTGTCGTTCCTCGGGGCGCCCACCGCGGAGTGCGGGCCGTACGTGGTGCCGTTCGCGGCCGCCTGCAGCCTCGGCGTGACCATCGTGAGCGTGAACAGCACCGAGCCCTACAACGTGGTCCGGGACGTCGCCGTGGGCCAGCAGTACTACTCGGACCGGACCTACACGCTCACGTACCTGCCGAGCGAGCTGGAGGGGGCCACCCTCGTCCGCACGCCGAACAACGACAAGAACAAGGGCGACTCGCACGCGCTCGTGCTGGACTTCGACACGGCGGTCAAGGTGTGGATCGCGTACGACCCGCGCGGCAACCCGCCGGACTGGATCGAGAACAACTACACGGCCACCGGCACGTCCGTCGGTGTCACGGACACCGGCACGCCGACGCTGGGCCTGTGGAGCAGGACGTTCGACGCCGGGTCGTACACCTTCCGCGGCAACAAGGCCGTGGGCTGGGGCGGCGCGGTGGGCACCAGCTACGTCATCTTCGTGACCTGTCCGTAGAAGGAGGCAAACGATGTTCCGACTCCGAAGCCCGGGGACCGGTGGCGGGGATGAGCGCGGTTCGGTGCTCGTCATCTCGCTCCTGATCCTGACCGTGCTGAGCCTCGCGGGGGGCACGTTCCTGATCCTCGCGAACACCGAGGGCAAGATCGCCACGAACCAGGAGAAGTGGGCGCAGGCGCTGTACGTGGCCGAGTCCGGCGCGCATGCCGCGTACCGGGAGTTCGCCGCGTCGAACTTCCGGGCCCGCACGCACGAGGCGGACGGCTCCCTCGCGGTGTCGTCCCTGATGGCGCCCGTCATCTTCCAGGGCGGGCAGCTCGTGCGCGACGACTCGAACAACAACGGGTTGAACGACGAGCGGAACGACGGGTGGCTCGTGTGGGAGTGGAACCCGGGCGACCCGGGGAACGGTCTCACCGGGACCCGCCTGCCGGAGAGCTTCCGGTTCTCGCTGCGCCCGGCCTCCGCCGCGGCCGACGAGGACGAGTACATCATCGACGTCGTCGGGACGGTCGGTGCGTACCGGCGGCAGCTCCAGGTCCGCGGCTTCACGGAGCCGGCGTTCGGGTACGCCCTGTACTCGGACGGCGACCTCTCCGAGTTCGTCCGCGGCGTGGACCAGACCGTGACCGGCAAGGTGCACGCGAACGGCGACCTGTTCTTCAGCCCGGACGGCACCACGCTGCGCGTGGACTCCCCGCTGATCTCCGCCACGGGGCAGATGATCCGGACCACGGACGCCTGGGGCCGGGACAAGTACTCCGGCAACCGGGTCTACATCAAGGACCGGGACGGCAACTACGTGGAGATGGTCAACGGGACGCCCGGCAACGCCATGGACTCCGAGAACCCGAACTGGACCAACGACGACCCGTCCGACGGCATCGACGGGGCGCTGGAACTGTGGGGCGGGACGGTGAAGGACGGCTCGCTCGGGGCCACCCGCGTGGACCCGCCGCCGCTCGAGACGGTGCAGCCCGGCGGCTACTACGACAGCAACGCCGCCCTGCGGATCCGGTCCGGCGACCGGCAGTACGACGCGTACGGCGGCGACGTGACCGCCTGGATCGGCGACGCCGTCACCGAGAAGACGTTCTACAACCAGTCGCTGGACATGGACGTGACCGTGCAGGAGCTGGACGTCCAGAAGCTGATCGACTCGGGCAACTGGCCGGCGAACGGGCTCATCTACTCGGAGGTGCCCATCCGGCTGGTGAACGCCGAGCAGCTCCAGGACGACCTCACGATCGTGGCGGCCCACTCCATCTACACGAAGGGCAGCTTCAACAGCGTGAACAAGCGCGCCGCCGCGGTGATCTCCGCGGGGCGGATCTGGCACCTGTCGGACTCCTGGCGGGACGATGACGCCTACACGCACGGGTCGAAGAGCTCCCGCCAGGCCGCGGACGGCACCACCGTGATCAACGCCGCGCTGGTGGACGGCATCCCCGTGGTGCACGAGGCGAACTTCGCGGACCTGGACGGGGACGGCGACCCGGACGATCCCTCCGCCGGGGACGCGTGGGCGAACAACGACCAGATGCTGGAGTCCTGGGGCAGCTCGCGCACGCTGCAGAAGCGCGGCTCCATCGTGCACATGCAGTTCGCCGACATGGCGGACAACGTGCGCAACGACGGCATCCAGCCCGGCGAGATCGCGTGGTCCAAGCACGCCGCCTACAGCCCGCCGTACCGCGACTACGGCTACGACCCGGCGTTCTCCGGGATGTCGGGCCAGCCGCCCTTCGCGCCGCTGGTCTCGCGGCTGTACATGTGGCAGGAAGTGACCCCGTAGGGGGTCGTCGATCCGGGACGGATCGGGGGGGAGGCCGGGGCGACCCGGCCTCCCCTCGTGCGTATCCGGAGGGCCGAGCGGGCGTCCGGCTGCCGTCGCGGCGGGCGCGGCAGATCGCGCGCGCCGGGCTGGCGCAGCGCGCCCTGCCAGACTGACAGTATCCGGCCGGCGCGGGATCGGCCGGAATTCGCGCGATCCGGTTGCAGGACAACGCGTTGAGCCGCCTCGCCGGCGCTGGCATGCCTTTCGCTCAGGGCTGGCCCCGTAGCCTGGGCATGTCCGGGCTCGTCTGTCGTTCACCCGACGACTTCGTTCCATGTCTCGGCAAGCCTCGCAGGGAGGGACGCCCATGAACGTTCGCCCGCTGGCCGACCGGATCCTCATCCGGCGGCTCGACAAGACGGAGGAAGTGCGCGGCGGGATCATCATCCCCGACACCGCGAAGGAGAAGCCGATGGAGGGGGAGGTCGTGGCCGTCGGGCCCGGCCGCCTCAACAAGGAGGGCGCCCGCGTGGCGCTCGACGTCGCCAAGGGGGACCGCGTGCTGATCGGGAAGTACTCCGGCACGGAGGTCAAGATCGACGGCGACGAGTACGTCATCCTGCGCGAGGAGGACGTCCTCGCCACCATCGCGAAGAAGTAGGGAGGCGGAGACCATGGCGGCGAAGCAGCTGAAGTTCCGCGAGGACGCCCGCGCGGAGATCCTGAAGGGCGTCTCCATCCTGGCGCGCGCGGTGAAGGTCACGCTGGGCCCGAAGGGCCGGAACGTGGCCCTGGACAAGAAGTGGGGCTCCCCGAACGTGACGAAGGACGGCGTCACGGTCGCGAAGGAGATCGAGCTGGACGACCCGTACCAGAACATGGGCGCCCAGATGGTCCGTGAGGTGGCCTCCAAGACCTCCGACGTGGCCGGCGACGGCACCACCACGGCCACCATCCTGGCCGAGGCCATCTACCGGGAGGGCATCCGGAACGTGTCCGCCGGCGCGAACCCGATCGCGCTGAAGCGCGGCATCGACAAGGCCGTCGCGGCCGTCGTGGACGGCGTCAAGAAGCAGTCCAAGAAGGTCCGGACCACCGGGGAG